>JBDSLK010000001.1:0-15850 GCA_039916425.1 Nocardioides sp.
GTCGCGCCGCTGCCGCCGCGCTGACGGCGGGCAACCCCACGGCCGCCGGGGCGGGCTACGACCGGGCCGCCCGGCGTCTCCTGCGCACCCACCTGCGCCATACCTGGGCCGCGGCGCGGCTCAGCACGTCACCCCGGGTCGTCGACGCCGGGATCCGCGCGGCGGCAGGCGACCCGCGAGCCTTCGACGCCCTGGTCGAGCTCGGTCTCGGCGACGGCCGCATCACCCCCCGACTGGCGTTCCGGCTCGCCGCCGGGCTCGTCCCCCAGGCACGGAAGTAGGCCTTATGGAGATCCTCTCGGTCCGCGGCGTCGTCCCGGAGTTCCGCTACCCCCAGCAGGAGATCACCGACGCGTTCGCACGGGTGATCACGAGCGAGCGTCTCGACGAGCTGCTGCTGCGCCGTTTCCACGCCAACGCCGGGGTCCGGCACCGCAACCTGGTGCTGCCCCTGGACAAGTACGGCGACCTGACCGACTTCGGGGCCACCAACGACCTCTTCATCGACGAGGCGGTGCGGCTCGGCTCCGATGCCGTCCAGCGCGCCCTCGACGCCGCCGGGCTCGCCCCCACCGACGTCGACCTGATCGTCTCCACCACCGTGACCGGGCTCGCCGTCCCCTCCCTCGACGCCCGGATCGCGGCCCGGATCGGCCTGCGCCCTGACGTGAAGCGGATCCCGATCGTGGGCCTCGGCTGCGTCGCCGGCGCCGCCGGCGTGGCCCGGCTGGCCGACTACCTGGTCGGGCACCCCGGCGAGGTCGCGGTGCTGGTCGCCGTCGAGCTCTGCTCGCTGACCATGCAGCGCGACGACGTCTCGATGGCCAACCTGGTCGCCAGCGGTCTCTTCGCCGACGGCGCCGCCGCCGTGGTCGCGCGTGGCGGGCCGGACGAGGGGTCGGGTCCGCGGTTCCTCGCGTCCCGCAGCCGGCTCTACCCCGACTCCGAGCGCACGATGGGCTGGGACGTCACCAGCTCCGGGCTGCGGATCGTGCTGGACGCGGAGGTGCCCACGCTGATCGGCCGGCACGTGCGGGGCGACGTCGACGGGTTCCTCACCGACCACGGGCTGACCCGCGCCGACATCGGCTGGTGGGTCTGCCACCCCGGCGGCCCCAAGGTGATCGAGGCGCTGGAGCAGGCGCTCGACGTGCCCCGGTCGGCCGTCCAGCTGACCTGGGACTCCCTGGCCCGGATCGGCAACCTCTCCTCGGCCTCCGTGCTCCACATCTTCGAGGACACCCTGCGCGACCGCCCGCCGGCGCCTGGCTCGAAGGGGATCCTGATGGCCATGGGACCGGGCTTCTGTCTCGAGCTGGTGCTGCTGGAGGCCCCGGCATGACCAGCCTCACCGCCTTCACGGTCGTGGTGGCGCTGGTCGCGCTCGAGCGGCTCGCCGAGCTCGTGGTCTCCCGGCGCAACGCCGCCTGGTCGTTGGAGCGCGGCGGCCGCGAGACCGGTGACGGGCACTACCCGGTCATGGTGGTGCTGCACAGCGGCCTGCTCGTCGGGATGCTGGTCGAGGCCTGGGTGCGCGGCCCCGACGTGCCACCCGGGCTCGCGTGGTCGATGCTCGCCCTCGCCGTGGCCTCGCAGGGTCTGCGCTGGTGGTGCATCACCACCCTCGGTCGACGGTGGAACACCCGGGTGATCGTGGTGCCCGGCCTGGCTCCTGTCACCGGTGGCCCCTACCGCTTCCTCCGGCACCCCAACTACGTCGCCGTCGTCGTGGAGGGTGTCGCGCTGCCGCTGGTGCACGCGGGCTGGATCACCGCGGTCGTCTTCACGGTCCTCAACGCCGTGCTGCTGACCGTGCGGATCCGGGTCGAGGACCAGGCCCTGCGCACCCTGCCGGCGGGGGCCTCCTGATGCGCGACCTGGTGATCGCCGGCGGTGGACCGGTCGGCCTGGTGGCGGCGCTCTACGCCGCCCGCGCCGGCCTCGACGTCGTGGTCCGCGAACCGCGGGCCGGCGTGGTCGACAAGGCCTGCGGCGAGGGACTGATGCCGGGCGCCCTGTCCCTGCTGGCCGACGTGGGCGTCGACCCGGCCGGGCACCCCCTCGACGGCATCCGCTACACCGACGGCACCCGGGTGGCCGAGGCCCACTTCCGGCACGGGCCCGGCCGCGGAGTGCGGCGTACGACGTTGCACGCGGCGCTGCGCGAGGCCGTCGAGGCCGCGGGCGTGACGGTGGAGCCGCGACCGGTCCGGACCGTCGTCCAGCACGGGACCCACGTACGCGTCGACGACGAGGCGGCCCGCTACCTGCTCGCCGCGGACGGCCTGCACTCCCCCGTGCGGCGGCTGCTCGACCTCGAGGTCTCCTCGCGGGCACCGCGGCGGTTCGGGCTGCGCGCCCACGTGGCGACGGCCCCGTGGACGGGCTGCGTCGAGGTGCACTGGTCGCCGACGGCCGAGGCCTACGTGACGCCGGTCGCCGACGACCTGATCGGGGTCGCCGTGCTCAGCAGCCAGCGCGGTCCGCTGGAGGACCACTTGGCCAGGCTGCCCTCGCTGGCCCGCCGGCTGGCCGGTCTGGAGTTCACCCCGACCCGGGGTGCCGGGCCGCTCCGGCAGCGCTCGCGTCGACGGGTGGCGGGGCGGGTCCTGCTGGCCGGGGACGCCGCCGGCTACGTCGACGCGCTGACCGGTGAGGGCATCGCCAGCGGGCTGGCCCAGGCCCGCGCCGCGGTCGCCGCCGTCGCGGCCGGGGACGCCGACTCCTACGAGCGCACCTGGCGGCGGCTGACCTGGCGTCACGACCTGCTCACCCACGCGCTGCTCGCGGCCACCCGTCCGATGGGCCTGCGCCGCCACCTGGTGCGCTCGGCCGCTGCCCTGCCGGTCGTCTTCGACGCCGCCGTCAACCAGCTCGCGGCCCCGGCATGAGCGCCCACGCGAGCCACGCCGGCCCCGCGAGCCCCGAGCAGGTCGTGCTCCTCGACGACGCCGGCCGGGCGATCGGTGCGGCCGACAAGGCCGGCGTGCACGGGCCGGACACCCCGCTGCACCTGGCCTTCTCCTGCTACGTCTTCGACGCCGACCAGCGGTTGCTGCTCACCCGGCGGGCCCTGCACAAGGTGACCTGGCCGGGCGTGTGGACCAACTCGTGCTGCGGCCACCCCGCCCCCGGCGAGCCGTTCGTCGAGGCCGTGCGGCGGCGTACCGGTCAGGAGCTGGGCCTGGTCCTGGAGGACCTGACCCTGGTTCTGCCGGAGTTCCGCTACCGCGTGCAGATGGCCGACGGCACCGTGGAGCACGAGCTCTGCCCGGTCTTCGTCGCCACCACCACCGACGAGGTGCGTCCCGACCCGGCCGAGGTCGCGGACCACCGGTGGGTGGCGTGGTCGGAGGTCCGCTCCGGGGTTCTCGACGACACGCTCGACGTGAGCCCCTGGTGCGTGCTGCAGGTCGGCCAGCTCCCCGAGACGCCGTACGACGCGCCCGCCGCCGATCCGTCGCGCCTCCCGCCCGCCGCGCGGTAGGAAGGGACCGTGGCGCGCCTGCTCTCTACCGGCATCACCTCCCTCGACGGTTACGTCGCCGACGCGGACGGCGGTTTCGGCTGGGCGGCCCCGGATCCCGAGGTGCACGCCTTCGTCAACGACCTCGAACGACCCATCGGCACCTACCTCCTCGGCCGGCGGCTCTACGAGGTGATGTCGGCCTGGGAGGACGTCGAGGCCTTCCCCCGCGTGAGCGAGGTCGAGCGCGACTACGCGCAGGTGTGGCAGGACGCCGACGAGGTCGTCTAGTCGCGGTCGCTGCGCGTGGTGTCGACGGCGCGCACCCGGTTGGTCCACGACGTCGAGTCCGAGTCGGTCGGCCGGCTGGTCGCGGCCGCGGACCGGGACGTCTCGATCGGCGGGCCGACGCTCGCCGCACACCCGTTCCGTGGGGAGCTCATCGACGAGGTGCAGCAGTTCCTGAACCCCGTCGTGGTCGGCGGCGGCACACCGTTCCTCCTCGACGACGTGCTGCTGGGCCTCGACCTGCTCGACGTACGCCGCTTCGACTGCGGCGTGGTCTACCTGCGCTACCGCACCCGCCGGTGAGTCCCGCACTCAGAGCCTGCCGATCGCGAACGCCACCACGAAGCCGAGGGTCGCGATCAGCCCGGTGTAGAGCTGGGTCTTCTCGAAGGCCTCGGGGATCATCGTGTCCGCGACCATGGTCAGGATCGCTCCCGCGGCCACCGCGGTGATGACCGCGATCACCGCGCCGGACGCGCCCTGGAGCAGCACCACGCCCAGGAGTCCGGCCAGCCCACTGGCCAGCGCCACCCCGATCCAGACCCCGAACACGTAGCGCGCGCCCCGGCCGCTCTCGCGCATCCCGGCCGCGCTCGAAAGTCCCTCGGGGAGGTTGGACAAGAAGATCGCCACCAGGACGGCGACGCTGACCGAGCCGCCCTCCAGCAGCGAGAGACCGAGCACCATGGACTCGGGGATCCCGTCGAGAAGGGCACCCACGGCGATCGCGGTGCCGCTCCCCGCCTGTGTCTGCTCGCTGGGCATCATCCCCGACGATCGCTTGCGGTGCCGCGCTCCCCGGCGCGCCAGCGCGACGTTCGCGGCCACGTAGACGGCCGCGCCGCCGACGAAGCCGAGCACCGTCGGGCCGAGCCCCCCGACGCGTTCCGCCTCGTCCATCAGGTCGAAGGAGAGCGCCGAGATCAGGACCCCCGCACCGAACGCCATCACGCTGGCCACCACCCGCTGCGGGACCGGCAGGATCCACGCCACCAGGGCGCCGAGCACCAGCGCGGAGCCGGCGAGCAGCCCCCAGGAACCGGCTTCGAGCCAGGTCGGCATGAGGTCTCCTCCCGCGCCCACCTGACGGCCGCGTGCTCACATGCTCACATGTCGCGGGCCTGCGAGGATCGTGCCGTGCTTCCCGACCTGTCAGACCGCGTGCTCGTCCTCGACGGCGGGATGTCCAACGCCCTGGAGGACCGCGGCCTCGACCTCGCCGACGACCTGTGGACCGCGCGGCTGCTGCGCGACGACCCGGCCCAGATCATCGCCGTGCACCTGGCCTACTTCGGCGCCGGCGCCGAGGTCGCCACCACCGCCAGCTACCAGGCCAGCGTGCCGAGCCTGGTGGCCGCGGGGCTCTCTGCGACCGAGGCCGCCGCCCTGATCGTCAGCAGCGTCCGGCTCGCCCGCGAGGCGCGCGACCGGGCGGTGGAGGAGTCCGGTCGCCAGCTGCTCGTGGCGGCCTCGGTCGGGCCGTACGGCGCGGTGCTGGCGGACGGCTCGGAGTACCACGGCCGCTACGGCCTCACCGCCACCGCCCTGCGGGACTTCCACGGCCCCCGGCTCGAGCTGCTCGCCGCGGCCGGGCCGGACCTGCTGGCCGTGGAGACCATCCCCGACCTCGACGAGGCAGCGGTCCTGGTGCCGCTGCTCGACGAGATCGGCCTGCCGGCGTGGTTCTCCTACGCCATCGAGGGCGACCGGGTGCGTGCCGGTCAGCCGTTGGGCGAGTCCTACGCAGTCCTGGCCGGCAGCACCGCCCTCGTCGCGGCCGGGGTCAACTGCTCGGCCCCGCACGACGTGCGCCACGCCGTCGAGACCGCGGTGTCGGTCACCGGCCTCCCGGCGGTGGCCTACCCCAACCGCGGGGAGTCCTGGGACAACGGGTCGCACGCCTGGTCGGGTGCGGGCTCCTACGACACCGCGCTCGTGGGCGACTGGGTCCGCGCCGGAGCCCGCCTGGTCGGCGGCTGCTGCCGGGTCGGGCCGGCCGACATCGCCGAGCTCGTCCGGTCACTCGATGCCGCTTCCTGACCTCCCCGTCAGGCGAGCAGTCCCGCGACGTCCTCGTGTCCGCCGCCACCGTGGATGTGGTCGGCAAGCCGCTGCCGCGTCTCGTCGCTCACGTCGAGGCCCGCCTTGGCGAGGGCCCGGTCCAGCTCGGAGCGGATCTGCTCGGGAGTGGCGGACTCCTCGTAGGACTGCACCCGGTCGTAGACGGCCTGCAGGGTCTCGAGACGGGGGTCAGGGCGCTCGCTGGTCTGGGACATGCCACGACCCTAGGCAGGCGCGCCCAAAACCCTCGACCACGATTCGGCGTACGCTGCGAGGGACCGCCGAGCGAGGGAGCACCTGTGGCCGCGAAGGACCTGTTGGAGCAGCTCGAGCCAGTGGTGGCCGAGAACCTCGACCGTCACCTGTCGATGGCGCAGGAGTGGCACCCCCACGACTACGTGCCGTGGAGCGAGGGCCGCAACTTCGCGTTCCTCGGAGGCGAGGACTGGGCGCCCGAGCAGTCGCGGCTCTCGGAGACCGCCAAGGCCGCGATGTTCACCAACCTGCTCACCGAGGACAACCTGCCCTCCTACCACCGCGAGATCGCCACCCGCTTCGGTCGTGACGGCGCCTGGGGCACCTGGGTCGGTCGCTGGACTGCCGAGGAGAACCGGCACGGCATCGCGATGCGCGACTACCTCGTCGTCACCCGCGGCGTCGACCCCGTCGAGCTCGAGCGGGCCCGCATCGACTACATGACCTCCGGCTACGACTCCGGCGACAAGACCGCACTGGAGGCCGTGACCTACGTGTCCTTCCAGGAGCTCGCGACCCGGGTGTCGCACCGCAACACCGGCAAGGTGACCAACGACCCGATCGCCGACCGGATGCTCGCCCGGATCTCCAAGGACGAGAACCTCCACATGGTCTTCTACCGCAACATCGTGGCGGCGGCGCTGGAGATCGCCCCCGACGAGACCGTGCGCGCGATCGCCGACGAGGTGATCGGGTTCGAGATGCCCGGCGCCACGATGGCCGGCTTCCGCCGGAGCTCGATGATCATCGCCAAGGCCGGCATCTACGACAACCGGTTGCACCACGACGAGGTGATCATGCCGATCCTGCGGCACTGGAACTTCTTCGACCGCACCGGTCTCGGGCCTGTCGGCGAGCAGGCCCGCGAGGAGCTCGCGACGTTCCTGGAGGGGCTCGACGCGCAGGCGACCAAGTTCGTCGAGCGCCGGGCCGAGAACCGCGCGCGCGCCGCCGCCCGGTCCGACACCGACCAGACCCCCGACATCGCCTCCTGACCCGGACCCCTGATCCGCTGGGGCTTGGCCCGGCTCGGTAGTGTCCGGGCATGGGAATGTTGCGGAAGGTGGCGTTCGTCGGCATCGCCAAGAAGCTGTACGACGAGTCGCGCAAGCCGGAGAACCAGCGCCGGATCAACGAGGCGGTGGCCTCCTTCAAGGCCCGCCGCACCCGGTCGTCCGGCCCCCGCTGAGCCGGGGCGTGTCCTACGAGACGCTGACCTGGGACGTCGACGACGACGGCGTCGCCACGCTGACCCTCGACCGCCCCGACAGCCTCAACGCCTTCGACCTGACGATGGCCCGCGAGCTGGAGCGGGTCTTCCTGACCGACGCCCGCGACGACGCGGTGCGCGCCGTGGTGGTGACCGGGGCGGGGCGGGCGTTCTGCGCGGGCATGGACCTGTCGACCGACGGCAACGTCTTCGGGCTCGACGAGTCGATGATCCCGACGCCGGAGGATCTGCGCGCCCACCTCACCGAGGCGCCGTACCACGACGGCGTGCGGGACACCGGTGGGCGCGTGACGCTCGCGATCCACGCGCTGCCCAAGCCGGTCATCGGCGCCATCAACGGTGCCGCCGTCGGGATCGGCGCCACCATGACGCTCGCGATGGACCTGCGGCTGGCCTCCAACCGGGCCAGGATCGGCTTCGTGTTCGGTCGGCTCGGCATCGTGCCGGAGGCCTGCTCGACCTGGTTCCTGCCCCGCATCGTCGGCCTCCCACAGGCGCTCGAGTGGGTCTACTCCGCCGAGGTCCTGACCGCGGACGAGGCGCTCGCGGGGCGGCTCGTCAGGTCCGTCCACGAGCCCGACGACCTGCTGCCCGCGGCCCACGCGCTGGCCCGGTCGTTCGTGGTCGGCCGCTCCCCCGTCGCCCTCGGCCTGGCCAAGCAGCTGCTCTACCGCAACAGCGCCGTCGCCGATCCGCTGGAGGCGCACCTGTCGGACTCGCTCGCGATGTTCTACACCTCGATCGGCGACGGGGCCGAGGGCGTGGCGGCGTTCAGAGAGAAGCGGGCGCCGCACTTCGGCGGCCGCGCCTCGGACCTCCCGCGGGTCTTCTGACCCGGCCAGGTCTCAGCCGGCGCCGGCAAGACCGACCAGCACGCCGACCACCTCGTCGGGCGACGGCATCGCCGCGATCTCGGCGGCGACCGCCCCGGCGCCGGTCCGGAAGCGATCCTCGCCCAGCAGGCGGGTCACCGCGGCGGCGACCGCGTCGCCGGTGACCTCGGGCGGGCCGAGCACCAGCGCCGCCCCCGCCCGCACCCCGCCTGTGGCGTTGCGGAACTGGTCGGCCGCGTGCGGCAGGCACAGTTGGGGCAGACCCGCCGCGAGGGCGCCGAGGAAGGTGCCCGACCCGGCGTGCGAGACCACGACCGAGCAGTGCCGCAGCACCTCGGCCTGGTCGACCCACCGCTCCACGCGGACCTGGGATGGCTGGGCGCCCAGGGTGGCGGGGTCGCCGTCGAGGCCGACGGTGACCAGCACCCGCACGTCGAGACCGGCCAGCGCGGTGACCACCGGGGCGAGGACCGGCGAGTGGTTCTGCACGGTGCCGAGGGTGACGTAGACCAGGGGCCGGTCGTCGTCGACGGGGTGGACCGGCGGTGCCCCGTCCGGCGCGGTCCGCTCCGACACCGGGCACAGTGCCTGGACGAGCGGCACGTGGTCGAGGGACACCGACTGCACCGACGGCGGGCAGATGTCGAGGTACGACGCGGCGAAGCACCCGGCGTACGCCGGCACCGTGAGGCCGTACTCGCGCCACAGCGGGGCCAGCCGCTGCGTTGCGGCGTCGAGGATCGGCGGCGGGATGCCACCTCCGAACGAGTGCGTGACGCTCGGCACCCCGAGCAGGGCGCCGACGAGGGGCGAGGCGAGCTCGGCGTGCTCGTGGACCAGCAGGTCCGGCCGCCAGTCCCGGGCCAGCGGCAGCAGGTCGGCTGCCATCGGCGGGGCCAGGAGCGCCGCGAACATCCGGGGGAAGACGAAGGCGGCACGCTCGGGCGGCGGCACCGCCCGCGCGGCGGCTGTCACCGCCCCGACACCCTCGCGGCGCGGCGCCCCGGTCAGGCCGGCCGGCACCGCGTCGAGACCGGTCGCGGTGACCTGGCCGAGGGCGTCGGCGCTGGTCGCCCAGAGCACGTCGTGACCGGCGGCGCGGAAGGCGTGGGCCAGCGCCAGCATCGGGAAGACGTGGCCGGACCCGAAGGTGGAGGAGAAGAGCACCCGCATGGCCGACCTTTCGTCCCCGGGCCCGACGACCTGGACCACCCGGACCACCCTGGCACGAGCGGGACACCCCGGCCAGCCCCGCCGGCCCGGCTTGCCCCGCGGCTACCGTGGCCCGCACCCGCCAGGTCGACCCCGGAGGAGTCTCGATGCGTGCACCGACTCGACTGATCACGGCCCTTGCGTCGACGGCCGTCCTGCTGGCTGGGTGCAGCGACTCGGACCCGGAGGCCGGTGCGGCGGACTCGACCGCGGCGCCCTCGAGCACCCCGTCCCCGACCCCGTCGCAGCGCGCGGACAGCCCGTCCGGGAGCCCGTCCGGCGGGGCGAGCGTGACCCCCGGTGCGGGCGAGGACTCGCCGGACTCCGATGAGCCGGAGCAGACCACGGCACCGGCGCGGCCGGTCTCGGTGCTCGGCCTCGCGCAGCAGCGGCACCGCGGCGACCGGCTGACTCTCGGGGCGGTGCGGGAGCGGACAGCCGCCTTCACCTCCTACGACGTCACCTACCGCAGCCGCTCGACCACCCCGCGCGGCGAGGAGTCCTACCGGATCAGCGGGGTGCTCAACGTGCCTAGCGGCCCCGGCCCCTTCCCCGCCGTGGTGCTGGCGCACGGCTACATCGACCCGGCCTACTATGTGCGCGGCCAGGGCATGACCCGCGAGCGCGGCTACCTCGCCGCCCGCGGCTACGTCGCGCTGCACGTGGACTACCGCAACCACGCCGAGTCCGACGACGATCCGCTCCTCCAGGCCAGGATGCGGCTGGGCTACAGCGTCGACGTCATCAACGCGGTCAAGGCCCTGCGCCGCTCGCGAGACGTGCCCGTCAACGACGACCGGGTGGCGCTCTTCGGCCGCTCGATGGGGGGCGGGGTGATCCTCAAGGCGCTCGTCGCGGAGCCGGGCCTCGTCCAGGCCGCCGCCCCCTGGGCCTCGGTGTCGTCGCTGGAGGCCGAGAACTTCCGGCAGTTCATGCAGGACCCCGAGGACACCGGCGTCCGGGCCGACCTCGAGCGCCGCTACGGCACTCCGGCCCAGAACCCGCGCTTCTGGCGCGAGAACTCCTCACGTCCCTACTTCGAGCGGATCACCGAGCCGGTGCTGATGGTGCACGGCCGGGCCGACGACACCTGCCCACCGCCCTGGGCGACGGCCACCCAGGGCGCCCTGGCCGAGGCGGGCGTCGACTCCCGGCTCGAGTGGTACGACGACGGGCACGCCTTCGGGCCGGCCTTCGAGGCCGCGATGGCCCGCACCGTGCTGTTCTTCGACCGTTGGCTGGGCTGACCCGGCGTCCAGGCTGGCGGCCCCGGGGCTGGCGCAGTCGCCGAGCCGGTGCGGTCTCAGGGCCGGTCGGCGGGTGGGTCGTAGAGGTCGGTCAGCCGGCCGTCGGGGTCGAGGCGCACCAGCAGGGACTCGGCGATGCCGCGGAGCTGGTCGAGCTGGGCCGGCGTGAGGGCGTCGACGACATGCTCACGCACCGTCGCGACGTGTCCGGGCGCCGCCCCCGCGAGCGCGTCCCAGCCGGCGGTCGTCAGCCGGGCGTTGGTCGCACGGCCGTCCTCGGGACACGGGAAGCGCTCGACCAGCTCTCGCTCCTCCAGGCGACGCACCACGTGCGAGAGCCTCGGCAGAGTGGCGTTGGTGCGCCGCCCCAGAGCCGTCATCCGCAGCGTGCGGTCGGGAGCCTCGGAGAGCATCGCGAGGACGAAGTACTCGAAGTGGGTGAGCCCGGAGTCGCGGCGCAGCTGTGCGTCGAGCACGCCCGGCAGCAGCTCCACCACCGCGATGAGACGCACCCAGGTCGCCAGCTCGTCCTCGTCCAGCCACGGCGTCTCCACGACGAGGAGCCTATCGGCACTCACTTGACGGAACAACTTAATCGAGGCAGAATGTCAATTGAAACAACAACTATCTGCCCACGGGCATCCATGCCCCCAGCAGCACGACTTCCTCCCGCTCACCCTCGCCGTCGGCGAGAAGGTCTCCTGGACCAGCGGCGTCGTCGCCTGAGACCATCGGACCACCAGCACCCCAGGAGCCCAGCTGTGACAGTCAACGCCGTCCGTCTCAACCACGCCGTTCTCTACGTCGCCGACCTCGACCGCAGCGTCAGCTTCTACGAGCGGGCCTTCGCGATGCGGATCGTGGCGCGCGAGCCGCGTGCCAACGCCGCCTTCCTGCGCCTGCCACGGTCGGGCAACCACCACGACCTCGGTCTCTTCGGCGTCGGCAACCAGCCGCCGCGACCGCCAGGGTCCCTCGGGCTCTACCACCTCGCGTGGCAGGTCGACATCATCGAGGAGCTCGAGCAGGCCCGGCTGACGCTGACCGAGCTCGACGCCTACACCGGCGAGTCCAGTCACGGAGCCACCAAGAGCATCTACGCGCGTGACCCCGACGACAACGAGTTCGAGGTGATGTGGATGCTGCCCCGGGCGAGCTGGGGCGACTTCGCCGACTCCGCCACGGTGGAGAGACTGGACCTGGCCGGTGAGGTCGCCCGGTGGGGCGGGGTGCGCACCGCGGCCGAGCTGGTCCCGCTCGACCGTCCCTGACTGGTCAGCGCCGGCACACCGGCCCCGGCCCCGGACCCCCACCAGCCGACCGGGGAGACTGAGCGTCGTGGACTACGTCTGGTTCCTGCTGGGGCTGCTGGTGCTGACCGGCCTCACCGTCACCCTCGGTCGCCTCGCGGGCGTCGGTGTCGGCTTCCTGCCGCTGTGGGCGATCGCCCGTGCGGTCGTCCAGCTGTCGGCGATCGCGCTCCTCCTGCGCGGGATCCTGGTCGCCCCGTGGTCCGTGGTGGCCTTCCTGGCTCTGATGCTGTCCACCGCCTCGTGGACGGCGGGCGGGCGCCTGCGCGAGCTGCACCACGGTCGCCGGATCGCCGTCACCGGGGTGCTGTCCGGGGCCCTGGTGTCGCTGGCGGTGGTCTTCGGTCTGCGTCTCGTCGACCTCGACGTCGTGCACCTCGTCGCGGTCGCCGGCATCGTGATCGGCAACGCCATGACCGCGGCGACGCTGTCGGGTCGCAACTTCCTGCGCACCAGCCTGGAGCGGCGCGGCGAGATCGAGGCGATGTTCGCGCTCGGGGCGAGCCCGTCGCTGGCCCACGAGGACATCGGCCGCGAGGCGACCCGCGAGGCGCTGCTGCCCAACCTCGACCAGGCGAGGTCGACCGGGCTGGTGACCCTGCCCGGCGCCTTCGTCGGTGCGCTCTTCGGTGGTGCCAGCCCGGGGGAGGCCGCCCAGTTCCAGCTCGTCGTGCTCGCCGCGATCGGGCTGGCGATGATGGTCGTCGGCATCGTGGTCACCCGCCTCGCGGGCCGCGCGCCGTACTCCCCGCCCGTCGTGAGCCGCTAGTCGAGACCTGTCAGCCGCTCGCGCCGAACTGCTCCACGCGCACGACGTCGCTGCGGACTCCAGCCTCGCCCAGCAGCCGGGTGGCGTAGGTCGCGAACCCGACCGATCCGCAGACGTAGGCCCGCTCGACGCCATCGACGAGCGCGGACAGCTCCTCGGGGTACGGCGGGGCGGCCACCCGGTTGCCGAGGTTCTCCCGGGTAAGCGCGACGAACACACCCGCCGCGAGCAGCTCGGCGGCGTACGGCAGCTCGGCGAGGGTGCGGGCGACCGCAACGACGCGGAGCCGGCCCAGGATCCCGAGGCCGTCGGCGTGTCGCAGCATCGAGACGAAGGGCACCACGCCGGAGCCACCGGCCACGCAGACCGCGACGGCCTCGCCGGACCAGGTGAACCAGCCGCCGATCGGTCCGCGCAGCTCGAAGACGTCGCCCACGTCGGCCACGTCGTGGAGGTGGCCGGAGACCTCCCCGCCCGGCAGGCACTCGACCATCAGCTCCAGCAGCGGGTCGGCGGGCTCGGACGCGATTGAGTAGGAGCGCTGCGCCGTGTAGCCGTCCGGGGCCCGCAGACGCACGACGTAGTGCTGGCCGGGCAGGTGGTCCAGCCGCTCGGCGACATCGAGCCGCAGCCGGACCAGCCGGTGGCCGATCCGTTCGATCTCGACGACCTCGCCGGTCGTCCAGAGCGAGCCGGGCTCGGCCGCCGGCTCGCTCACGGGTCACCCTGGTAGCGCTGCTCCAGCCAGGGGTCGCCTCGGTCGTGGTAGCCGTTGCGTTCCCAGAAGCCCGGGCGGTCCGCGGTCAGCAGCTCGAGCCGGTCCACCCATTTGGCGGACTTCCAGAAGTACAGGTGCGGCACGAGCAGCCGCACGGGGCCGCCGTGCTCGCTCGGCAGCGGCCGCCCCTCGTGCTCCCAGACCAGCCAGGCCCGCCCGCCGGTCACGTCGGCCAGCGGCAGGTTGGTGGTGTAGCCGGTCTCGCAGTGCGCCATCAGGTGTGTGGCGTCCGACCTCGGCCGGGCGATCTCGAGCAGGGTGTCGACGCTGACCCCGGCGAAGGTGGTGTCGAGCATCGACCAGGTGGTCACGCAGTGGATGTCCCCGACGTACGTCGACCCCGGCAGCGCGTGCGCCTCGCGCCAGGTCCAGGTGCGCGGGGTCGCGACCGCGCCGTCGACGGTGACGCTCCACTGCTCCGGGTCGATGACCGGCTGGGCCTCCGCAGTGAGCACCGGCCAGTCACGGCCGACGTCGTACTGCCCCGGTGGCAGCCGGTCCGGGCGACCCCGGCGCGGACGGCTGCCGAACCCTCGCGTCACTGGCACGGGACCAGCCTGCCACGTCGGTAGTGCGTGCGTGCACGCGTGCCCGGGACACACCCTGCGGCGGGTACTAAGACCATCGGACACGTTGACATCACCGCGTCACGGGAGAAGTTTGATATTGCACATTCACTGAGGGCGTGGCTCGGGATCCCCTGCCCCAACGGCCTGAGGAGTAGACATGCACCGTCGTCTCATCGTGTCTGTCGCAGTCGCAGCCCTGGCTGCCGCCATCATGTCGCCCTCGGCAGCGATCACCCTCGGCCCGCGGATTCCCGATCCGATCCCGGGGCTGATCGCGCAGGGAGACGTGACCGTCGGCCTGCAGACGGTCGCAGCCGGGTTCGTCAACCCGGTGGGTGCCGCGACCGCGCCGGGCCGGCAGCACTCCCTGTTCGTGGTCGAGCAGCGGGGCAAGATCTGGGCGGTCGACACCGACGACGACGACGCGTCGACGCCGCGACTGTTCGCCGACCTGGGGCCGCTCGGCCTCGACCTCGGCTGCTTCTTCATCAACTACGACGAGCGGGGCCTGTTCGGGTTGGCCTTCAGCCCCGACTACAAGAAGTCCGGCCTCCTCTACACCTTCCAGTCGCAGCCGAAGGCGGGCGAGCCGAAGCCCGCGACCAACCAGTGCAACCTGGCGCCCTACGACCACGACAACGTGGTGACCGAGTGGCGGGTCGACAACCCCCGGTCGGACAGCGCGATGGTCAACCCCGCCAGTGGTCGCGAGGTGCTGCGCATGCAGCACCCCCAGTTCAATCACAACGGAGGCGAGCTGCGGTTCGGGCCTGACGGGCTGCTCTACATCGCCGTGGGCGACGGTGGCGCCGCCGACGACCAGGGGACCGGCCACGTGCCGGGCGGCAACGCCCAGGATCCGGGTCAGCTGCTGGGCAAGATCCTGCGGATCGACCCGCGGCAGGGCCAGGGCGGCGCGCCGTACACCGTTCCGGCCAGCAACCCCCTCGTCGGGCAGGCCGGGGCCCGCGGCGAGATCTTCGCCCTCGGGTTCCGCAACCCCTACAAGATGTCGTTCGACAAGTCGACCGGCGAGCTGTACGTCGCCGACGTGGGCCAGAACGACGTCGAAGAGATCGACGTGGTCACCCCGGGCGGCAACTACGGCTGGCCCGTCAAGGAAGGCAGCTTCGCCTTCGACCCCAGCACCGCCGCACTGCCCGGGTTCGTGACGGGTGATGTCGTGGCCGGGAACTACATCGATCCCATCGCCGAGTACGACCACTGCAAGGGCCCCGTCTCGCCCACCCTGGTGGGGCCCTGCCCCCTGCGGGAAGGCGTCGCCGTGGTGGGCGGGTTCGTCTACCGCGGGCATGAGATCGACGAGCTGCGGGGGCACTACGTCTTCGCCGAGTACTCGACGAACTTCTTCGCCAGTGCCGGCCGACTGCTCTATCTCGACGACGACCAGGTGGTCACCGAGTTCAGGATCGATGGCCAGTCCGCCCTGGGTCTGGGTGCCCTGGGGATGGGCCAGGACCGGCACGGCGAGCTCTACGTGCTCGGCAAGTCGGGCGCGACCTTCGGGCCTCCGCCCAACACCGGCATCACCGACCCGACCAACACCAGCGGTGTCGTCCGCAGGCTCGTCGAGGTCGACGACGACGACGAGGAGGAGGACTGAGAAGCCCTACCGAGAAGCCGCTACGGGGTCAGACGAAGGCGCTCTCCCCGGTAATGGCCCGTCCCACGATCAGCGTGTTGATCTCGCGGGTGCCCTCGTAGGAGTAGATCGCCTCCGCGTCGGCGACGAAGCGGCCCACGTGGTGCTCGAGCAGGATGCCGTTGCCGCCGAGGACCTCGCGCGCCCAGCCCACGGCCTCGCGCATCC
>JBDSLK010000002.1:0-6702 GCA_039916425.1 Nocardioides sp.
TGTCGGTCACCGGCAAGGTGCAGAAGGGCCGGCTGCGCGGGCTCGAACGGCGCCGGGCCGTGGAGCTGTGGTGAAAGGCCCGCGGGTGCGGCTGGTAGGCCGGGCCGGCTGCCACCTCTGCGACGACGCCCGGACCGTGATCGCCCGGGTGTGCACCGAGCTCGGCGAGTCGTGGGACGAGATCTCGGTCGACGACGACGAGGTCCTCCTCGACCGCTACGCCGACGAGATTCCCGTGACCTTCGTCGACGGTCGTCAGCATGACTTCTGGCGGGTCGACGAGAACCGCCTGCGCGCCGCCCTCCAGGGGCCCTCCGGACCCTGACCGACCCCCGTTGCGATGGGATATGTCACATGTGGTAGGCGCCTCGCCGCAGGCCTACCGGCGCTCGTTTTGTTCTCTCGTTCACAAACTCCTACAGTGATTCGCGCCGGGTCCGGCAGTCAGGGGGCGAGACCCTCAGTCGGGGCGGCTGGAAAGCGAATCCTGTGACTACGCGGACACCCACTGACAGCGCCCGGGACATCCCCGAGGCGACGGTCGCGCGGCTGCCCGTCTACCTCCGGGCGCTGACTACCCTGTCGGAGCAGGGCACGGCGACCTGTTCCAGTGAGGAGCTGGCCGCGGCGGCCGGCGTCAACTCCGCCAAGCTCCGCAAGGACCTCTCCTACCTCGGCAGCTACGGCACCCGAGGCGTCGGGTACGACGTGGAGTACCTCCGCTACCAGATCGCCCGCCAGATCGGGGTCACCCAGGACTGGCCGGTGGTCATCGTCGGTATCGGCAACCTCGGGCACGCCCTGGCCAACTACTCCGGCTTCCGCAGCCGGGGATTCCGCGTCGTGGCGCTGCTCGACGCCGATCCAGACCGGCACGAGGAGACGGTGGCCGGCGTCGACGTGCGACCGTTCTCCGACCTGGGCCAGATCGTCCGCGAGCACGGGGTGGCCATCGGCGTCATCGCCACCCCCGCGTCGGCCTCTCAGGACGTCGCCGACCAGATGGTGGCCGCCGGCATCAGCAGCATCCTCAACTTCGCGCCCTCGGTGCTCGCGGTGCCCGACGGCGTCGACGTGCGCAAGGTCGACCTCTCCATCGAGCTGCAGATCCTCGCCTACTACGAGCAGCGCAAGGCCAACGGCGAGCCGACGCACAAGGGCGGTGCCGCATGAGTGTCCTGGTCGTCGGTGTCTCCCACAAGTCCGCACCCGTGTCGGTGTTGGAGCGGCTCGCGCTTGACCACGACGGGCTGGTCAAGCTGATCACCGACGCCGCCCAGGCCGAGCACGTCGGCGAGGCCACGGCGATCGCGACCTGCAACCGGCTCGAGATCTACGCCCACGTCGACCGCTTCCACGGGTCCGTCGAGGAGGTCTCGCGACTGCTCGTGGAGCGTTCCGGCGAGACGACCGACGCGATGGTGCCGCACCTCTACGTGCACTACGACGAGAGTGCCGTCTCCCACCTCTTCCACGTCGCGTCCGGCCTGGACTCGATGGCGATCGGCGAGGGCCAGATCCTCGGCCAGACCCGGGCGGCGCTGCGCGTCGGCCAGGAGCTCGGCACCGTCGGACCCTCCCTCAACTCGCTCTTCCAGCAGGCGCTGCGCGTCGGCAAGCGGGCCCGCGCCGAGACCGACATCGACCACGCCGCCCCGTCGCTCGTGGCCGCGGCGCTGGCAGTCGACGGTGAGCCCGGCGGCAAGGTCCGCGACAAGCGGGTCCTCGTCCTCGGCGCCGGAACGATGGCCACCCTCGCGGTCTCGACCGTCGCCCGCCTCGGGGCTGCCGACGTCGCCGTGCTGAACCGGACGGCCGACAAGGCGACCCGGCTGGCCGCCGAGCACGGCGCGCGGGCAGTGCCGCTGGACGACCTCGCGGCCGAGCTCGCCACCGCCGACGTCGTCATCTGCTGCACCGGCGCCACCGGGCTGCTCGTCACCCGGGCGATGGCCGAGGCCGCGGTCACGGACGGCCGCCACCTCCTCGTCGTCGACCTGGCGATGCCCCACGACGTCGAGCCCTCGGTCGGCGAGCTGCCCAGCGTGACGCTGGTCGGTCTCACCGAGCTCGGCGAGGAGCTCAAGGACACCGGGGCCGGCCGCGAGGTCGAGGGCGTCCGCCGCATCGTGGGCGACGAGCTCGTCGCCTTCTCCGCTGCGCGGCGGCGGGCCAGCGTGACCCCCACCGTGGTCGCGCTCCGGTCGATGGCCACCGCGGTCGTCGAGGCCGAGATGGCCCGCCTCGACACGAGACTGCCCGACCTCGACCCCGCCCTGCGCGCCGAGATGCTGCACGCCGTACGCCGGGTAGCCGACAAGCTTCTCCACCAGCCGACCGTCCGGGTCAAGGAGCTCGCCGACCAGCAGGGAGCGGTGTCCTACGCCGCCGCGTTGGCCGAGCTGTTCGCGCTCGACCCCGAGGCCGTCGACGCCGTGACGCGAGCGGACGGCCTGCCATGACCCCATCGGCGAGCACCCCCCAGACGTTGCCCGCGCTTCGGCTCGGGACCCGGGCCTCGTTGCTGGCGCGCACCCAGAGCGAGCACGTCGCGGCGACGCTGCGCGAGCGGCTCGGCCGGGCGGTCGACCTGGTCGAGATCACCACCGAGGGCGACGTCAACCGCGCGGCTCTGGCCACCCTCGGCGGCACCGGTGTCTTCGTCGGGGCGTTGCGCGAGGCGCTGCTGCGTGGCGACGTGGACATCGCCGTCCACTCCCTCAAGGACCTGCCCACCACCTCGCACGACGGCATCACGCTGGCCGCCGTCCCCACCCGCGAGGACCCGCGTGACGCGGTGGTGGCCCGCGACGGCCTCACCCTCGGCCAGCTGCCGGTCGGCAGTGTGGTCGGCACCGGCTCGCCACGGCGGGCCGCCATGCTCCACGCGCTCGGCTACGGGCTCGAGGTCGTCGCGATCCGCGGCAACATCGACACCCGCATCGGCAAGGTCGCCGCCGGCGAGGTCGACGCGGTGCTGCTCGCCCGCGCGGGCCTGGCCCGCATCGGGCGCCTCGACGAGGTCACCGAGGTGCTCGACCCCCTCCAGATGCTGCCGGCCCCCGGTCAGGGCGCCCTGGCCGTCGAGTGCCGCAGCGACGACGCCGCGCTGGTCGCCGACCTGGCCGTGCTCGACGACCCGCACACCCGCGCGGCGGTCACCGCCGAGCGGGCCGTGCTCGCCACCCTCGAAGCCGGGTGCAGCGCCCCCGTGGGTGCGCTCGCCGACGTCGTCGAGGGCGACGACGGCACCGACAGCACCGAGCTCTGGATCCGTGCCGTGGTCCTCTCCGCAGACGGTGGTCTCACCGTCCGCATGTCAGCTTCTGGTCCCACCGGCGACGCCTTCGGCGTCGGGGCCCGTCTCGCCGAGCAGATGCTCGACGAGGGCGCCGCCGACCTGATGAAAGCACCCGCGAGAAAGCAGCACGCATGACTCGACGTAAGTCCAACGTGTCCGACACCACCGACGCTCCGACGACGACCGCCCCCCGGGGATGGGTCTCCTTCGTCGGCAGCGGTCCGGGTGACCCCGGACTGCTGACGCTCCGCGCCGTCGAGGCGCTGGGCGCCGCCGACGTGGTGATCACCGAGGCGCCCGAGCACGAGCACCTGGTCAGGGTCGTCCTCGGCCTGCCCCCCGAGGAGGTCGACGGCAGTCCGAGCGGCCCGGCGTTCATCGACGGCGGGTTCGGTGAGGATGGCCAGCCGCTGACCCACGCCGCCCGCGCGAAGGTCGTGGTGCGCGAGGCCAAGAAGGGTCGGCGCGTCGTCAGGCTGATGGTGGGTGACCCCTTCGTCTACGCCTCGGGTCCCGAGGAGGCGCAGGCCTGCGTCAAGGCCGGTCTCGGCTTCGAGATCGTGCCGGGCGTCTCGTCGGTGACCGCGGTCCCGGCGTACGCCGGCATCCCGTTGACGTCCAAGGGCAACCGCGACGTGGTGGTCCTCAGCTGCAGCGACAAGATCGACTGGGACCGCCATGGCCGGTCGGGCACCCTCGTGCTGCTCTCCGCGGTCTCCACGATCGCCGACACCGCCGCGTCGCTGATGGCGGCGGGACGCTCACCCGAGACGCCCGTCGCGGTGACCCGGGTCGGCACCACCACCGAGCAGACCACCCTGGTCACCACGCTCGAGCGGGTCGCGGCCGACGTGCGCTCGGCACGCGTCGCCCCGCCGGCGATCGTGGTCGTCGGCGACGTCGTCGGGTTGCGCGACACACTGTCGTGGTTCGAGACCAAGCCTCTCTTCGGTTGGCGGGTGCTCGTGCCACGCACCAAGGAGCAGGCCGGCTCGGTCTCGGCGCGGCTGCGTGGCTTCGGCGCCGTCCCCGAGGAGGTCCCGACGATCTCGGTGGAGCCGCCGCGCAACCCGTTGCAGATGGACAAGGCCGTGCGTGGCCTGGTCGAAGGCCGCTACGAGTGGATCGCCTTCACCTCCGTCAACGCCGTCCGCGCCGTCCGCGAGAAGTTCGAGGAGTACGGCCTCGACGCCCGTGCCTTCTCGGGCCTGAAGATCGCCGCCGTGGGGGACAAGACCGCGGCCGCGATCGCGGCCTGGGGCCTGCGCGCCGACCTGGTGCCGTCGGGCGAGCAGTCCGCCGCCGGCCTGCTCGAGGACTGGCCGGAGTACGACGAGCTCCTCGACCCGATCAACCGGGTCTTCCTGCCGCGCGCCGACATCGCGACCGAGACGCTGGTCGCCGGCCTGATCGACCTGGGCTGGGAGTGCGACGACGTCACGGCCTACCGCACCGTGCGCGCCACGCCGCCGCCGGCGCCGACCCGTGACGCGATCAAGAGCGGCAAGTTCGACGCTGTCGTGTTCACGTCGTCCTCGACGGTGCGCAACCTGGTCGGCATCGCCGGCAAGCCGCACCCGTCGACGATCATCGCCGTGATCGGCCCCGCGACGGCCAAGACCGTCGAGGAGCACGGCCTGCGGGTCGACGTGATGGCGTCCTCGCCGGACGTCGACGTGCTCGTCGAGGCGCTCGCCGACTTCGGTGCCACGCGCCGCTTGTCGATGCTCGAGGCGGGGCAGCCGGTCACGAAGCCCTCGGACCGCAAGCCGTCCGGCCGACGCCGGGTCAGCTCGAAGTAGCCGTGCCCGACGCCGATCACGGTCCGGCGGCCGGTCCTCTCACGGGACCGGTCGTCCGGCCGCGCCGGCTGCGCCGTACGCCGGGCCTGCGCCGGCTGGTCGCCGAGACCACGGTCGAGGCCCGCCAGCTGGTGCTGCCGGTCTTCGTGCGGGAGGGGCTCACCGAGCCGCGCCCGATCTCGTCGATGCCGGGCGTCGTCCAGCACTCGCGCGCGTCCCTGCGGCAGGCGGCCGCCGAGGCCGCCGGCCTCGGACTGGGCGGGATCATGCTGTTCGGCATCCCCGAGCACAAGGACGCCACCGGCTCCGGGGCGATCGACCCGGGCGGCATCCTCAACCTCGCCATCGCCGACGTGGTCGCCGAGGTCGGCGACTCGCTGACGGTGATGAGCGACCTCTGCCTCGACGAGTTCACCGACCACGGGCACTGCGGTGTGCTCACCGCCGACGGGCGGGTCGACAACGACCGCACCCTGGCCCTCTACGCCGAGATGGGGCTGGCCCACGCCGCCGCCGGTGTCGACCTGGTCGGGCCGAGCGGGATGATGGACGGGCAGGTCGGGGTGATCCGGGCCGCTCTCGACGCGGCCAACCACACCGACGTCGGCATCCTGGCCTACTCCGCGAAGTACGCCTCCGCCTTCTACGGCCCCTTCCGTGAGGCCGTCGACTCCTCGCTCCAGGGCGACCGGCGCACCTACCAGCAGGACTCCGCCAACGCCGTCGAAGGCGTCCGCGAGGCCCTGCTCGACATCGAGCAGGGCGCCGACCTGGTGATGGTGAAGCCGGCGCTGGCCTACCTCGACGTGGTCCGGCGGGTCCGCGACGCCGTCGACGTGCCCGTCGCGGCCTACAACGTCTCCGGTGAGTACGCCATGGTCGAGGCCGCCGCGGCCCACGGGTGGATCGACCGCGAGGCCGCGATCCTCGAGACGCTGCTCTCGATCCGCCGGGCCGGCGCCGACGTGATCCTCACGTACTGGGCCGCCGAGGCTGCCCGCCTCCTCGCATGATCATCGAGGGCGTCGATCCCCGCGACATCGCGTGGGAGGTCGACCACCCTCCCTACCGGGTCTACTTCTGGCGGCACGGACGCGTGCCGGCTGGCACCGCACCTGTGGATGTGGGTTACGCGGCTGACGAGTACCGGCTCAGTGGCGTGACGGATGTCGACGAGGCCCTGACATGGGCACGGGCCAAGGCGACGCCCGAGCAGAGCTTCACGCTCTACGTCGAGGATGTGCGTGACGGTCGGCGAGGGTTGATCCGGCTTGCCGGCACTGATCCGACCGTCATGTCGTGAACGAGTCATCGCCACGGCGCCCCGCCTCGGTTTCTGGGAGTGGCGGGCAGGCCAGAGTGTCCGCCTTCTCAATGCTCTCGATCCACAAGGGTCAGTCGGTGACGAGGTACGTGGTCCCGCCGGGGGCGGTCCACTCATAGGTGCCGTCGCGCAGGCGTGTGTAGCGCCAGCGTCCGGAGGTCTTGGCGCGGTGGTGTCGCCGGCAGAGCGGGGCGAGGTTGTTGGTGAGTCGTTAATGTGACCTGTATGAGAACTCCGGTCGCGGCAGCGATCTACACCCGCATCTCCAGCGACGT
>JBDSLK010000003.1:0-12795 GCA_039916425.1 Nocardioides sp.
CTCCCACGCGATAGCGCGGGAATACGCTGGCCCAGGCGCCGGCGGCCATCGCTCCGAGCGCGAGCGCGTAGAGCGCTACATTGGCCGCCATGCACGAGGCGCGGGTCGCCATGGGCCGCCAGCTGGCCCGGGAGTTCCCGGTCGAGGCCGACCTGGTGATGCCGGTGCCCGAGTCGGGCACCCCTGCCGCCTACGGCTACGCCGAGGAGAGCGGCATCCCGTTCGGCCAGGGGTTCGTCAAGAACGCCTACGTCGGACGCACCTTCATCCAGCCCAGCCAGACCCTGCGCCAGCTCGGCATCCGGCTCAAGCTCAACGCCCTCGACCACATGATCCGCGGCAGGCGGATCGTGGTCGTCGACGACTCGATCGTCCGCGGCAACACCCAGCGGGCCCAGGTCCGGATGCTGCGCGAGGCCGGTGCGCTCGAGGTGCACGTGCGCATCTCCAGCCCGCCGGTGAAGTGGCCGTGCTTCTACGGCATCGACTTCGCCACCCGTGCCGAGCTGATCGCCAACGGCCTCGACGTGGACGAGGTGGCCGCCAGCGTCGGCGCCGACAGCCTCGGCTACATCTCGCTGGAGGGCATGGTCGAGGCCACCAAGCAGCCTGCCGACAACCTCTGCAAGGCCTGCTTCACCGGCGAGTACCCCATCGAGCTGCCCGACGAGGCGCTGCTCGGCAAGCACCTGCTCGAGACGTCGCTGCAGGCGCCGCTGCTGGGCAAGGCGCTGCCCGTGCTCAACAACCCCTGACCGACCCGAGGAGCCCCGTGACCCAGGCCGACCACAACCAGCCCGAGACCGCCTACGAGGCGGCCGGCGTCTCCATCGAGGCCGGTGACCGCGCGATCCAGCTGATGAGGGGGTGGGTCGAGAAGGCCAGTCGTCCCGAGATGATCGGCGGCATCGGCGGCTTCGCCGGCCTCTTCGACGCCAGTGCCCTCAAGGACTACGAGCGGCCGCTGCTCGCCACCTCCGCCGACGGCGTCGGCACCAAGGTCGCCATCGCCCAGGCGCTCGACAAGCACGACACGATCGGCTTCGACCTCGTCGGCATGCTGGTCGACGACCTGGTCGTCTGCGGCGCCGAGCCGCTCTTCCTGACCGACTACATCGCCACCGGCCGGGTCGTGCCCGAGCGCATCGCGGCCATCGTCAAGGGCATCGCGGAGGCGTGCATCGAGGCCGGTTGCGCGCTCATCGGCGGGGAGACCGCCGAGCACCCCGGGCTGCTCGAGCCCGATGAGTACGACGTCGCCGGCTCGACCACCGGCGTGGTCGAGGCCTCGCGCCTGCTCGGCCCCGGCCGGGTCCGGCCCGGCGACCTGGTGCTGGCGATGGAGTCGTCGGGGCTGCACGCCAACGGCTACTCCCTGGTCCGCCACGTGCTGCTGGCCGGCGCGGGCTGGTCGCTGGAACGCCACGTCGACGAGCTGGGCCGCACCCTCGGCGAGGAGCTCCTCGAGCCCACGCGGATCTACGCGAAGGCCGCCCTCGCGCTGGCCGAGCAGACCGAGACCCACGCGATGTCGCACATCACCGGGGGTGGCCTCGCTGCCAACCTGGAGCGGGTGCTGCCGGTGGAGCTCAAGGCCACCCTGGCCCGGTCGACCTGGACGCCGGCCCCGGTCTTCGACCTGGTGCGCCGGGTCGGTGACGTGCCCCAGCACGACCTCGAGCAGACGCTGAACTGCGGTGTCGGGATGGTCGCGCTGCTCGACGGCGACGACGCCGAGAGGGCGATGGCGGTGCTGGCGGGTTATGGGGTCACGTCGTGGATCGCGGGGGAGGTCACCGCGGCCGACGCGAGCGAGGGTGGCCGGGTCGAGCTGGTCGGCAGCCACCCCGGCTGGTGAGCTGACCGACATTTGAGTGGCAGTGTGCGGGAACACCCACCCAACAGGTAGCGTTGTCCCCACGAGAAATAGACCAATCCGACCGGGCTCCACGGCATGACCGTGCCCCGGCCAAGTGTGCGAGGGGGTCGGACCCTATGGGGCGCGGCCGAGCAAAGGCCAAGCAGACGAAGGTCGCCCGCGACCTGAAGTACCGTCAACACGACACGGACTTCGGGGCACTGGCGAAAGAGCTGCACGGCGACGAAGGCAACAGTTCCGACCAGTCCGTTACGGCGGGGCCGCCGGAGGAGGACCACGATGAGTGGTCTGACTACGCCGACCCTCGCCGCCGCGACTGACCTCGCGACTGCAGTCCGACTGACCCCAACCTGCCGGCCTGGTCGGCCGGTGAAGCGCGCCCGCGTGACGTCGTACGCCGGCGTCATCAGCCGTCCCACCTGTCACGGCGAAGGGTCGATGCCTGCACTTCTCGGGCGTTGCAACCCCCGAGAAGTGCCGGAATCCCCGGTGAGCCGGGGATTCTGACGGCAGCGCCCGCAGCGCCCCTCAGCGCGCCGGGAGCCAGGTGCCTCGCAGGCGTCCGACGTCGCGCATCCGCCGCTCGGCGAGCCGGTCGGCGGCGATCGCCGGGGCCACGCCGTCCGCGGCGGCGAGCCGGAAGACCTCCCGGGTCGTCTCGAAGATGCCGCTGGCACGCTGCTGGGCCCGCTCGAAGGAGAAGCCCTCGAGCTCGTCGGCGACCTGGATAAGCCCCCCGGAATTGACGCAGTAGTCGGGGGCGTAGAGGACCCCGCGGTCCTGGAGCGCCTTGTCCACGCCCGCGTGGGCGAGCTGGTTGTTGGCGGCCCCGCACACCACACGGGCCGAGAGCACGTCGACCACCTCGTCGGTGAGTGCGCCGCCCAGTGCGCACGGCGCGTAGACGTCGAGCGCGGAGGCGACCAGGTCGGCGGTGGAGGAGGCGACGCGGACCCCGGGGTGCTCGGCGGTGACCCGGGCCAACGACTCCTCGGACACGTCGGTGACCACCACGTCGGCGCCGTCCGCGAGCAGGTGGCGCACCAGGTGGTGGCCCACCTTGCCGACGCCGGCCACCCCCACGGTCCGGCCGGTCACCGTTGGCGAGCCCCAGACCACCTCGGCGGCCGCGCGCATGCCCTGGAACACGCCGTACGCCGTGAGCACGGAGGAGTCTCCCGCGCCGCCGTGCGCCGTGGTGCGGCCCGTCACGAAGGCGCACTCCCGGGCGATCACGTCCATGTCGTTGGAGTAGGTGCCCACGTCGCAGGCCGTGAGGTAGCGCCCGCCCAGGGACTGCACGAAGCGGCCGTACGCCCGCAGCAGCGCCTCGGACTTCAGGGTGGCCGGGTCGCCGATGATGACGGCCTTGCCGCCGCCCAGGTCGAGGCCGGCGAGGGCGGCCTTGTAGCTCATGCCACGCGCGAGGTCGAGGACGTCGGTGACGGCCGCCGCCGTCGACGGGTAGGGGTAGAAGCGCGTCCCGCCGAGCGCCGGGCCGAGGGCGGTGGAGTGGATCGCGATGATGGCCTGGAGGCCGCTGGCCCGGTCGTTGCAGAAGACGACCTGCTCGTGCTCGGAGCCGAGGTCGAAGACGTCGTAGCTGTCGGTCCGTCCGGACATGGGTGTGCCCACTTTCGTCGGTGCGCCACGAGGGTGGGTGGCGCGGTCGATCCGGACACCGGGGGTGTGGTGGCCGTCACGGCTCACGGTAGTACGCGCGCGCCGCTCAGAGAACTCGCGACGCGATGGCGTAGGAGAGGGCGAACGACACGGCCAGGACCAGCAGGAGCAGGGCCAGCAAGCGCAGTGACGTCGTCGGCGACGACGGTCGGGTGCCCTCACCGAGCGGCGCCGGTGCCGGCGTACCGGCCCGGGTCCGGGGATGGGCGGATGGCGGTGGGAAGGAGCCCTGCGACGGTGCCGGCACGGCGTGACGGAGGGCGGCGACGAACTCCGCCACCTCGGTGTAGCGCGCGGACGGGTCGGGCTCGAGGGCCCGCAGGATCACGTGGTCGAGCGCGGGCGGCACGTCGGCCAGCGTCGACGGGGCCGGCGGCAGGGTCGCCTCGGCGAGCGAGCCGAAGCCTCCCGAGCGCACCTGCCGTCCGGTGAGCAGCTGGTAGGCGACCGCCGCGAGGGCGTGGATGTCGGCCCGGGAGTCCACGCCGAGACCGTTGGCCTGCTCGGGTGCCATGTAGGCCGGGGTGCCGACCACCTGGGTCAGGCCGCTGGCGTGCAGCATCGCCTTGGCGACTCCGAGGTCGGCGACCAGCAGCCGCGGCTCGTGGTCGCCGTCGCTGCGCAGCAGCAGGTTGGGGGGCTTGATGTCACGGTGCACGACGCCCTGCGCGTGCAGCACCCCGATGCCCTCGCCCGCCTGGCAGACCAGGTCGATGACACGCCCGGGCGGGACCGGCAGGCCCGGCTCGACGACGCTCGCCAGCGAGCCGCGGTCGGCGTAGGTCATCACGAAGTACGGCACGCCCTCCTCCTCGCCGATGTCGTAGACCCGGACCACGTGGTCGGAGTCGGCCCGCCGCAGGATCCGGGCCTCCTCCAGGAAGCGCTCGCGGATGTCGAGCCGTTGGGCCCAGTTGTCGGCGAGCGCCTTGACGGCCACGTCCGAGGCGAGGTCGTCGTCGCGGTAGAGCCAGACCGTCGCGAAGCCGCCCACACCGAGACGGTCCACGCGACGGAGACGACCGAGACGCTCCGGCAGGGACACGCTGGGTATTGTGCCGCACAGCACGCACGCTGAGACTCGGGAGGAGCACGTGGCCGACTGGCCGGCAGAGAGCGAGGACCTCGAGGCCCTGGCCACCGCCGCCGCGGCGGGTGACGCCGAGTCGCTCGAGCGGCTCCTCGTGACGATCCAGCCGCGGGTGCACCGGATCTGCGGCCGGATGCTGATCTACCCCGAGGACGCCGAGGAGGCGGCCCAGGACGCCCTGATGCTGGTCGCCACCAAGATCGGCGGCTTCGCCGGTCGCTCGAAGTTCACTACCTGGCTGCATGCGGTGACCGCCAACAGCGCCCGCTCGACCTACCGCACGCTGAAGCGCCGGTCGGCGGAACGGACGACCGAGGAGATGCCGCTCCACGCCGACCCCCGCACCACCAGCGTCATCGCGGGTTCCCGGCTGGACCTTCTCGACGCGCTCGACGTCATCGGCACCACCCACCCCGACCTGGTCGAGGCGTTGGTGCTCCGCGACGTCCAGGAGCTGGAGTACGCCGACATCGCGGCGCTGCTCGGCATCCCGCTCGGGACCGTCAAGTCCCGCATCCACCAGGCTCGGCAGGTGATCCGGCCGCTGCTCCAGGTCACCGACTGACCAGCGAGGGCAGCCTCCGGGAGGTTCGCATGACCACGACGTCCCCGTGGGTGCCGTAGCCCAGGAGCGACCCCCCGGCCGGGGTCCCGTCGAAGGTGACCAGAAGCCAGTCGGACCCGTCGTGGGCGAGGTTGGGCCACGGCAGGTTGGAGGGGTACGGCGCGTCCAGCGCGCCGACCTGGGCCAGGTCGAGGTCGAAGACCGGGTAGCCCCGGCGCTGGCCCCGCCGCCCGTCACGGCCGTCGCTGGCCAGGACGAGCGTGCGCCCCTCGACGGTGACGAACGTGGTGCCCTCGGTGGCCCGCCGGTCGCGGTCGGCCGAGCGCACGGTGAGGTCGTCGAGGGTCGGGCCCGCAGCGACGACGGGGTGGAACCGGAAGAACTTCGGGGCGCTGACGTAGCCCACCAGCCACCCGTCGCCGTGGCGCAGGAGGTGCGGGTCCCAGACGGCGACCGACGCCAGGCCGTCGACGGGCAGGGGGAGGGGGCGGGTGTCGAGCAGGTGGCGGCCGCGGGTCAGGTCGGCGTCGGTCTCGGCCAGCGTCACGCGCACCGAGGCCCGGCGGCGGGTCTCGGGGGTGGTGAGGTCGAAGTCGCCCCAGGTGCTCGTCGCGACCAGCCACCGGCCGTCGTCGCGGACCAGGTGCGTCGAGTGGTCGCCGTACGCCCCTGGCCGGTCGGGTCGCCGGAAGAACAGGTCGGCACGGTGGCTGAGCCCGTAGGTGAGGGGGTCCAGTGCCCACACGCCGGTGTGCGCGGTGCCGAAGAAGCCGGGACCCGCGTGGGTGGCGGTGAGGAGCAGGGCGGCGCCGTCGCGGACCAGGGCGCCGCGACCGTCGGTGACGAAACGCAGGTCGCGCAGCCCGAGCTGGCCGAACCCGCCCACCCGGGCAGCGGTGGCCCCGTCGCCGGCCACGGTGGCCGCCAGGCCCCCGCAGAACTCCTCCGACCGGGTGTCCACCCGCTCGGCCAGGTCGACGCGGCCCCGGGCTGTCCAGCCCGAGGCGTCCCGGGTGAGCACGGTGACGTGGGTGCCGGTGAGTGTGAGCCCGACCTCGTGGGGCGGCGCCGGGGCGCGACCCCAGCGGCGGCTCCGGTGCTCGGTGACCCGCCCGCCGTCGTCGACCGTGAGCCCGGTCCGGCCGGACGCGGCATCCCACCAGCCGGTGAGGCGCACGGCCGCGGAGCGCAGGCCCAGCTCGACCCGGCCGGCCGGGGCGGCCTCCAGGTCGGCGACCAGCGCGGCGTACGGCGCGGGCTGCGGCGCCGGGACGGGCACGCCGCCCGGCGTCAGGAGGACGGCCGGGGAGGTCGGGGAGACCAGGTCGACCGGACGGCGCCGGGCGACGACCCCCCACCCGGACGGCAGGCCAGGCACGCGATCGGGCACGGCGCCATTCTGGGCCATCGCCCCCGGATCAGCGCAGCCGCGCCAGGTAAACGACGCCACCACGCAGCTCGTTCAGACGCCGCTCCCAGGTGATCCCGACGACCAACAGCGTGGTGCCGGCCGCGGCGATCCAGACCCAGGGCGGCACCACCCCGGCGTAGGGACCCCACTCGCGCAGCACCAGCACCGCACCGACCGCCGTACCCACCACGAGCGGCGCCTGCCAGCGCAGCGCGGCCCCGCCGAGCACGAGCACGAGGCAACCCAGGCCGAGCAGGCCGGCCCGCCAGGAGATCGGGTCCTCCACGACGACGCGGAGCAGGGAGGGCACGGTGGCCAGCACCAGCCCCGGGGTGAGGGCCCGGGCCGTGGGAGCGTCGGGGTGCCGGACCAGGTGCCACAGGCCGACCAGCACCAGGGCCACCGCCGAGGGCAGGGTGTAGGCCTCCGGAGCCTCGACGCCGAGGTCCCACAGCCGCACCCAGGTCGCGGCGGCCAGCAGCAGGCCGCCTGCCCAACCGAGCTGCCGCCGGTCCCCGTGCACGAGGGACGACCCGGTCACCAGGGCGCCGGCCAGGGTCAGGTGGAGGGCGAGGGCGGTCGACACATCGACCGCGGCGTCGACCGACACAGCGGCCGCCACGGCCCCCGCCAGGGCGGCCGAGCCCTCCAGCGCGGGCAGCGGACGGGCCACCGCGAGCAGCCCGACGACCAGCAGTGCCGGCGTGGCCCGCCACACGTCCGGGACGTCCCCGATCTCGGCGAGGCTCCAGACCAGCCCGGCCATCGCCGCGGGCAGCACCGCCCCGGCCGCCCAGGTGACCACCCGGGAGCCGGCCGGGGATGTCATGCGCCGGTCGTCGAGCCACAGTAGGGCGGCCGCAGCCGCGGCCACCGGGGTCAGGGCGACCGCGGTCAGCACCGCGCTCGGCAGGGCCACGAGGACGGCACCGGCGGCCAGCAGCGCGGCGCCGGTGAGCCCCGGCAGCGTGACTCGTGCGTCGCCGCGCACGGCCCACACCCCCAGACCGGCGGCCGCGACGGCCAGCACGGCCAGCACCAGGGCCGATGGGAGCACCTCGAGCACGGCGGCCCCGGCCCCGGTGAGGGCCAGGACCGCGAGCAGCGGCACCGCCAGGTCCCGGACCAGGCCGACGGCCCGCCCGGGGGTACGGCGCCAGGTGAGCGCAGCGAGCAGCAGCGCCGCGACCAGCGGCAGCAGCATCGCCGCCGGGACTGCCGGCGACCCGCCGGCGCTGGAGAGCGGGACGTCGGTCGTCCAGTCCCGCGTCCAGGCGGCGTCGGCACCGGCGCCCACGATCGTGAGGGCCACGACGGCCGACTCGGCGACCAGTCCGAGGGCGAGCAGGCCGAGGCCGGTGACCGGGACCTCGGTGACGAGCGTCCACGGAGGTCGCGTGAGCGGGGCCGCGACGGCCCACAGCGCGAGCAGCACCAGGAGCAAGGTCGCCACGGCGGTGCCGCCGTCGTCGGTCGCCGGCACCAGCACCAGGGCACTGACGAGAGCCCCGGCGCCGCCGAGGAGCAGCCCGGCGTACGCCGGCCGGTCGCGCACCAGCCACGCGAGGGCCACGAGGAACGACGAGGCGACCAGCAGGGGCCAGGCGTGGCCCTGGGCGACCAGGCCGGTCACGGATCGGTGGTCGAGGGCGCGTGCGGTGCCGATCGCCAGCAGGGTGACCCACCACGACGCGGCCGCCAGGCCGAGCAGCACCACCAGGAGCCGCAGCTCCAGCGCCCGGGCTCCCGCGGCGAGGGCCAGCAGGACACCGGTCGCCAGGGCGGCCACCAGGCCGAGGTGGTCGCTCTCGACCCCGATGCCGACCGGCACGGCCCACACACCGGCGGCGCCGAACACCTGCGGGGAGATCATCGGCGCGGCGCTGTCGCGCAGACCGAGGGCGACCAGCAGGCCGACGCCTCCCACGACGGCACCGGCGAACGCCAGCAGGTCCGCCCCGCTCAGCACACCCAGCCACCCGGCGTCGTCGGCTCCGACGAGATCGAGGACGAGCAGCCCGAACGCCACCACCGAGAGCGCCTCGCCCGCCAGTCGCAGGTGGCGCCGGTTCAGCCAGCCGCTGAGCACGCCGCTGGCCGCGGTGAGCAGCACCAGCACGGTGGTCCGCCCGCCGACGCCGAGCCACGACCAGGTCACCACCAAGAAGGTGACGGCGGCGACCAGCAGGCACAGCACCCCCAGCCCGAGCAGGATCCGCGGCACGGACGGGGCGCTCAGCCCGGGACGGGGGCGTTGGGGGGTGGGTGCAGGGGTGGGTGCAGGGGCGGGTGCGGTGGACTCGTCGCCGGCGCGCAGCAGGACGAGCAGCCGGTCGGCGGCCTGGAGGGTGGTGAAGAGGTCGGCGGCCGTCTGCCCGACGAGCGGGAGCTGACAGCGCGGGCAGGCCGTGGGCTGCGCGGGCAGAGTGGCTTGGCAGTCGGGGCACTGGGTGGGGCTGGCATAGCGGACCATGCCGCCAGGATCGCGTGTCCGGACTCCCTGTGGGAGCGCTTCGGTGCTCAACCGGCTCTGAGTACGCCACGCTGGTCCCTGCGCCAGGATGGCGGCAGACGGTTCCCGCCGTCCAGGAGCGGAGGCAGACGTGTCCGACTACCCCTACGCCGAGCGGTTCCCGGTCAACCGGACACTGCCGGAGCACGGTCGCCCGCGCGCGGACGTGCTGGCCGAGCTCGCCGAGATGGCCCAGGAGGAGGACGCCGCCTGGGAGACCGGGCGGGTCTCCGGGACGATGTACTGCGGCGACCGGGAGCACTACGCGTTCCTCACCGAGGCGTTCGGCCGGTTCGCCCACGTCAACGCCCTGCAGCGTGACCTGTGCCCGTCCGCTACCCGCTTCGAGGGCGAGATCATCGCGATGGTCCTCGACCTCATGCACGCCGACGCGGTCACCGACACCGAACCGGCGGGGCTCGTCTCGACGGGGGGCACCGGCAGCATCCTGCACGCGGTGCTGGCCTACCGCGAGCACGCCAGGGCGACCCGGGGCGTGACCCGTCCCAACCTGGTCAAGCCGGAGACCGCCCACCCGGCGTTCGACAAGGCCTGCCACCTCTTCGGTGTCGAGTGCCGCACGGCGCCGATCGACACCGACTCCACGCTGGTGACGGTGGAGGCGATGGCCGCGCTCGTCGACGACCAGACGATCGCGCTGGTCGGGTCGGCCGGCAACTACCCCTGCGGCACCATCGACCCGATCGCCGACCTGGGCGCGCTGGCGCTGGAACGGGGGGTGGGACTCCACGTCGACGGCTGCCTGGGTGGCTTCATCCTGCCGTTCGGCGAGGAGCTCGGGTACGACGTCCCGCCGTTCGACTTCCGGGTCCCCGGCGTCACCTCGATCTCGGCCGACACCCACAAGTACGGCTACTCCTTCAAGGGCTCCTCGGCGCTGCTCTTCCGCGACAAGGCGGTCCGCAACGCGCAGTACTTCCACTCCCTCACCTGGACCGGCGGGAAGTACCTGTCCCCCGGCATCGAGGGGTCGCGTTCCGGGGGGCTGCTGGCCTCGACCTGGGCGTCGATGGTGCACCTCGGTCGGGACGGCTACCGGCGCTACGCCGAGCAGATCTTCGCGACCGCGCGGGCCATGCAGGAGGTCGTCGTCGCCCACCCCGACCTGCGGATCCTGGGCTCCCCGACCTTCTGCTTCTCCTTCACCTCCGACGACTTCGACATCTACCACGTCGCCGACCACATGCGACCGCACGGGTGGCGCTTCAACGGCCAGCAGTACCCCAACGCCATCCACATGGCCGTCACCCGTCCGCAGACCCAGCCGGGGGTGGTGGAGGCCTTCGAGACCGACCTCGCCGCGGCCGTGAAGCACGCCCGGGAGCAGCAGGCGGCCGGGGTGGCCGCCGAGTCCAGCGCGCTGTACGGCGGCGTGGCCGGGGGGATGACCGACGAGATCGCCGAGTTCATCGTGATGTTCATGGACGCGATGCTGGACACCCAGCAGGCGCTCCCCCCGGCACCCTCTGGGACGGGCCCGGCGTGAGCGACCCCCGACGCGGGTTGGTGCTGGCCGTCGACCTGGGCAGCGGCGGCCCCAAGGTCGGCTACGTCACCGTCACCGGCGAACCGGTCTGGTGGTGGCACGAGCGGGGCGACGCGGTCGGCGGGGGCGCGCAGGTGCAGGACGCGGAGGCCTGGTGGGCGACGGTGGTCGCCGCCGCCCGGCGGGGGCTGGCCGAGGGCGTCCCGGGCCACCAGGTCGTCGGGGTCGCCGCCACCGGCCAGTGGGCCAGCACCGTGCCCGTCGACGCGTCCGGGCACCCGGTGGGCGAGTGCCTGATGTGGAGCGACACCCGGGGCGCCGAGCACTCCGCCGCGGCGTTCGGCGGGCCGGTGCTCGGCTACTCGCCCCGCGTGCTGGCGACCTGGCTGCGCCGCAGCGGCGGCGTCCCCAACCCGGACGGCGCCGACCCGGTGGCGCACATGCTGCACCTCGAGCGCGACCGGCCCGAGGTGTCCAGCGTCGCCGCCTACTACCTGGAGCCGGTCGACTACCTCACGATGCGCTTCACCGGGGTCGCCGTGGCCACGCCGATGTCGATGACCGCCGCCTGGCTGACCGACAACCGGGACCTGGCGCGGGTCGCCTACGACGACCGGCTGGTGGCCCTCGCCGGCGTCAACGCCGACCGGCTGCCACCCCTGGTGCCGAGCGGCTCGATCGTGGGCCGGGTGCTGCCCGAGGTGGCCGCCGAGATCGGCATCCCGCCCCACGCCCAGGTCGTGACCGGGATGCCCGACCTGCACAACGCCGCCGTCGCGTCCGGGTGCGTCGCCCTCCGGCGCCCCCACCTCTCGCTGGGCACCTCGGCGTGGATCAGCTGCCCGGTCCCTGAGAAGAAGTCCGACGTGGTCCGGCAGATGGCCTCGGTGCCCGGCATCGGCGACGGCCGCTACCTGCTGGCCAACAACCAGGACAACGCCGGCCGGTGCCTGGAGTGGTTCCGCGGCGTCGCCGCGCCCGAGCTGTCCTACCCCGACCTCGAGGCCCTCGCAGCCAGCGCCTCCGCGGGCTCGCACGGGGTCATCTTCACGCCCTGGCTGACGGGGGAGCGGAGCCCGATCGACGACCGCCGCGCCCGCGGGGGCTTCCACAACGTCTCGCTCTCGACCGGCCGCGCCGACCTGACCCGCGCCGTCCTCGAGGGCGTCGCGCTCAACCTGCGCTGGCTGCTCGCCGGCGCCGAACGGTTCGCCGGCACCCGCTTCGACCCGATCCGGGTGCTCGGCGGCGGCGCCCGGATGGACCTGTGGTGCCAGGTGCTCGCCGACGTGTGCGACCGGACCCTCGAGCGCGTCGCGGAGCCGCTCACGGGTGGGCTGCGTGGCGCCGGCCTCTACCTCGGCCTGGCGCTCGGGCTCGTCACCCACGACGAGCTGCCCGCCCTGGTGCCCGTCGACCGCGTCTTCACCCCCGACCCGGCGACCCGCGCGACGTACGACGCCCTGTTCGCGGAGCTCCCGGGCCTGTACTCCCGGCAGAAGCGGATGTTCGCCCGCCTCAACACCTAGCCACGTCACCGGGATCGGTCAGACTGAGGCCGTGGACGACCTGATCCTGGACGCGGTGGCGCAGCGGGTCCTCGGTGCCCTGCTGGAGAAGCAGCGGACCGTGCCCGCCTCCTACCCGCTCACCCTCAACAGCCTGCGGAGCGCCTGCAACCAGACCAGCAGTCGCGACCCGGTCGTGGCCTACGACGAGACGTTGCTGACCGAGGCGCTGCGCGGTCTCAAGGAGCGCGGCCTGGTGCGGATCGTGTGGTCCGACCGCGGGCCGCGCACGTTGAAGTATCACCAGACCCTCGACGAGGTCCTCGCACTCCAGCCCGACGAGCGAGCCCTGGTGACCGTGCTGCTGCTCCGCGGGCCGCAGGCACCCGGCGAGCTGCGCACCCGGACCGAGAGACTGCACGCCTTCGCCGACCGGGACGAGGTGGAGACGGTGCTGCGGCGCCTGGCGGCGCTGCCGACGCCGCTGGTCCGCGAGCTCGAGCGACGTCCGGGCCAGCAGGACCGCCGTTGGGCCCACCTGCTCGGTCCGGCGCCTGCCGAGGACCCCAGCCCGGGCCCAACCGGCGTCGTCGACCGCGACGTCGTGCTGGCCGGGGGTCTTGCAGCGCGTGACGCCCGG
>JBDSLK010000004.1:0-14984 GCA_039916425.1 Nocardioides sp.
CACCGGTCGGCGTGGAGAGGCCTCACGGCTCGACGCGGTTGCCGTCGGCGTCCCAGTGCTCAGCGACCTTCTTCGACGGCTGCACGCGCGGAGGCTCGCCGGGCATCTTGGGGTGGTCGGGTGGGTAGTTCATCTCGCCGCGGCCGGACTCCTCGTAGAGCCGCAGCAGCGGCTCGATCGAGCAGGCGACGTCGTCGATGCCAGCCCACGGGTCGCCGTCGGCGAGCCGCTCCGGGACGGTGAAGAGGTTGTGCTCCTTGGGATCGGTGGCGTCCGCGAGCTCGTCCCAGGTCATCGGCGTGGAGACCGGGGCACCCGGGATCGGGCGCAGGGAGTACGCCGAGGCGATGGTGCGGTCGCGACAGTTCTGGTTGAAGTCCACGAAGATCCGCTCCCCCCGCTCCTCCTTCCACCAGGCCGTGGTGACGCCGGAGTCCCGCTTCTCCAGCTCGCGGCCGAAGCCGATCGCGGCGTGCCGCACGTCGACGAAGTCCCAGTCGGGGCGGATCCGGACGTAGACGTGCACGCCCCGGTTGCCCGAGGTCTTCGGGTAGCCGACCAGCCCGAGGTCCTCGAGCAGCTCACGCGCCACCCCGGCGACCCGGACCGCGTCGGTGAACGTCGTGCCCGGCTGTGGGTCGAGGTCGATGCGCAGCTCGTCGGGCCGGTCGACGTCGGCACGGCGCACCGGCCACGGGTGGAAGGTCAGCGTGCCCATGTGGGCGCACCAGACCGGGACCGCGATCTCGGTCGGGCAGATCTCCTCGGCGGTGCGCCCCGAGGGGAAGGTGACCTCGACGGACTCGAGGTAGTCGGGCGCCCCTTTGGGCACCCGCTTCTGGTAGAACGCGTCGGCACCACGGTCCTGGGGGCCGGTGGCCAGCCGCATGCCCTCGCGGACCCCCGACGTCCACCGCTCGAGCGCCGTCGGCCGGTCGCGCAACGCCCGCATCAGCCCGTCGTCGACCGAGGCGAAGTACTCCGCCACCATCAGCTTAGTGACCTCGGGCGTGCGGTCGGTCGCTTCGTAGATGACCCGGTCCGGGCTGGAGACGCGCACCGCGCGGTCCCCTGCGATCACCTCGGCGGCGGCTGCTGTGGCCATGGAGCCAAACTAGCGGGCCCCGCTCAGCAGTCGGTTCAGCCGGAAGGTGACGGTCGGTGGCGAGGATCTCCCGGGGCGGCGGGCAGCCGCGCACCTCGCGCGCCTTTGCCCGCGCCACTACCGTAGGAGCCATGAGCTATGAGGTGGAGAAGACCGACGAGCAGTGGCGTGCCGAGCTGTCGGCCGAGGAGTACGCCGTACTGCGCAAGGCAGGCACGGAGCGGGCGTTCACGGGCGAGTACACCGACACCGAGACGACCGGCATCTATCGCTGCAAGGCCTGCCAGGCGAAGCTCTTCGAGTCCGACACCAAGTTCCACTCCGGCTGCGGCTGGCCGTCGTTCTACCAACCGATCTCCGACACGGTCGAGTACATCGACGACTCCACGCTCGGGATGAAGCGGACCGAGGTGCGCTGCGCCAACTGCGGCTCGCACCTGGGCCACGTCTTCCCCGACGGCTACGGCACGCCCACGGGTGACCGCTTCTGCATCAACTCGATCAGTCTGATGCTCGAGCCGGTCTCGCAGAGCGCCGAGACCGCCTAGCCCACCGGCCGCAGTGCCGAGCGGACGTCCACCAGTCCCTCGCCGTACGTCGCGTCGGCCCAGGCCTGGAGCGACCCGTCGTCCCAGACCACGTCGGCCTGGATCGCGTCGAGCTGGGCGCCGCTGCTCAGCAGGCCGGGCAGGCCCTGGAGCCCGTCCTGGATGCCGATCAGCTCCTGCTCGGGGTGCTCGGCCATCGCGACACAGAGCGCGCCCCCCCAGATCTCGCGAAGCGTCTTCTCGGCGCCGGCGACGTCCTCGGTGACCAGGACGTTGACGATGCTCTGGGATGCGTCGGCCGGGGCGATGCTGGAGTCCGGCTGCTGGAGGAGCTGGGTCTGGTCGACGAAGGACCCGGCGTAGCCGGGCAGCTGCATCGCCGACGACAGCACGGCGTCCTGGTCCTCGTAGCCCACCGCTCCGGGGTCGACGACGGTCCAGCCGCCGTCGGGCTCGGGGCACAGCGTGGCCAGCGGGTCCATGTCCGGGGCGGCCGGGTCGTAGAGCGCGGAGGAGACCGGCTCCTGGGTGAGCGTGAGGGTCGTGCCGTCGTAGGTGCCGGTGACGGCGTACCCGCCCCAACGGGTCCCGCCGGAGCTCTCGAAGGTGCCCCGGACCTGTCGCCAGTCCCAGCCGTCGACGGGGATGCCACTGCACTGCGGCGGGGCGGACTCCGCCACCGGACCGAGGCAGAGCTCGGGGCGCCCGGCGTCCAGCACGGTGCCGACGCCGATCACCTCGACGTCGGTGGCCGGGACCGAGGTCGGCATCGCTGCACCTGCCGCGGCCGGAGTCGACGCCTGGCCGGCGGGGTCGGTCACGGTGGAGCCCTGCTCGGTGCCGCAGGCGGTGAGGGCGAGGAGGGCGAGGGTCGCGGACGCGACGAGAGCAGGTCTCATGCAGGTACGACGTGCGCCCGTGCGGATCGGTTGCACGCGCGTACCTCCTCGGCCGGGCTGGCACGGCCCGGCCTTCGACCTCCACACCGCCGGGGTGCCGTCCGCGTTGCCTGCTGGGTCGACGGCGTCGACGCAGCAGGAACGCCTGGCGACCTTGATCTTCTTCGGCGAGGTGGTCGAGCAGGTGAAGATCTTGACGTCGTCGTGGAACCGACCGTAGTCGTCGATGCGGCAGTCGGTGCCGATCCGCCAGGGGAGCCTCACGCTCTGGCCGGCTCAGGGCAGGCGGTGCAGCAGCTCCGCGGGCGCCGCGCGCGGACCCGTGTAGAAGGGGACCTCCTCGCGCACGTGCAGCCGCGCCTCGGACGCGCGCAGGTGCCGCATCAGGTCGACGATGCGGTGCAGCTCGTCGGCCTCGAAGGCGAGGATCCACTCGTAGTCGCCGAGCGCGAAGCTCGCCACGGTGTTGGCGCGGACGTCCGCGAAACCCTTGGCCATCTGGCCGTGCTCCGACAGCATCCGCCGACGGTCGGCGTCCTCGAGGACATACCACTCATACGAGCGCACGAACGGGTAGACGCAGACGTAGGCGCGCGCCTCCTCGTCGCCGAGGAACGCCGGCACGTGGCTCTTGTTGAACTCCGCCGGGCGGTGCAGGGCGAGCTGGCTCCACACCGGCACGAGGCGCGCCCCGAACGTCGTCCGCCGGAAGAGGTTGTAGGCGGCCTGGAGCTGTTCGGCGGTCTCGGCGTGCCACCAGACCATCACGTCGGCGTCCGCGCGGAGACCGGAGAGGTCGTAGAGCCCACGCACCACGACGTCGTCGGCCGTGAGCTTGGCGATCAGGTCGTCGATCTCGCGTGCCTCGGCGTCCCGGTCGGCGGTCGAGCCGAGCACATCGCGCAGGGAGAACACCGACCACATCGTGTAGCGGATGGTGTCATTGATCTCGCGGAGCTCAGCGGCCTTCGTCATGACCCCATTGTGCCGTGCGCACCTGAGCCGCGGCCGCGTGGGCCGACGCGATCACCGCGGGGATGCCGACGCCGTCGTACGCCGCTCCGCAGACGGCCAGTCCGGGCACGGCCGCCACGGAGGCACGGACCCGGGCGACCCGGTCGACGTGGCCGAGCGCGTACTGCGGGAGCGAGCCGCCCCAGCGCTGGACGTGGGTGTCGACCGGCGCCTCGCGGATCCCCGCGATCTCGGCCAGGTCCACCAGGGATCGCGCGACGAGCTCCTCGTCCGGGACCTGCAACGAGGACTCCTCGCGGTGCCGTCCGAGGGAGGTGCGCAGCACCACGACCCCGTCGGAGGCGCCGGCCTCGCGGACCCAGTCCCACTTCGCGAAGGAGAAGGTGGAGGCCTTGATGGCCCGCTGCTCCACCGGGGGCACCAGGAAGCCCGACATCCGGCCGTCGCCGACGGGGCCGATCGACCCGGCCCGCAGGGCGAGCGTGACCACCGCCACCGACGCCGCCTCGACGGCGGCCAGCTCGTCGGCGGCGCTGGGCGCCACCGCGCGCAGCAGCCGTGCGGCGGGGACGGCCGGCGTCGCGAGCACGACCACGTCCGCCTCGACGGTCTCGGCGTCGTGGGTCGAGCCCACCGTGAGCCGGAAGCCGACCGGGGTGCGGACCAGCGCGCGCACCGTCGCGCCGGTACGCACGGTGACCCCCGGCGTCGCGGCGAGCGCAGTGGCGAGCAGGTGCAGGCCGCCGTCGATGCCGGCGAAGACCGGACCGTCCGTCCGCGGCATCGCCGCGCCCTGCTCGACCAGCGAGCCCCGCCGGGCCATCGCGAGCAGCTGCGGGACGGCGGCGCGGGCGGAGAGCTCGCGGGCGTGGCCGGCGTAGACGCCGCCGAGGAGCGGCTCGACGAGACGGTCGACCACCTCGTCGCCGAGCCGCTCGGCGACGAGGTCGCCCACGGTGACGTCGTCGGCCGGGGCGGTCAGGGGCCGCGCCGGCTCCGCGCGCACGCGCGCCATCCCCTCGTCGCTGAGGAGCCCGGAGCCCGCGAGCTGGTCGAGGTCCAGCGGCACGCCCATCAGCGACCTCGGCAGCGGGCGCAGGGACCCGCGCGACCAGATCTGCGAGGTGGCCCCGGTCGGGTGCACCACGGGCAGGTCGAGCTCACGCGCCAGGGCCACGCCCTCCGGCCGCCGGTGCAGCATCGCCTCCGCGCCGACGTCGACGGTCAGCCCCGCCACCTCGGCCCCGCGCAGCTTGCCGCCCGTCACGGAGGCGGCCTCGAGCACGGTCACGTCGTAGGCCGTCGCCAGGGCCCGCGCCGCGGTGAGTCCGGCGACCCCGCCACCCACCACCACGCACCGGGGCCTGCTCATGGCTCCAGCCTGTCACGCCGTCGATCACGGTTCGGTCACGGGCGGAACCGGGACCGCCGACACCCCGTCCCAGCCCCATGACCACCACCGCCAGCACCACCTCGCTGCGTCGTCACTCCCGCGTCCGCGCCGTCGCCGCCACCGGGCTGACGCTCGCCGCCCTGTCCCTCGCCGGCTGCGCCGGCGGCAGCAGTGACGGCGCGTCGAGCGGAAGCATGCCCGTCCAGGCCGACAGTGGAGCCGACACCGGCTCGGGCACGGGCAGCGGGGCGGGCAGCGGGGCGGGCAGCGGGGCGGCGTCGGACGGCTCCGTGGGCGGGCAGGGTGTCGTGGGCTCCGGCGCGGCCGAGCAGGCGCCCGGGCAGGCGGTCCCCGACCTGCTAGGCGAGCGGGACGTCATCTCCACCGCGGTGGTGTCCCTCGCCAGCGACGACGCGAGCGACTCCCGGGCCGAGGTGATCCGGATCGTCGACGTGCACCGCGGGCAGGTCACCGACGAGGAGACCACCACCGACGGCGACGGGGCGGTCGAGCGCTCGCGGATGGTGGTCAGGGTCCCGGTGTCGGACTTCTACGACACCGTCGAGGAGCTCGAGGGTGTCGCCGAGCTCGAGTCGTCGGACAAGTCGTCGGAGAACGTCAGCAGCCAGGTCATCGACACCGCCGTGCGGATCCGAGCCCAGGAGCGGAGCCTGCGTCGCATCGAGGTGCTGCTGGCCCGTTCGCAGACCGTGGCCGACATCGTCAACATCGAGAGCGAGCTGACCCGACGGCAGGCCGAGCTCGACTCGCTGAAGTCCCAGCAGGCCTACCTCGCCGACCAGACCGCGATGTCGACGATCACGGTGCACCTCGAGCAGAAGGCACCAGAGCCGAAGCCCGAGCCGAAGCCGGAGACGAAGGACGCGGGCTTCCTGGCCGGCTTCGCGGGGGGCTGGGGGGCACTCCTCGCGGTCGGCACCGTGCTGGCCACGATCACCGGCGCCCTGCTGCCCTGGCTGGTGGTGCTCGCCGTGCTCGGAGCGCCGGTCTGGCTTGTCAGCAGGCGACTGGTCCGCCGCCGACCGGCGGTCGCGGCGCCGCACGAGGGCTGAGGACTGCGCGGTAGGACAAGATGACGGGGTGGACCTCAACGAGACCGCTCCCCTGGCCGTGTTGATCGACGCCGACAACACCTCCTACAAGTACGCCGGCGCCCTGCTGGACGAGGCAGCGAAGTACGGCAGGCCCACGGTCCGCCGCGCCTACGGCGACTGGTCCTCCGACCGGCTCAAGGGCTGGCGCGAGGAGCTCAACCGGCGTGCGATCCAGCCGATCCAGCAGTTCGCCTACACGTCCGGCAAGAACGCCACCGACTTCAGCCTGGTCATCGACGCCATGGACCTGCTCTACGCCGGCCACGTCGACGGCTTCGTGCTGGTCTCCAGCGACAGCGACTTCACCCGGCTGGCGACCCGGCTCCAGGAGTCGGGGCACCCGGTCTTCGGGATCGGCCGCCGGGCCACCCCAGCGGCGTTCCAGCAGGCCTGCACGCAGTTCATCCACCTGGAGAACATCGCGGACGCGCCGGTCGAGGCGAACGACGAGCCGGCCGCCGATGACGAGCCGCCCGCCCCCGACCTGCAGCGGATGCTCACGACCGCGATCGGCAACACCGCCAGCGACAACGGCTGGTCCGGCCTGGGCGCCGTCGGCCAGTACCTCGCCCGCAGCAACGCGGCGTTCGACCCGCGCACCTACGGCCACAAGCGGCTCAGCGACCTGGTCACCGCCCAGCCGTACGTCGAGCTGCGCAGCAACAGCGACCCGACCAGCATCATCTGGGTGCGGATCCGGCCGATCGAGCCGCCGGGCCGGCGCCGGGCCACCAAGAAGACCGCGAAGAAGACGGCAGAGAAGCCGGCCCCTCAGTAGGACTGCACGAACTCCGTCAGCCTGGCGAGCTGGTCGGGGTCGGTCGAGGGAATGACCCCGTGGCCGAGGTTGAAGATGTGCCCCTTCGCGTGGCGACCGGCCTCGATGATCTCGGCGGCGCGACTGGTCATCACCTCGGTGGGCGCGAAGACCAGCGTGGGGTCGAGGTTGCCCTGGACGACGCGGTCGCCGACGAGCGGGATGGCGCTCGCGAGCGGCGTGCGCCAGTCGACGCCGACGATGTCGGCCCCGGCCTCCCCCATCAGGGTCAGCAGGTTGCTGGTGCCGACACCGAAGTGGATCCTCGGCACGCCGAGCGCGCCGGCGCGGGCGAGCACGGCGGCGGAGTGCGGCATCACCAGGGCCTCGTAGTCGGCCGGCGTGAGCGCCCCGGCCCACGAGTCGAACAGCTGGACCGCCGAGGCCCCGGCGGCCACCTGGACCTCGAGGTAGGTCGCGGCGATGCCGGCGATCTTGCGCATCAGCGCGTCCCAGACGTCCGGGGCGCCGAACATCATCGCCTTGGTCTTCGCGTGCTCCTTGGACGGCCCGCCCTCCACGAGGTACGACGCGACGGTGAACGGAGCGCCGGCGAAGCCGATGAGCGGGGTCGCCCCGAGCTCACCGACGAGCCCGCGGACGGCCTCGGTGATGAACGCGACGTGTCCCGGCTCGAGGTCGGGGATCGCCTCGACGTCGGCCAGCGTGCGCACCGGCTTCGCGACGACCGGGCCGACACCGGGCACGATGTCCAGGTCGACGCCGACGGCCTTGAGGGGCAGCACGATGTCGGAGAAGAAGATGGCGGCGTCGACGCCGTAGCGCCGGACCGGCTGGAGGGTGATCTCGACGACCATCTCGGGGTCCATGCAGGCGTCCAGCATGGCCACCCCCTCGCGCAGCGCGAGGTACTCCGGCAGGGACCGGCCGGCCTGCCGCATGAACCAGACCGGCGTGTGCGGGACCGGTTCACCACGGGCGGCGCGCAGGAACACGCTCCGGTCGAGGTCAGTCGAGGTTTGCGAGGCCGTCTGCACGTCACGGATCCTCGCAGGTCAGGCGGCGTGTTGGCACATCGGGCGGACGACGGGAGACCTACTGTGGTCAGCATGGTCGTCCGTCAGGAGACGCATCCGGGGTCGGGTGCGGACACGAGCCCCCTGGAGTTCAGGGAAGCGGTGTCCAGCATGCGCGAGGCCCGCCTGCGTGCCGAGATCCTCTGCGAGGAGATGCCCGCCCCGCAGCGGATCGCGCCGTACTCCTTCGCGCTCTCGGCCGACCTCACCGTCGACGGCGACGACGTCGGCACCGGCCGGATCATCCTGCTGCACGACCCGGCCGGCAACGACGCGTGGGACGGCACCTTCCGGTGCGTGGCCTACGTGCGGGCCGACCTCGAGCCGGAGATGATCACCGACCCGATGCTCGCCGCGGTCGGGTGGTCGTGGCTGACCGAGGCGCTCACCGCGCACGCCGCCCGCTACGGCTCCGCCTCCGGATCGGTCACCCGGGTCGCCACCGAGAGCTTCGGGGGCATGGCCGACGACGGCACCAGCGCCCAGATCGAGGTCCGCGCGTCGTGGACGCCCGACTTCGAGGACGGTGCCGACGCCGCCCCGCACGTGCAGGCCTGGGCCGACCTGCTCTGCATGTCGGCCGGTCTCCAGCCGGTGCCCGACGGCGTGGCCGCGATGCCCAGCCGGCGCGGCCAGCGCGGATCGGGACGCTGAGCGCGGATGCCGACGGCGGGACAGACGCCCCCGGGACCCGAGGAGGTCCCGGTGGACGCGCGTGAGACTGGCACGCCGGTCGAGGCCCCCGAGGTCGAGCCGGCGCCGTTGCTGACCCTGCGCGACGGATTGTCGTTGTTGATCGAGACCGAGGCCGCGCTGGTGGAGTACTGCGACCTGCTCAGGGCTGGCACCGGTCCGGTGGCGATCGACGCCGAGCGGGCCTCCGGCTACCGGTACTCCAACCGCGCGTACCTGATCCAGCTGCGGCGGGACGGGGCGGGCACCGGCCTCGTCGACCCGATCGCCTTCGAGTCGTTGGCCCCCCTGGCGGCCGCGCTCGAGGGCACCGAGTGGATCCTGCACGCCGCCACCCAGGACCTCGCCTGCCTCGCCGAGGTGGGCCTGCGGCCCGCCGCCCTGTTCGACTCCGAGCTCGCCGGCCGCCTGCTCGGCAAGCCCCGCGTGGGGTTGGCGACGCTCGTCGAGGAGATCCTGGGCATGCGGATGCGCAAGGAGCACTCAGCGGCCGACTGGTCGACCCGCCCGCTTCCCGAGTCGTGGTTGGACTACGCCGCCCTCGACGTCGAGGTCCTCCTCGAGCTGCGCGAGGTGATGGTCCGCGAGTTGGAGGAGGCCGGCAAGTCCGACTGGGCGCGCCAGGAGTTCGAGGCGTTGCTGGACTTCGTGCCGACCGTCCGCGAGGAGGCCTGGCGACGGACCTCCGGGGCCCACCGGTTGCGCGGCCGCCGCGCCCAGGGGGCCGTGCGCGCACTGTGGGAGACCCGCGACCTGATCGCCCAGGAGCGCGACATCGCGCCTGGGCGGATCCTGCCCGACTCTGCCATCGTGGCGGCGGCGCAGGCGATGCCGGGTGACCGTGCGGCGCTGCTGGCGGTCCAGGGGTTCCACGGCCGCGGGGCAGCACGCTATGCCCGCGACTGGGTGGCGGCGCTGCGCGTCGTGCGCGACCTCCCCGAGAGCGAGCTGCCCGGACGGGCCCCGCGCACCGACGGGCCGCCGCACCCGCGCGCCTGGGCTGACCGCGACCCGGTGGCCGCCCGCCGCCTGGTGCGTGCCCGGGCCACCCTGACGTCCCTGGCCGACGAGCTCCGACTCCCGGTCGAGAACGTCCTCACCCCCGACTACCTGCGTCGGGTGCTGTGGACACCGCCCGCGCCGCGCGAGCCCGAGGCGCTGGCTGACGCGGTCGGGGTGCAGCTGCGGGGCTACGGCGCTCGCCAGTGGCAGGTCGACCTCACGACGCCGGCCATCGTCGAGGCCGTGATCGCCGCGGACACCGAGCCCGTCCTGGTCACCCCCGACCCCGGGAGCGCGACAGGACCCGCCCCCGTGCCCGCCGAGGACGACTGAGCCCTGACCGGCCGCCGACAGACCCACCACCTCACGCTCCTGCCGGACCGGGTGCGCAAGCGCTACGTCTCGTGGGACCGCGGCGAGCCCGACCGCGAGTGGGCGGGGCTGGCGCTGCTGGCCGAGCACGCGCCCGGCCTGGCGCCGCAGCCCGTCCGACGCGAGACCTGGGAGGGCGCCCCGGCTGTCGTGATGACGCGGCTGCCCGGCCGTCCCCTCGGAGACGCCCCGCTCACGGCGGCCCAGGTGCGTGCCCTGGCCGACGCCTACCGCCGCCTGTACGCCGTCCCGCCGGACGCGGTGCGCGCGGCGGGTCTCGGCGAACGCACCACCGGTCCGAGCACCTTGCGCGCCACGGTGCGCCTCGGTGCCGCGGAGGACGGCGACCTGGGTGGCTGCCGCGACCCGGCGCTCGTGCGCGACGCCCTGCTGACCGTGCGGACCTGGCTCGACGAACCCGCCACCACACCCGACGCGGTCGTCGACCCCGTCCTGGGACTGGCGGACGGCAACCTCGCCAACGTGTTGTGGGACGGCGAGGTGTGCCCGCTCGTCGACTTCGAGGACTGCGGCCTCTCGGACCCGGCCTACGAGCTCGCCGACGTGGTCGAGCACGCCTCCAGCCGGCTCCCCGGGCTCCTCGACGTCGAGGCGCTGATGGCCCACGTCGATCTCACCGGCGAGCAGCAAGAGCGGTGGGCCGCCTACCGTCCGCTGTTCGCGGCGTTCTGGTTGGTGATGCTCCTGCCCGGCAACTCAGGCTTCCGACGCAACCCCGTCGGCAGCACCGAGGACCAGGCCTTGCAGGTGCTGGCTCTCCTCGACGTCTGACCGTCCGCCCGCGCTCGAACTGGCAGCCCGATGACCGACCGCAGCCGACGACCGGGGGAAGGCGACGACCGCAGCCGGCCCGGACGAGGAGCCGGATCGACGCTGGGACGCGGCGAATGCGAGCCCGGAGATGTCCCCATGGGGTGAGACACCTGAGCGGGCCGTCCTCGTGCCTGTGGACGCTAGACCCCATACCGGGTCATCGCGCTAGATGACCAATGGTCCTAGTACCTACCGGGGAGCGGCCTGATTCGCCCGGGCCGGTCCCGCCCGCCGATCGGACCCCTACAGATGGGGGGGTACGTGACCCCCCACAGGTGGCTGCCTCTCGTTCGTGTCCCCGGGGCATCGTGGCGGAGTCGGCCGAGGGGGGCCGCCACAAGGGGGAAACACCATGCAGGACGAGACAGTGCTCGACATCAAGCTCCTGGGCCGCACCTACGCGGTGACCCGGGACGGGTCCGTGGTCGACCGGATGGGCGGCGCCAAGTGCCGTCAGGTCCTGTCCATCCTGGCCGTCAGCCCCGGCACCGTGGTCAGCAAGGACCGGTTGGTGACGCTTCTGTGGGGCGAGGCACCACCGCGGTCGGCGCGGGGCACGCTCGAGAGCTATGTCTGCGTGCTCCGACGGACGCTCGGGGAGACCGGGTCAGACTCGGCGATCCGCACCACGTCCCTGGGCTACGTCCTCGACCCGGCCCGGTCGACGACCGATGTCGACGCCGTACGGCGACTGCTCGCCGTGGCCCACGCCGCGGCCCGCTCGGGCGCCCCCGACCAGGCCGTGACCGCGATGGAGGCGGCCATGGGGCAGATCACCGGCGAGCTCCTCGAGACCGAGGTCGACACACCCTGGGCAGACGAGGCCCGACACGTCTTCTCCGGCCACGTCGCGGCAGCGTGCCTGGAGGCCGCGGCCACGGCGTACTCCGCGGGCCTCGCGGGCGCGGCCGTCCGGATCAGTCGCCTGGCCATCGAGCACGACCGCCTGGCCGAGCCGGCCTGGCGGACCCTCATCCTGGCCCTCGGCGCCCAGGGCCGCCAGGCGGAGGCCCTCGCGGCCTACGGGGAGCTGCGTGAGCTGCTCGTCCACGAGCTCGGCATCGAGCCGAGCCCGGCCACCCGGGACGTCTATCTCGACCTGCTCGCCGCCCAGCCGGCCGCGGCCGGGGGCGAGCACGTCGAGCTCAACGCGATCATGCGCCTGCTGCGGCAGGCCCTGGAGAGCCTGCCCGACGTCGTGGTCCCCGACAGCGACTCCCAGCTCAGCCGGGTCGCCGTCGGCTGGCTCGCCCGCACCGCGTGAGGGGAGCGGTCTAGACCTCCACCCCAAAGGGTGTGCTTCGGTGGCACTCTGAGGTCAGTCTCGGGGCGGCAGAAGCGCCGATGAGGCGGGGATGAGGGGGGCCATCCGTGAACGAACCGATCCGTGTGGTCGTCGTCGACGACCACCGCACCGTGGCTGAGCTGATCTGCCTGGCCATCTCGTCCCAGCCCGGCATGTCCTGCGTGGGCACCGCGGCGTCCGCCGACGAGGCGGAGGCCCTGGTCCGGCTCAAGCGACCGGACGTGCTGGTGACCGACGTACGCCTCGGCGAGCGGGCCACCGACCGGGACGGGGTGCAGCTCGTGGAGGCCCTGCGCCAGGACCTCCCCGACCTGTTCAGCGTGCTGCTCACCGCCCACGCCGACCGCCGACTGATGCAGCGGGCTGCGGACGCCGGGGCCTGCTGCCTGCTGGCCAAGGACGGCTCGCTGACCGACCTCATCCGGGCCATCCGCACCACCCAGCGCGGCGCCCTGGTGGTCGGTCCCCAGCTGCTCCGGACCATCATGGTCTCCAGCTCGGCTCCGCGGCGGCTGCCGCGGTTGACCGGACGGGAGCGCCAGGTGCTGGACGGGCTGGTGCTGGGCTCCGACACCCACACCATCGCCACCGACCTGGGCATCACGGTCAACACCTGTCGCGGCTACCTCAAGAGCGTGAAGATCAAGCTGGGGGCGCACACCCAGCACCAAGCGGTCGCCATCGCGCTGCGAGACGGGCTCGCCCATGTCGGTCCCCGCCACTGAGACCGTGAGCGAGCCGGCGGTCACGGCACCGGACCCCGGGCGACGGCATCCCGCAGCAACCTCGCGTGCGCCCGGGCACCGGCGCGAGACGCGTACCGGCGCCTCGGTAGTGCGCGGCGCCATGATCCGCTTCGCCCTCGGCACCCTGGCGGTCCTCGCGGTGCTGTTGTGCGCGGCGTTCTGGATCTCCTCCCACATGGCCCGCAGCGAGATGCTGCGCGAGAGCCGGGAGCGGTCCCAGGCCCTGGCGAAGTTCGTGGTGGCGCCGCTGATGTCGTCCGGCGTCGCGCCCAACCCGACCGACCGCGCGGCTCTCGACGAGCGTCTCGGCATTCGCATCGAGGACGGCTCGATCGTGCGGGCCAAGATCTGGTCGCGCGACGGCACGGTCTTGTGGTCGGACGAGAAGTCGCTGGTGGGACAGCGTTTCCCGCTGGGCGATGAGGCGAGCGAGCTCTTGGGCACCCGGCGTGCCCAGGCCGAGGTCTCCGCGCTGACCCGCGCCGAGCACGCCCTGGAGCGCGCCGAGGGCCCGCTGATCGAGGTGTACGCCGCCACCACGGCCGGTGACGGGGAGCCGATCCTCTTCGAGGCCTACTTCCCCGCGGAGGAGATCCAGCGGGACTCCCGGACACTGGTGCTCGCGCTGGTCGGCCTGTCAGTGGCGATTCTGGTGCTCTTCGCCGCCGCGTCGTGGCCGCTCGCCCTCTCCCTCGCCCGCCGGGTCGAGCGGGTGACCGAGCGCAACGCCCGACTCGTCGGCCATACCCTGCGCGCCTCCGACCTCGAGCGCCGCCGGCTCTCGGAGAACCTCCACGACGACGTGATCCCCGACCTGGCCGGCGTGGGCTACCTGCTGCCCGTGATCGACCAGAGCCTGGCCGCCGGCGACCACGCCGCCGTACGCCGCCACCTCGACCGCCTCGGCGAGATCGTCCACCGAGACGTGGTGGCGCTGCGCTCGGCGCTGGTCGACATCCACCCTCCCGACCTGGTCCGCGACGGACTCGGGGCCGCCCTGGACGACCTGGCCGACGAGACCCGGTCGCGGGGACGACGCGTCGACCTCCACCTACCGACCTTCGAGCCACCACCCGAGGTCTCCCAGCTCGTCTACCGCGCAGTGCGCGAGGGGCTGCACAACGTCAACCAGCACTCCCGTGCCGAGCGGGTGCTGGTGCGCGTCACCATGTGGTCGGGGGGACTCCAGGTGCTCGTCGAGGACGACGGGGTGGGCCCGCCCGCGAGCACAGCCAGCGCCGATCACCTCGGGCTCCAGCTGCTCGACGAGACGATGCGTGACCTCGACGGGCTCGTGGTCCTCGAGCAGTCCACCCTCGGTGGTGCCCAGCTGCGGGTCGAGGTGCCGCTCCCGCTGGTGACCGGCTGAGCTGGACCACGCTCGCCCGCCGCCCGCGGCCTCCTGACGCAGGGCTGCCCTCCGGCGCGGATCATCGACCCTGCCGGGGCCGGTCGCCCGGGGTGAGGACCACATCACGGTGGGACGCGGCCGCGATCACCCAAGGTTTCCCCAACCCCGCCCTCCCAGCATGGGACCACTGGAAGGGGGGCCTCGATGACCGTGTCACGGCGGGACCTGATCAAGATCGGCGGCGTACTGGGGGCTGGGGCACTGGTGCCCTGGGAGCGGATGGGAGCTGCCGCCCTCATCGTGAACCGGATGCCGGTCAGTGCGATGCCGGCCCGCTTCTCGCTGCCGTTCGTGCGGCCGGCCGAGCTCACCTCCGGAGGCCCCGGCCTGATGGGGTGCCTGGACGGACTCGAGCGGGAGTACCCCCTCTACGACGTGACCCAGCGCTTCACCGTCGCCCAGATCATGCCGGGCTACCAGACACCCGTGTTCGCCTACAACGGACAGGTGCCGGGTCCCACGATCCGGGCCTGGAAGGGCCAGCCCATCATCGTGCGCCAGGCGAACCGGCTCCAGCAGCCGCCGGACGCGCCGTACAGCGACGTGCCGATGCCGGCGCCCTACACCCCCGACCCGTGGCTGCGGTCGACCTCCACGCACCTGCACGGCTCGGCCTCCCTGCCCCAGTTCGACGGCTACGCCTCCGACGTCACGACGCCCGGTTACGTGAAGGACTACTTCTACCCGAACTCCCAGGAGGCCAGGACCCTGTGGTACCACGACCACGCGGT
>JBDSLK010000005.1:0-16894 GCA_039916425.1 Nocardioides sp.
CGACCTTGACGTTCTTCAGCGTCGGCACGTCGAGGGTGGCGACGATGACGCACTCGTCGGTCTCGTCGAGCGCCGTGAGCGTCTGCTCGTCGAAGTTGGGGGCGGTGTCCACCACGACGTAGTCGAATTGCTGCTGCAGGGTGCGCAGCATTCGGGAGACCAGCGCCGGCGTGACCCGGTCGCGGGCGTCCGGCATGCTGGGCGCGGCCAGCACCATCAGCGAGTCGGCGTGCCGGGTCAGCAACGGGTCGACGATGGAGGCGTCCAGGGCGTGCTCGGCGCCGATCGCGTGCTCGATCGAGTGGGAAGGGAAGAGCTGCATCGTGATGGCCACGTCGCCGAAGGCCAGGTCCAGGTCGACCAGGCATACCTGACGGGCACCCTTGTCGGCGAGGGCGAGGGCGAGGTTCACCGAGACCGTCGTCTTGCCGACGCCACCCTTGGGTGAGAAGACCGCGATGATCTTGCCGGTGCGGGTGGCGCCCGAGGGGCCGCGGAGGGCCACGTAGAGCTGGTAGGCGCGTTCGATGGCGGCCGTGACCGCGAGCGCGTCGCCGTCGGTGACCACCTCGCGCATGCCCGAGTGCATGGCCTTGGTGAGGATGTCGGTGTCCACCGACCCGCGGACCAGCACCGTGCTCGTGGTCGGACGCTCGATCCGCAGCGTCTCCGCGACCTCCAACGCCTCCTCGAAGGACACGTTGGGACCGAGGATGACGACGTACTCCTCGGCACGGTTGCGCAGCCAGGCCATCAGGCTCGTCGTCGACTCCACGCTGTGGCCGCCGGGTGGCAGGGCCGAGCGCAGCTTCTCGACGGTGGAGGAGTCAGGATCAACGACGACAGGCACGGGGCATCACCTAGAACAGGTTCTGGGCAGTCACGCCCGAGTTGGGTCCGACGTCACTGTCGCTGTTGAGCAGTCCGAAGGCGAGTTCACCGTTGCGGCTCGCGAACAGGACTCGTTCGGCCTCGTTCTGCGGTAGGGAGAGTGTCAGCAGCGTCCGGGGAAGTTGCTCGGTCACCGCCGCGCCCTCTCCGGTGGTGGTGGTGGTGGAGACGAGGGTCGTCGACCCGACCCCCAGCACCGTTACACGCGGTAGCAGCATCCGGGTGAACGTCTCCTGGGTTGCCTGCTCGGTCCCGTTGAGGAAGATGGTGACCTCCGAGCCGGGGTTGACGAAGCCTGCTACCCGGGCGGGGTCGGACAGGTTGATCGAGATCGCCATGTCCCCCTTCGTGATCTGGAGGGCGGTGTTCTCCGCAGCCCCCCCGAACTTGGAGGAGACGATCTGCTCGCCCGAGGAGATGCGGGTGACCGCGACCTTGCCGGTCAGGGTGGTGGTGCTGTCCAGGGCATCGGCGAGCACCTGGTTGGCCGGCACCGGTGCCAGGGCGATCTTGCCGCTGGCGGCGGCGTCCTCGATGGACTCCCCGGCCTCGATCTGGGTGACCACCTTGAGGATGTCGCGGGTGTCGTACGCCTCCTGGGCGCGCACGTCAGCACCCCGGACGTAGAGGAAGACGAGGACGGCGCCGAGCGCGGCAACGATCGCTGCGGCGGCGAGAAGAAGCTTGCGGCGGTCCATGATGCGGCGTTGTTCCCTTCGGAAAGATGACGGGTGCCCGGAACGTGTGCGCCCTCCCCGAAAAAGAGCCTGGCAGGTTGTCCTTCGGGGGGATGACGACCCGCGGTCTGGGACTCGACTTTTATAGCGGAGGTTTCTTTGCTTTCGCGGCTCTTTGGCGATTTTGGCCGTTGGTCGGAGCGTCAGGAGACGTAGAGAGCCGCAATGTCCGCGCGGGCCTCGCCCATCACCACGTTGCGCTTCAGCTTCAGCGAGGGGGTGAGCTGACCACCCTCCTCGGTCCAGTCCCTGGCCAGGATGGTGAACTTGCGGATGGCCTCCGCCTTGGAGACTGCGTTGTTGGCGTCGTCGACCGCGGTCTGGATCTCCGCGACCAGGTCGGGGTCGCTCACCAGTCCGGCGAGCGTCCCGGTCTTGCCGTGCGCCCCGGCCCAGGCCGGCAGGGCGTCCTCGTCGAGGGTCACCAGGGCGGCGATGAAGGGCTGGCCGTCGCCGACGACGAGGCACTGCGAGACCAAGATGTGCGCCCGGACCCGGTCCTCCAGGACAGCCGGGGCGACGTTCTTCCCGCCGGCCGTCACCAGGATCTCCTTCTTGCGGCCGGTGATCTTCACGAAGCCCTCGTCGTCGACCTCGCCGACGTCGCCGGTGTGGAACCAGCCGTCCCGCTCGATCGCCTCGGCCGTCGCCTGCTCGTCGCCCCAGTAGCCGGCGAAGACCTGGCCGCCTCGGAACAACAGCTCGCCGTCGTCGGCGACCCGTACCGAGGTGCCGGGCAGCGGCCGTCCGACGGTGCCCACCTTGTGCATCGTCGGCAGGTTGACGGTGAGCGCCGCGGTGGTCTCGGTGAGCCCGTAGCCCTCGAGCACAGTCAGGCCGATCCCGCGGTAGAAGTGGCCCAGCCGCTCCCCGAGGGGGGCGCCGCCGGACAGTGCGTGTCGGCAGTTGCCGCCGAAGGCCTCGCGCAGCCGGCCGTAGACCAGCCGGTTGAAGAGCGCATGCTGCGCGCGGACGGCCAGGGACGGCCGGCCCCGGTCGAGCCCCCGCGAGTACGCGATGGCGACCTCGGCCGCCCGGTTGAAGATCGCCCCGCGACCGTCGGCGGTCGCCCGCTGGGAGGCGGTGTTGAAGATCTTCTCGAACACCCGGGGCACGGCCAGCACGAACGTCGGGCGGAACTCGTGGAGGTCGGCTGCCAGTTTCTTGATGTCGCTGCTGTGGCCCATCGTCACCCGCCGCTGCACGCAGCCGACCTCGATGATCCGCGCGAAGATGTGGGCGAGGGGCAAGAAAAGCAGCGTCGAGGCGTCGGCATCGAACAGCTCGGGGAGCTCCTCGACGGCGACGCCCAGCTCGAAGAGGAAGTTGCCGTGGGTGAGCATGCAGCCCTTGGGCCGCCCCGTGGTGCCTGAGGTGTAGATGAGGGTGGCCAGGTCGAGCGCGGTGGCCGACGTACGACGTCGCTCGAGCTCGTCGTCGGCGATGTCGGCGCCCAGGTTCGACAGCACCCCGATCGCGTTGTCGGTCAGCGACCAGAGGTGTATCAGCTCGGGGAGGTCGCCGCGGACCGCGGCGATGCGGGCGACGTGGTCGGGTCCCTCGGCCACCACGGCCCGGGCGCCAGAGTCCCTGAGGATCCAGGAGACCTGCTCGACCGAGGAGGTCTCGTAGATCGGGACGGTCACGGCGCCGGCGAACCAGATCGCGTAGTCGACCAGCGTCCACTCGTAGCGGGTGCGCGAGACAAGGGCCACCCGGTCGCCGGGCTCGACGCCCGCAGCGACCAGACCTTTCGCGACCGCCGACACCTCGGCCAGGAACTCGGCTGCGGTGACGTCGGCCCAGGTCGGCCCGGTGCGTCGGCGGAAGACGACCGCTCCGGGGGCCTCACGGCCGTTGCTCACCACGTCGTCGGTGAGGTTGCCCGTCAAGCGGACACCGAGCGTCATGGGAGTCGAGAACTCACGCACGAGCGCAGGTTACCGCCGCCAGCAGGCCCGCTCTCATCGGGTACGCTCCGAGCGCGTTGACCCGTGACAGCAAGCCCCAGGTGGTGCCCGATGGCCGAACAGACGACGTCCTCGATCGTGATCGACGCAGAGCCCGCGTCGGTGATGGAGGTCATCGGCGACTTCGCGTCCTACCCCGAGTGGGCCAAGGGTGTGAAGATTGCCGAGGTGCGCCGGGAGTCCGACGGCTGGGCCGACGAGGTCTTCTTCGTCCTCGACGTCTCGCCGATCAAGGACGAGTACACCCTGGCGTACGACTGGGACGGCTACGACGAGGTCACCTGGCATCTGGTCGAGGGCAAGGTGCTCACCAGCATGGACGGCGCCTACACGTTGCGCGACCTCGGCGACGGCTCGACCGAGGTGACCTACCGTCTCGCGCTCGACCTCTCGATCCCGCTGATCGGGATGATCAAGCGCAAGGGCGAAAAAGTGATCATCGACACCGCGCTGAAGGGGCTCAAGAAGCGCGTCGAGTCCCTCTGACGGGGGCCTTGCTGCTCCCGTGCGCATCCTCCTCCTCACCGGCAAGGGCGGTGTCGGCAAGTCCACCCTGGCGGCCGGCACCGCGGCGTTGTGCGCTGCGGCGGGGCTGCGGACGCTGGTGCTGTCGACCGACGCCGCCCACTCGCTGGCCGACGCCTTCGGGGTGCCGGTCGGCTCCGAGCCGACGGAGGTCGCCGAGCACCTGTCGGTCCAGCAGGTCGACGCCCAGCTGCGGTTCGAGCAGTCATGGGCCGAGATCCAGCGCTACCTCCTCGCCGTGCTCCACGTGGCCGGGGTCGACCCGGTGGCCGCCGAGGAGCTGACCGTGATCCCCGGAGCCGAGGAGGTGCTGGCGCTGCTCGAGCTGCGGCTGCACGCCCGGTCGGGCCGATGGGACGTGATCGTCGTCGACTGCGCGCCGACCGCCGAGACCCTCCGGCTCCTGGCGCTGCCCGAGGCCCTCGGGTGGTACATGCAGCGCGTCTTCCCCGTCGAGCGCCGCGTGGTCCGGGCGTTGCGGCCGGTCCTGTCGCGAGCCGCGGGCGTGCCGATGCCCGAGGACGACGTCTTCGCGGCCGTCGAGCGCCTGCACGGTGACCTCGACGAGGTCCGCGCCCTGCTCACCGGTCCCGACGCGTCGGTGCGGCTGGTGCTGACCCCCGAGCAGGTCGTGCTCGCCGAGGCCCGGCGCTGCTACACCACACTCTCGCTGTTCGGCTACCGCGTCGACGGGGTAGTCGCCAACCGGATCTTCCCCAGCGACGGCGCCGACGACTGGCGCGCCGGCTGGGTGGTGGCGCAGGACCAGGTGCTGGCGCAGGTCGAGGAGTCCTTCGCGGGTCTGCCCCTGTGGACCTCGGTCTACCGCCCCTCGGAACCGGTCGGCGTCGACGCGCTCCGCGAGCTCGCCGAGGACGTGTACGACGGCGGCGACCCACTGGCACTGCCGAGCGGATCGGGCCCCTTCCGGATCGGCCGGACCGCTACCGGGACGGTGCTCCGGCTGGCGCTGCCGCTGGTCTCGCGCGCGCAGGTCGATCTCGCCAGGAACGGCGACGAGCTCGTGGTGACCGTCGGGTCGTATCGTCGTCTCCTCACCCTTCCCGCCGGGCTCGCCCGGCACCGGGTCTCCGCCGCCCGGGTGGAGGACGGGGAGCTCCGGGTGAAGTTCGAGGAGAACGTGTCGTGAGCGAGTCCGAGGGTGTCGGCACCCTCGCCGAGGAGGCGGCCCGGCTGTTCGGCGCGCTGTCCGGCCTCGCCCGGGAGCACGGGGCCGACCTGCACGGAGGACTCGCCGATCTCTCGGGCCGCGCGGTCGCCGCCGCCCGCGGGGTTGAGGAGCACGTGGCCACCGGTGGGGCCGACTGCACCTACTGCCCGGTGTGCCGGGTGATCCACGTCGTCCGTGAGACCAGCCCGGAGGTCCGCGAGCACCTCGCCGTCGCTGCCTCCGCCCTGGTGCAGGCGGCCGCGGGGTTGCTGGCGACCGCCGCCTCCACCGACCCACGCTCCGACGCCGGCCACGGCGTCGAGCACATCGACCTCGACGGGGACGTCCCGGCCGAGGATCTCGACCCCGACGAGGGAGAACCATGAGATCCACCCACCGCAACTGCTCGCCACCCTCGCGCTTCCGCGGGGACCCGGCATGAGCCTCACCATCGGCATCGACGTCGGCGGCACCAAGATCGCCGGCGGCGTGGTGGACGAGCAGGGCAGGGTCCTCGAGGAGCTCCGCGTCGAGTCGCCCGCCCAGGACGCCGCCGCGATCGAGGACGCCATCGCCGGCCTGGTGAGGAGGCTGCGGATGCGCCACGAGGTCGAGGCCGTCGGGGTCGGCGCCGCCGGCTACATCGACAGCGCCCGGTCGACGGTGCTCTTCGCTCCCAACCTCGCCCTGCGTGACCTCGACCTCAAGGCCGAGCTCGAGGAGCGCATCGACGTCCCGGTGGTGATCGAGAACGACGCCAACGCGGCCGCGTGGGGGGAGTTCCGCTTCGGGGCGGGCGAGGACGTCGACGACCTGGTGCTGATCACCGTCGGCACCGGCGTCGGCGGTGGACTGGTGCTCGCGGGCCGGCTCTACCGCGGCGCCTTCGGGGTCGCCGCCGAGCTCGGTCACCTGCGCGTCGTCCCAGGAGGGCGGCTGTGCGGCTGCGGCAACCGCGGCTGCTGGGAGCAGTACGCCAGCGGCACCGCGATGGTCCGCACAGCGCGCAAGGAAGCCGCCGCCGGGTCGATGCTGGCCCGGCCCCTGACCGACCGAGCCGGCTCGGTCGAGGCCATCGACGGCCCGATGATCACCGCCGCCGCCCAGGAGGGCGACCCGTTCGCCATCGAGCAGCTGGCCATCCTGGGCCGGTGGCTCGGCGAGGGTGTGGCATCGCTCGCGGCCGTGCTCGACCCCGCCGTCGTGGTCGTCGGCGGCGGCGTCGCCGCTGCCGGTGACCTGCTGATGACGCCGCTGCGCACGAGCTTCCAGCGGGAGCTCACCGGGCGCGGCCACCGCCCCGCGCTCGAGATCCGCAGCGCCGCGCTGGGTAACACGGCCGGACTGATCGGGGCCGCCGACCTCGCCCGGGAGCGCGGGGAGTGACCGACGGCCCGGTGTGCATCGGCATCGACGTCGGTGGCACGAAGGTGCTGGCCGGTGTGGTCGACGGCACCGGGCGCGTGGTCCGCACGGCTCGCCGCTCCACGCCCGGACGCCGGGTCGAGACGGTCGCGGTCGAAGACGCCCTGGTGGCCGCCGTCGAGGAGGTGGCGGCGGGTGCGCCGGTCGCGGCCGTCGGTCTCGCGGCGGCCGGTTTCGTCGACGCTGCGGGGAGGCGGGTGATGTTCGCCCCGCACCTGCCCTGGCACGGGGAGCCCGTCCGCGACCTGCTCGCCGCACGGCTCGGCGTCGCCGTGGCCCTCGACAACGACGCCAACTGCGCCGCGCTCGCTGAGTGGACGTACGGCGCGGCACGCGGCGCCGCCTCGGCGCTGGTGGTGACCCTGGGCACGGGGATCGGGGGTGCGCTGGTGCTGGACGGACGCGTCCTGCACGGCACCAACGGGATGGCGGGGGAGTTCGGGCACATGAAGGTGGTGCCCGACGGGCAGCCGTGCCCGTGCGGCGGAGCCGGGTGCTGGGAGCAGTACTCCTCCGGCAACGCGCTGGTGCGCTACGCCCGCGAGCGGGTCGGCCGCGAGCCCTCGCTGCTCGAGTCGTCCTGTGGGGGCGACCCCACGCTGCTGACCGGTCCGATGGTGACCGACGCGGCCGCGGAGGGCGACCTGGTGGCGCGCCAGGCGTTCCACTCCGTGGGGGACTGGCTCGGAGTCGGACTGGCCAACCTGGTGGCGGCGTTCGACCCCGAGGTGGTGGTGGTCGGCGGGGGCGTCTCGACGGCCGGCGACCGGCTGCTCGCGCCCGCCCGCGCGGCGCTGCGGCGCTCGCTCGTGGGGGCCGCGGACCGGGTGGTCCCGCAGGTCCTCGCCGCCCGGCTGGGGCCGGAGGCCGGCCTCGTGGGCGCGGCCGTGCTGGCCCGCTCCCTGTAGTCGCGGACGGCTAGACCCGGGCCCCGTCGTCGTCGGGGTCGCGGGGTCCGCGGGGCATCAGCACGACCAGGTAGGTGAACCCGCCGACGAACCATGCGACCATCGCGAACGACACCAGGGGCGGCAGGCTGATCCCGAACACCAGGCAGACCAGCAGCAGGGCCGGGACGCCGAACAGGCCGGTCCAGGCGACGAGTCGCCGGTTGTCGGGCCGCGGCAGCGGCGGTGGCGCCGGCGGGACGTAGCGGTCCTCGACGTCCTCGACGGGGGCGGCCGGGGGGATCACCAGCGGGGTGAACAACGAGGCCGGCACGACCGGAGTCGGCGGCTCCTCCTCGGCGAGCTCGGGGCGGTCCCCGTAGTTGTCGACGATGGAGCGCCACAGCTCGTCCTCGTCAGGCGCGGTCACGTGCCCTACGGTAAGCCGTCGCGGCAAGCGGGACCAGCGGTCCTCAGGCAGCGGTGACCCGGGCGACGAACTCGGCCGACTCGGCGAAGATCCGCTCGGCGTCGTTGTCCTGTGTGGCGACGTGGTAGCTGTCCTCCAGCGGTCGCTCCTCGAAGTCGCGCGAAGAGACCGTGGAGGCGATGATCCGTGCCGATGACGGGTCCACCACGTGGTCCTCCACGGAGTGGAAGAGCAGGACCGGCGCGGTGATCCGGGCCAGGTCTGCTCGTAGCGACCGGTAGCCCTTGAGCATCGAGTCGGCGGCGCGTAGCGGGGTCTTCTCGTAGGCCTGCTCGGTCACCCCGGCCTTCTTGATGTCGTTGCCGATCGGCGGGAAGCCGCCGACCAGGTGCTTGAGCAGCGGCAGCAGCTTGACGTCCCACCGGTCGATGTTGACTGCCGGGTTGACCAGCACCACGCCCGCCACGTCGTCGGGCCGGTCGGCGGCGAGCCGGAGGGACAGACCCCCGCCCATCGAGAGCCCGCCCACGACAACCGCGTCGTTGTCGGCGAGGAGGCGGTCGAACGCGCGTGACACCTCGGCGTACCAGTCCTCCCAGCGGGTTCGGTTCATCTCCTGCCAGGTCGTGCCGTGACCGGGCAGCCGAGGGGTCTCGACGGCGTACCCGCGCTCGGCGAGGGACTCGCCCCACGCCCGCATCGAGTTGGGGGAGCCGGTGAACCCGTGCTGGAGCAGCACCCCGATCCGCCGGCCGCCGGTGCGGTCGGGCCGGGCGGCGACGGAGAGCGGGGTGGCGTGCGCGGCGATGGCCATGCCGGGCATTCTGCACCACGATCAAGGCTGGGTGATCGGGGTCACGGGGACTACTGTTCGCCAGGGACGGCGCCGCCAGGTCGACGCGGGTCGGTCGGCATACCAACGGGAGGTTCGGGTGTTCTACTGGTTCCTCAAGTGGGTGGCCATCGGACCCTTGCTGCGGATCATCTTCCGTCCCGTGGTGGAGGGCGACGACCACGTCCCCGTGGACGGCCCGGCGATCCTCGCAAGCAACCACCTGTCGTACGCCGACTGGCTCTTCATGCCGCTCACGCTCTCGCGCCGGGTCACCTTCGTGGCCAAGGCGGAGTACTTCACCAGCCCGGGCGTGAAGGGCTGGTTCAAGAAGAAGTTCTTCTCCGGTGCCGGTCAGGTTCCCATCGACCGCGGCAGCGCCTCGGCGGCCGAGGGTGCGCTGTCGTCGGCGCGCCGGATCCTGGAGGAGGGTGACCTGTTCGGGATCTACCCCGAGGGCACGCGCTCGCACGACGGCCGGCTCTACCGCGGCAAGACCGGGGTCGCGCGGCTCGCGCTCGAGACCAGGGCGCCGGTGATCCCGGTGGCGGTGGTCGGCACCGACGTGGTCGCCCCGCCGGGCAAGAAGTTCGGCACGCTCACGCGCCCGGTCGTGCGCTTCGGGAGGCCGCTGGACTTCTCCCGCTACTACGGACTCGAGAACGACCGCTACATCCTCAGAGCGATCACCGACGAGATCATGTACGAGATCATGCGACTCTCCGGTCAGGAGTACGTCGACCTGTACGCCGGCCGTGCCAAGGAGCTCGCCACCAAGGCGGCCCGGGAGGCCAAGGAGGCCGCCAGGCGGGTCGACGTCGAGGCCACCGCCGCCGCGAGCGCCGCGGCGGAGTCCGTGGCTGCCGCGTCCGGGGCCGCAGAGACCCGGACCTCGGGGACCGAGCAGAAGAAGGCGTCCTGACCGTCCCCGCTGCGCGCGCTCCCGACGACGTCGAGGCCGCGGCGGCCACCGCCGTCGAGGGTCGGCTCCACCAGGCCCTGGTCGTGGTGCGGCTGGTGGTCCTGGGCAACACGATCGCCCTCAACCTGTGGGGACGCGGCAACTTCGAGATGCCCGGCGTGACCGTGGGGCTCACCGTGGTGATGGTCGCCTGGACCGCCTTCGCCATCTGGGCCTACGGGGATGCCCGCCGTCGTCGACCGCCCCTGTTGATCGCCGACCTGGCGATCGCACTCGTGCTGATGGCCGTGACTCCCTGGGTCAAGGGCGACTCCTTCAACGCCACCGTGCCGGGCTTCTGGGTCGCCGGGGCCCTCTTCGCGTGGGCGATCCACTGGCGCTGGCTGGGCGGCCTGGTCGCGGCGGCGGCCCTGTCCGCGATGGACCTGCTGATCAGGCCGGAGATCGTCCAGGCCAACTACGGCAACGTCTTCCTGCTCATGATCGCCGGCCCGATCGTGGGCTACCTGTCCCACTCCCTGGTGGAGATGGCCGCCCAGCGCGACCGTGCTCTGCTCAGTGCGGCCGTGGCCGGTGAGCGGGCCAGGCTGGCGCGTGCGGTCCACGACGGCGTCCTCCAGGTGCTGGCGCTGGTCCAGCGCCGCGGGGGCGAGCTCGGTGGTGAGTTCGCGAGCCTCGGGGCGATGGCGGGGGAGCAGGAGACCCAGCTGCGGGCCCTGATCCGGCAGCAGGACACCGTCGGGACGCCGACCTCCGACGCGAACCTCGACCTTGCCGTCGAGCTGGAGCAGCTGGCGTCGGCCCGGGTCACCGTGGCCACGCCGGGGGAGCCGGTGCCGGTCGCGGGGGAGCGCGGCCGTGAGCTGCTCGCGGTGGTCCGGGCCTGTCTCGACAACGTCGCGGTGCACGTCGGGCCTGAGGCACCCGCGTGGGTCCTGCTCGAGGTCGTGGGCACCGACGTGGTCCTCAGCGTCCGCGACGACGGGCCGGGCATCCCCCCCGGGAGGCTGGAGTCGGCGGCCGCCGAGGGCCGGCTGGGGGTCAGCGAGTCGATCCGGGGCCGGATCGCCGACCTCGGCGGCACCGCCGCGCTCGACAGCGGCGAGTACGGCACCGAGTGGGAGCTCACGGTCCCGCGCTGAGCGCGGTTCGATCCTGACGGTCAGCGCAGGACGCTGAGGACCGACGAGTAGTCGTCGGTCCACTCGACCACCCTGCCGGGGTCGAGGTCACTCCACAGCGGGCGGTCGAGCAGCGCGGATGTCAGCCGCTTCTCCGGCGAGAGCACGATCCACCTGCTGATGGAGGCACCTTCCCCGCTGCCACCCTCGCCGATCGCGGCGTACCATCCGAGGTCTCGTCGGGCCGCCTCCACCACGGGGGCCAGGTCGAAGACGCGGTTGCTCACGTGCACCGCGATGGCGCCCCCGTCGTCGACTCGTGAGGCGTAGAGCCGCATGGCCTCCACCGTCAGCAGGTGGATCGGGATCGAGTCGGAGCTGAACGCGTCGAGGACGACCAGGTCGAAGCTGCGGCTCGGCTCGCCGGTCAGCAGGAGGCGACCGTCGCCCACCTCGACCCGCACGGTGGCCCCAGAGTCGGCGAGGTAGGTGAAGAGGCGGGGGTCTGCCGCGATGTCGGCCACCGCCTCGTCGATCTCGAAGAAGCTCAGTTCGTCGCCCGGGTCGCCGTACGCCGCGATGGTGCCGGCCCCGAGCCCGACGACGGCGGACCTGCGGGGCTCCAGGATGTCGAAGACGTCGCCGAGGGGCCCGCTCCGCGAGTAGTACGCCGTGGGCACCGATCGCCTCGCCTCGTCGACGAACTGGGTGCCGTGCACCGTGGTCCCGTGGTTGAACTGGTGGAGTCCGCCGTCGGATCGCACCTCGTAGCTGCCGTAGAAGGTGCGCTCTCGTGCGATCACGTCCTGGCCGTCGAGCAGCATGAGGAGGAGGAAGCCTGCGAGCAGGCCGGCGACCATCCCGACAGGCCTGGCCGCGAGGACCCACCCGACGAGGGTGACCACCGCGAGGGTGATCAACGCGCCGAGGTCGACCACGCCAGAGGCCCAGGACAGCACCCGCGGACCCGCCAGCAGGGCGCCGCACACCAGGAAGCCGACGACGACCGTGGCCACCTGGGTCGAGGGCCGCCGGGGGTTCCGGCTCCGGGCAGTCAGGCCGAGGAGCAGCAGCGGGATCGCCGCCAGGCTCAGGTCGTACTCCAGGACCCGGTCGAAGACGAGGGGGGCGACGAGACCGTTGACCAGGCCCCCGAGGGCGCCGCCGGTCGCCACCACCAGGTAGAAGGTGGTCAGGTGCCCGGCGTCCGGCCGGTCCGCTGCCAGTCGCGAGTGTGCCGCGAAGCCGGCCACGCCCAGGATCGACAGGGACGCGAGGATCACGACCCCGATCGGCAACGACCCGGAGACCCCGGCGATCACGGAGGACGCGAGCGCGATCGCCGCCCCCAGACGTGGCCAGACCGGCGACACGCGGCGCGAGCTCCTCGCGAAGGCCATCACGAACGTGGCCAGGTACGTCGCCAGCGGCGCCACCCACAGCAGGGGGACCGATGCGACGTCGGTGGCCAGGTGCGCGGTCACGGCCAGCATCAGGCAGGAGGGCACGAAGGCGTACGCGCCCCAGGTGAGCACGCGCCGGGCCCCGAGCCGCTCCGCCGGGCGTGCCAGGGGTGAGGAGGCCGCGCGCGCGGCGTCTCCCCGGGTGGCCACGACCCCGCAGGCGCCGGTCATCACGGCGAAGGCGACGAAACCGACGGAGAACGCGAACCGCTGCTGGGTCAGCGTCAGGTGCGGCTCGATGAGGGCCGGGTAGGCCAGGAGCCCACCGAAGCTGCCCAGGTTGCTGGCCGCGAACATGAAGTAGGGGTCCTCCGAGCGCGGCCCGCCGCTCCACGAGTACCACTTCTGCAGGAGCGGACCCGTGGTGCACAGCACCGCGAACGGCAGGCCGATCATCACCACCAGCGTCCTGAGCAGCCAGAGGACCGGTGACTGGTCCGGCCCCGGCGCGGCGGAGCCGGGTAGGGCGACGGGCAGGAGGAGCACGGGACCGGCCAGCACGAGCAGGTGCAGCCACGGCTGCCGGGCAGGTCCGAGCCGGGTGGTCGTGACGTGGCTGTAGACGTAGCCGGCCAGGAGGACGACCTGGAAGAACAGCGAGCTGGTGCTCCACACGGTGGCCGAACCCCCGTAGGACGGCAGCAACAGCCGGGCCACCATAGGCTGCACCGTGAACAGCAGGGCGGCGCCCGCGAAGGACGTCACGGTGAAGAACGCCGCGAGGGCGTAGCCGCGCGCAGCACGCCCGGTCTCGGGCGCGACCGGTGGCTCGGTGTGGGTGGCAACGGCCGTCATGGGTCGAAGGTAAGGGAATCGAAGCGTCACGGACCCGGATTGAGGCAAACCCGGGCCGACCGGTTCGGTCCGTGGTGTGGCGGCCCCGATTAGGGTCGTCCAGGTGACCATCCACTCCGACCATCCCTTCGCCGACCCTGCCGCGGAGCGCGACCCGGTGCGGCGGTTCCGGGGACGGCTGGGCGGTGCGGTGACACTCTGGACGGCCGGCAGTGGCCGCGAGCGGGCCGGGTTGACGGTGTCGTCGATGATGGTGGCCGGCGGAGAGCCGTCGCGGCTGCTGGCGCTCCTCGACCCCGACTCGGAGCTGGCCGAGACGCTCGCCTCGACCGGCCGGAGCGTCGTACACCTGCTCCAGTGGGGCGACCGCGACCTCGCCGAGATGTTCGCCGGGACGGCACCGGCCCCGGGCGGGATGTTCGCCCAGGCGGAGTTCGTCGACACCGACTGGGGTCCGCGACTGGCCGGCGTCGCGACCTGGGCGGAGGTCAGCGTCGAGGACACCCTCGAGGTCGGGTGGTCGACCCTGGTGACCGCGGTCGTCGACGCCGTGACGGTCGGCGACGGGGACGATCCCCTGGTGCACCGGCGTGGGCGGTTCGTCCCCCCGGCCTGACCGCCGGCGTTAGGGTCGGCGCGTGACCGACCAGATGGCAGAGCCGGCCCCGCCGATCCGGGTCATGGTGGTCGACGACCACCCGATGTGGCGCGACGCGGTCGAGCGCGACCTGCAAGCCGCGGGCTTCGACGTCGTCGGCGTCGCCGCCGACGGCACGCAGGCGCTGGCCCGGTTCCCCGCCGCCCGACCCCAGGTCGTGGTGCTCGACCTCCAGATCCCGGGTCCCAACGGCGTCGAGGTCACTGCCGCGGTGCTGCGGCAGGACCCGTCCGCGCGGGTGCTGATCCTCTCCGCGTCCGGCGAGCAGGCCGACGTGCTGGAGGCCGTCAAGGCCGGCGCAACCGGCTACCTGGTCAAGTCCGCCTCCCGGGAGGAGCTGGTCGCGGCCGTCCGCCGCGTGGCCCGGGGCGACACCGTCTTCACGCCGGGCCTGGCCGGGCTCGTGCTGGGGGAGTTCCGCAGGATCGCCGACGGCCCCGAGCCCGAGGACCCCGACGCCCCCCAGCTCACCGCCCGGGAGACCGAGATCCTCAAGATGGTCGCGAAGGGGATCGAGTACAAGCAGATCGCCGAGCGGCTCGTGCTCTCGCACCGCACCGTCCAGAACCACGTGCAGAACACCCTGCGCAAGCTCCAGATGCACAACCGTGTCGAGCTCACCCGCTGGGCGATCGAGCGCGGCCTGGACGACGACGAGGAGTGAGCGACTTCCGACCGGCCACCCCGGCCGACGCGGTCGCCCTACGCAACCTGGAGAAGGCGGCCAACCTCGCCTCACTGGGCCACGTCTTCCCGCCCGAGCACCACCCCTACCCCGACGAGGCGGTGCTCGCCCGCTGGCGTGCCGCACTCGACGACCCAGGAGTGCGGGTGGAGGTCGTCGAGGGGGCCGAACGGCTGCGCGCGGTCGCGGCGTACGACGCCACGACGCTGCGTCACCTCGCCGTCCACCCCGACGACTGGGGGACCGGACTGGGTCGGCTGACGGTCCACCAGGCCATGGCCGGGATGGCCGTGGCCGGGGCCGAGCGCGCCCTGCTGTGGTGCTTGGCGGAGAACCACCGAGCCCGCGGCCTCTACACCCACCTGGGGTGGTGCAGGACCGGGCGGACCCGGGCAGCCGAGTGGGCGCCATACCCGCTCGAGGAGCAGTACGTCATTGTACTGAGGCGCCCGGAGCCCGAAACGCGTACGCTGGGGGTGGAAGAGTGACCTGTGCGGTGAATCTGTCGCACCACGCACATCTCTGTGACACCCCGGAGCGAACCCAGGTGGCTCCGGAAGCGTCTCAGGGGCAGGGCCGCTATCGGGGCGGCTACGGGGAGAGGTGGCGCATGAGATCCGAGCTCGACTTCGAAGAGTTCGCGTCCGACACGTCGGACCGGTTCTTCCGGACCGCCTACGCCATCACCCGCGACCACGCGCTTGCCGAGCACGCCGTCCAGTCCGCCCTCGCCGCCGCCTACTCGCGCTGGCGCAAGGTCTCCGCCCACGACCCCGAGGCCTACGTCCGACGCATGATCGTCAACGAGATCCTCGGCTCGGGCCGGCGCCGCCCCACCACCGCGCCGACCGAGGCTCCGGTCCGGCGCTACGTCGCCTCGCCAGAGCAGCAGGTCGTCGACACGGACGCCGTCTGGATCGCGCTGCTCGAGCTGCCGGTCGGCCAGCGGGCCATCATCGTGCTGTGCTACTACGAGCGGCTCAGCGAGGTCGAGATCGCCGCCACGCTCGGCATCCGCCCCGAGACCATCACCGACGAGACCTCGACTGCCCTCGCCAACCTGCGCCGGCTGCTCACCGTCAGCCGCCAGGGAGCGCGTGCGTGACGATCGAGCTGATCGTCGTCGAGACCCTGGAGCGCAAGCTCGCCGACGTGCAGGTGCCCCCGGTCGACGTCGCGTCAGTACGCCGCGTCGCCCGCGGCCGCCGGATCGGCCGGATCGGGGGGACCGCGGCCGCCGTCGTCGCCGTCCTCGCCGCCGTCTCCGCCCTGGTCATCGGTGGCGGTGGTGGGCCCGACACCGCGATCGACCCGGTCGCTATCCCCACCATGGACTTCACCCCCGGCCTGCGGGGGTTCTACGACTCGGCCGACCAGGCCACCCACCTCGCCGGGCAGACCTTCCAGCTCGACTCGGCCCTCGACCCCGGCACCAGCGCGACTGCCACGCCGTTCGGGCTCGTCTTCTTCGACCAGGACCAGACGGTGCGGCTGCTGCCCGCCGACGGCCGGGTGCGCACGCTCGCGGCCTCGCCTGTGCGAGCGGACGGCGCGTTCGCGCCGACGGTGAGGTACGACCCCTCGCGAGGTCTGATCGCCTGGCTGACGAGCAGCGATGGTCAGGTCAACCTCTCCGTCTACGAGCTGGTGGGTCCGCGGCTCCGGCTGATCGGCTCCTACCCGGCTCCCTGCTCCGGCGCCGACTGCGACCAGGCGGTGGTCGCCGGCATCGACCAGGGCCTCGTGTTCGCCCATGACGCTGGCGGGACCAGCGTGCTCGACCCGCTGGCCGGGCCGGCCGCCGAGTGGACCCACGTCACCGACGGGCAGGTCACCGACGTGAAGAACCGGGTCGTGCTCGCCTACGAGGACGAGCCCACCCCGCTGCCGGACCTGCTCGTCGCCCAGGGCTGGCGCAAGACCCTGGCGCAGGGACCCGACTCGTTGCTCACCTTCGACGGCAACTACGAGCTCTCCGGCTCCACCACCCTGGCCTCCACCACGGGCGGCCGTCCCCTGACGCTGGGCATCCCGGTGGGCTCCGGTCCGGTGACCTTCAGCGTCGACACCGACGGCTCGGTGCTCGCCGCCAGTGCCGAGGGCGACCAGGACGTCTTCTGGGACTGCATGGCAGCCATCAACTGCGTCGAGCTCGGCCGGGTCGCCAGCACCGACAGCGGCCCCATGTTCCTCGGCCGCGGCCACTGACCCAGGGGTCGCGCCCCTAGGATCCACGCATGGCCGAGGCTGACCTGCTCACGATCGCCGATGCGCTGTACGCCGCGCCGCTGGGCGACTTCACCCCCGCGCGGGACGCCCGGGTCAAGGAGCTCAAGGCCGACAAGCCGCTGGCCGCCGCGGTGAAGGCGTTGCGCAAGCCGT
>JBDSLK010000006.1:0-4127 GCA_039916425.1 Nocardioides sp.
GGGCTGGAGAACACCACGGCCGCGACCCCGGCGAGCTTGAGCTGGAGCAGGAGCGGGCCGCCCGCCCCGCTGATGTAGGCCGTGCTGTCGACCTTGTTGCCGAGGGAGTCGACCGCGTCCTGGTAGGGGCCGAGCACCAGGTCGAGGAGCGAGAAGCCGATGGCCTTGGACCCGACCGAGGCACTGTCGTAGAAGAACAAGCCGACGATGAAGAACACGAACAAGAACAGCGCCGACTTCATCAGCCGGGCGCGCAACTCTCGTAGGTGGTCCGACAACGCCATCCGCCCGTCGTCGCCGACGGCGTGCATGGGGTTGCCACGGAGCATGGCAACGACTCCGCTGATGCTCACGTGGCTGCTCTCGGGTCTCTGGGTCGGTCGGGTGTGCTCAGGCGGTGGTGTCGTCGCGGCGCGGCTCGCGGACGACCTCGGGCTCGACGACCGGCTCGGTGGCCGCCCGGCGCGCCTCGATCTCGCGCTGCTCCGGGGTCTTGGTGCCGGCCGTGTCGTCGTCGTCGTCGTCCATCAGACCCTTGGTCTCGGCCTTGAAGATGCGCAGGGCACGCCCGCTGCCGCGTGCCAGCTCGGGGAGCTTGGCGGCGCCGAACAGCAAGATGATGATGCCCAGGATGATGAGCAGCTCGGTGGGTCCCAGACCCATCACGGCTGGCAGTACTGCTGGGGCGAACATATGCGTCCTCACGTCTGGGGTGTGTTGGCTTCGATCCTACGCTCTCTCACCCGTACAGGCTGAGGGCGTGCTGGGTGACCTTGGTGAACTCCTCGCCCACCTCCGCGGGACTGACGACCGTGGCGTGTGGCGCCAGCCGCAGCAACAGTCTCATCAGCCAGCGGGGGTCGGCTACGAGCAGGTCTACTTGTAGTTCGCCACCGTCGAGCTCACGGATTGCCTCCACGGGGTAGTACTCCGGCACCCACCGAGCCGGGGGCGAGAGCCGCAGGGTCACGGTCGTCGCATCGTCGGCGGCCCGGAAGAGGCCGTCGGAGAGGTCGCGGGGCTCCTCGGACACGGTCTGCACCGGAGTCGGGAGGACCTCGGCGGCGTGCACCCGGTCGAGCCGGAAGAGCCGGGGTGCCGAGGCGGTGTGGCACCAGGCGTCCAGGTAGGTCAGGCCCCCGCTGGTCACCAGGCCGCGCGGGTCGACCACCCGGTCGGCCTCCTCGTCGCGGGCCGGCACGTAGTAGGTGATCCTCAGCTGGTGGCCTCGGGCGGTGGCGTCCTCGACGGCCGCACGCACCGCGGCCGGGGGCTTGGCCGGCTCGGCGCCGGCCACCTCGACCGGTGGCAGGGCGGAGCCGTGGTCGACGCCCTGGTCGGCGGCAGCCTCCAGCTTGCCGATCGTCCGGTCGACCACGTCCCGGGTGGTGTCGTCGGCGGTGGCCCGCAGGGCTCGCAACGCCACGATCAGCGCGCTCGCCTCCGTGGGCGTCAGCCGCAGCGGCCGGGAGAGGTAGTCGGCGTTGCTGACGCGGATGACGCCGTCGCCCTCGGCGTCCTCGAGGGCGTCGAGGTCGACGTCGATGAGGTCGTCGGGGTAGCCGCCCGGCAGTCCGCACATCAGCAGGACCTTGAGGTCGGCGAGCACCTGCGCGGACGACACGCCGAGCGCGCGGGCCGCGTCGTCGAGGTGGATGCCGTTACGTCCGTGCAGGAACGGCACCAGCTGGAGCAGGCGGGCGACCTGCTCCCGGGCGCCGCCGGGGTTGCCGGGGTTGCCGCCGGGGGTGGTCGGGGAGGCAGGTCTCACGCGACCGCCTCCGTCAGCCGACGGACGACCTCGTCGCGCAACGTCTCGGGAGACTCCACGACCAGGTCGGGGCCGAAGCTGAGCAGCTCGTCGACCGACCACGAGCCCGCGGGGAGCGCCAGCCGGTCCCAGGACCGGTCGCCCGGACCCGCCACGCCGGTGCTGGTGTCGCTCGCGCGGCGGCGCAGGGTCGCCCCGGAGCCGGGCTTGGCGAGGACGATGGCGGTCTCTCCCACCACCGCGGGCGCGAGCCGTTCGGCGATGGCGCGCAGGTCGGTACCGGGCGGGATGAGGTAGCTGGCCGGCGTCCCGTCGAGCCGGGCCTCGCCGACCACCCGGGAGAGCCGGAAGATTCGCTCGTCGTCACGGTCGGTGTCCCAACCGACGGCGTACCACCGGCCGGAGAAGCGCACGACCCCCCACGGCTGGAGGTGCCGCCTGGCTGCGGGGCGACCCACGCGCTGGTAGTCGAAGGTGACCGGGGTGCGCTCGAGAGCCGCCGCCCAGAAGACGTCGAACGCCGGCTCGTCGGCCCCGATCCGGGCCTCGGCGATGTCGAGCGCGGTCGAGTCCACCGGCACCCCGGCGGCCGTCAGCTTGCGCACCGCCTCGGTGGTCGCCGCCGCGAGCTTGGCGTGCTCCCAGACCTTGGTCGCCAGCCCCACCACGGCGGCCTCGTCAGCGCTCAGGCTGATGTCGGGCAGCGCGAACTCGTCGGGCTTGATCCGGTAGCCCGGCTCGTCGTCGAAGTAGGGGTCCATGTTGCCGATCTCGATCGGCACCCCGAGGCTGCGCAGCTCCTCCTTGTCCCGCTCGAACATCTTGTCGAACGCCTCCGTGGACGAGCCGGGGTAGAGGATCTCCCTGATCTTGTGCTTGGCGACGTAGCGGCGCTGCACCAGCAGCATGATCAGCAGGTTGAACAGGCGCTCGGTCTTCTGGCTGCTCACGCCGCGCCCACGGGGTGCACCTAGACCGCCGCGAGGACGTCGATGACGAAGTAGAGGGCGTCGGTGCCCTTGATCCCGGCGTCGGGGTTGCCGGCCTCGCCGTAGCCGAGCTTCGGCGGGACGGCGATCAGCACCCGGCTGCCGGTCGGCACTCCCTCGAGAGCCTGGTCCCAGCCCTTGATGACCTGGCCACCCCCGAGGGGGAAGGAGAAGGGCTCCCCACGCGCGTACGACGCGTCGAAGGGCTGCTTGCCGTCGTAGACCTGGCCGAGGTAGTCGACGTAGATCGTCTGGCCCTTCTCGGTGGCCTCGCCGTCACCCTTGATCAGGGTGGTGAGGCGGAGCTTGGCGGTGGGCTTGGGGGTGCCCTTGAAGTCCAGGGCGGTGGGGTCCTGGTCGCCGTCGACCGCGGGGGCCCACGACGAGGGCTTCTGGTCGGTGCCGGAGGGGCCGTCGGGCAGCACGCCGATCAGGTCGACGATGAACAGCACCGAGTCGGTGTTGCCGATCCCGAGCTGGGCGTTGCCGCCCTCGCCGAACGCGTCCTTCGGCGGCGCTGCTACCGCGACCCGGGAGCCGAGGGTCTGGTCCTGCACGGCCGCCTTGATCGCGGGGCTGAGGTCGTTGCCGACCGTGAGCAGCTCGGGCGCCGAGTCCTTGCCGTAGTTCGAGAGGGCGGTGGTCTTGCTGTAGCCGTTGCCGACCCAGAGCCGGGCGAAGACCTGCTGACCGTCCTCGACGGCGGCGCCGTCGCCTTCCACGAGCACCTCGGAGTCGAGCCGGTCCGCGGTCATCCGGTCCTTCCAGGTGACCTTGGGCTCGTCGCCGACGTCACCGCTGATGGTGACCGCCGCCAATCCCTGGGCGCCCTCGGGCGTGTCGCTGCCGGTGTCGTCACCGCAGGCGCCGAGGAGCAGCAGCGGCACGGTGAGCAGCACGACGAGGCGAGCGGGTCGGACAGGCATGGAACGTCGGGACACGGAGGACCACTTTCGGCTTGCGGGGGTGCGTGAGCGCGGGGTCACCCTACCCGTGGACGCCTCACATCCCGTCGATGAGCCGCTGCACGCGCTCGTCGTGGGCCCGGAAGGGGTCCTTGCACAGCACGGTGCGCTGGGCCTGGTCGTTGAGCTTGAGGTGCACCCAGTCGACGGTGAAGTCGCGGCGGCGCTCCTGGGCCTTGCGGATGAACTCCCCGCGCAGTCGGGCCCGGGTGGTCTGCGGCGGCACCGACTTGGCTTCGAAGATCTTCAGGTCGGTCGTCACCCGGGCGACGGCACCGCGCTTCTCCAGCAGGTAGTAGAGGCCGCGTCCGCGGTGGATGTCGTGGTAGGCCAGGTCGAGCTGGGCGACCCGCGGATGGCCGAGCGGCAGGCCGTGCTTGGCCCGGTAGCGCTCGATGAGCT
>JBDSLK010000007.1:0-10191 GCA_039916425.1 Nocardioides sp.
GGGCGGTGCAGCCCTCGACGTAGTGCACGTAGGCGTCCTCGTCGACGATGATCAGCGTCCGCTCGAACTGGCCCATGTTCTCGGTGTTGATCCGGAAGTAGGCCTGCAGCGGGATGTCGACGTGGACACCCTTGGGCACGTAGATGAACGAGCCGCCCGACCACACCGACGTGTTGAGCGCCGCGAACTTGTTGTCGCCGACGGGGATGACGGTGCCGAAGTACTCGGCGAACAGCTCGGGCTGCTCACGCAGGGCGGTGTCGGTGTCGAGGAACAGGACGCCCTGCTCCTCGAGGTCCTCACGGATCGAGTGGTAGACGACCTCGGACTCGTACTGCGCGGCGACGCCGGAGACCAGGCGCTGCTTCTCCGCCTCGGGGATGCCGAGCCTGTCGTAGGTGTTCTTGATGTCCGCGGGCAGGTCGTCCCAGGACGTGGCCTGCTTCTCGCTCGAGCGCACGAAGTACTTGATGTTGTCGAAGTCGATGGCGGAGAGGTCGGAACCCCAGGTGGGCATCGGCTTGCGGTGGAAGAGCTTGAGGCCCTTCAGGCGCAGGTCGAGCATCCACTGCGGCTCGCTCTTCAGCGCGGAGATGTTGCGCACGACGTCCTCGTTGAGGCCTCGGCGAGCGGCGCCGCCTGCCACATCGGGGTCGGACCAGCCGAACTGGTAGCGGCCGATGCCCTTCAGTTCGGGGTTGAGCTCTTCGATGGAGGTCATCGCTTCTCCTTCTCGGGACGTTCGGTGGTGGAGACGGGGATACAGGTGGTGCAGACACCGTCACCGTGGGCGATGGTGGCCAGACGTTGGACGTGGGTGCCGAGCACGCGGCCGATGGCCTCGGTCTCGGCCTCGCACAGCTGCGGGAACTCGTGGGCCACGTGGGCGACCGGACAGTGCTGCTGGCAGAGCTGGTCGCCGATGGGCAGGTCGCGCACGGTGGCGGCGTAGCCCCCGGCGGTGAACACGCGGGCCAGCGCCTCGGCCGGGCTGAGCGTAGGCTCCTGGGCCACCACTTCGGCGTAGTCGCGCTCGACGAAGGCGACCCGGCGGCGGGCGAACTCCACGACCGCCTCGTCCCCCTGGGTCTCGGCCAGGAAGCGGAGCGCGGCGACCGCGAGGTCGTCGTACTGCTGGTCGAAGGTGTCGCGGCCGATGTCGGTCAGCGCGAACACCCGCGCGGGGCGGCCCCGGCCACGGGTGCCGTAGACCTTCTGCTCACGCGCCTCGACGGAGCCGGTCTCGCTCAGGTGCTCCAGGTGGCGGCGCACCGCGGCCGGCGTCAGCGCGAGCCGCTCGGCGAGGGCGACCGCCGTGGAGGGACCGTTCTCGAGGATCGACCGAGCCACCCGCTCACGGGTGGAGGCATCCCTGTCGGGCGCCGTCGTAGTCGTCCTCATGAATTGCACAACGCAAGTGTGACGTTAATGCTTCCTCGCATTCAAGCAAGGGTCCCCTAACCAGGGCCTGGCTGGGCCCCTTCGGGGTCCCGGCAGCCACGGAGGGGGAGTCCGGGACAGGGCGCGTCCGCAATCCTCGGGGCCGCTCCTAGACTTCACGGTGTGCCTGTCGACTCGCCCTCTCGCGGCCCCGCCGTCGAGATCGACGGACTGGTGATGAGGTACGGCGACACCCTCGCCGTCGACAGTCTCTCGCTGCGGGTCGAGCGAGGCTCCATCACCGCCGTGCTGGGTCCCAATGGGGCCGGCAAGACCACGACCCTGGAGACCTGTGAGGGCTACCGGCCGGCCCAGGGCGGCACCGTCCGGGTGCTCGGTCTCGACCCGCAGCGCGACCAGCGGGCGCTGCTCCCCCGGATCGGCGTGATGCTCCAGGACGGCGGCGCCTGGTCGGGCGTGCGGGCCATCGAGATGCTGCGCCACCTCGCCCGACTGCACGCCCACCCCCTCGACGTCGACCTGCTCGCGGAGCGGCTCGGCCTGGGCGAGTGCGGGCGGACGCCGTACCGACGTCTCTCCGGCGGCCAGAGGCAGCGCCTCGGCCTGGCGATGGCGGTCGTGGGCCGCCCCGAGCTGGTCTTCGTGGACGAGCCGACCGCCGGCATGGATCCGCAGGCGCGCCGCGCCACCTGGGAGCTGCTCGGGGAGCTGAAGGCCTCGGGGGTCACGATCGTGCTCACCACGCACCACATGGACGAGGCCGAGCGGCTGGCCGACCAGATCCACATCATCGACCACGGGCGCCTCATCGCCCGGGGGACGCCGCTGGAGCTGACCCGGGGTGGGCCCTCGGCGTCACGGGCGGCCACCATCCGGCTGGTGGTCACCGAGCCGTTCCCGCCCGGGGCCCCCGACCGGCTCGGGGTCGAGCTCGGGCCGCTGGCCGAGGTCGTCCAGCTCGACGAGGTCAGCCTGGTCATCAGTGGCCCCGCCGACTCCACGACGCTCGGCACCGTCTCGCGGTGGTGCGAGCAGCACGGCGTGCTCCCGGAGTCACTGACCCTGGGCCAGCGCAACCTCGAGGACGTCTTCCTCGAGCTGACCGGACGGAGCCTGCGATGAGCCTCGACCTGCACCCGGCGCCCGGCGCCGCCCCCCTCCACCGGCAGGTCGTGGCCCAGGCCGCGATGGAGACCCGGCTGCTGCTGCGCAACGGGGAGCAGCTGCTGCTGGCCGTGGTGATCCCCGTGATCGCCCTGGTCGGCGGGGTGCTCGCCGCCGACCGTGTCGGTCTCGACTTCGCCCACCCGGCGATCGACGTGCTGAGCCCGGGCGTGCTCGCGCTGGCGGTGATGTCGACGTCCTTCACCTCGCTCGCGATCACCACCGGCTTCGAGCGCCGCTACGGCGTCCTCAAGCGGCTCGGCTCCTCCCCGCTGCCCCGTCACGGCCTGCTGCTCGGCAAGGTCGGAGCGCTGCTGCTGGTGGAGGTGCTCCAGCTCTCGGTGCTCTCCGGGGTCGCCCTGGCCCTCGGCTGGGACCCGGCCCCCGGGTGGCTCGCCGCGATCCTCGCGGTCGTGGCCGGCACGGCGGCGTTCGCCTCCCTGGGCCTGTTGCTCGCTGGGGTGGTGCGCGCCGAGGCGACCCTGGCCGGCGCCAACCTCGTCTACCTCCTGCTGCTCACCGGTGGCGGGATGGTGCTGCCGACGTCGTCGTACGGACCGCTCGAGCACGTGGTGCGCTGGCTGCCCTCGGGAGCGCTCGGCGACGCCATGCGGGCCGCGCTCGTCGACGGCCGTACCGACCCGGCCGGACTGGCCGTCCTGATCGGCTGGGCCGTCGTCGGCACAGCCCTGACCGCGAGGACCTTCACGTGGGAATGACCCTGACTCCCCCCGCCCCCTCCGGCCCCGCGACCCGGTGGCCCGTGCGTGCCCTCTGGCCACTGGCGGTGGCGAACCTGGTCGCCAACATCAGCATCGTGGTGACCGGCGGCGCCGTCCGGGTCACCGGCTCCGGCCTCGGCTGCCCGACCTGGCCCCGGTGCACCGACGAGTCGTACGTCGTGCACGGCGAGCTGGGCGTGCACGGCGCGATCGAGTTCGGCAACCGGATGCTCACGTTCGTGCTGGTCGTGATCGCCCTCGCCTGCTGGGTAGCGGCTCTCGTCGACCGGGTCCGGAGGCGGCGGGCCGCCGAGCCGTCCTCGCGGCCGTTTGTGCTGGCCACCGTCGTCCTGCTCGGGATCCCGATGCAGGCCGTGATCGGTGGCATCACCGTGCACACCGACCTCAACCCGTGGGTGGTCTCGCTCCACCTGCTCGTCTCGATGGCGATCATCGGCGTCTGCGTGGCGCTGCTCGACTCGCTCCGCGGCCCCGGCCGGTCGTGGGCTCCCCCACTGGTCCGTGGCCTGACGGGGCTCGTCCTCGTCACGGCCTGGGTGGTGCTCTACCTCGGGACCGTGGTCACCGGCAGCGGCCCGCACTCCGGCGACACCGACTCCCGGCGAACCGGCCTGGACCCGCAGGTCATGTCCCACGTGCACGCCGCCGCCGTCTACGTACTGCTCGCCCTCACCGTGGGGCTGCTGGTCGTCGCCCGGCGCGGCGGCCTGGCCACGGTGGCGCGGGCGGCCGGGCTGCTGCTCGGCGTGGAGGTGGCTCAGGGCGTGGTCGGCTTCACGCAGTACTTCCTCGACCTGCCCGAGGCCCTGGTCGTGGTGCACCTCCTCGGTGCCGGCCTGCTCTCGGCGAGCGCGACCGCCGTCTGGCTCTCGGCACGTCAGCGCAGCAGCGGGTCGAGCGCGACGGAGACGAAGAGCAGCGCGAGGTAGAGGTTGGACATGTGGAACAACCGCATCGGGTCCATCTCGGCGGGGTTGTCCGTGAGCCGGGTCCGGGCCCACATCCGGTGCGCCTCGACGAGGAAGACCGCGCCCAGGACGGCGGCGGCGACGGGGTAGACCACCCCGGTGCCGGCGACCGGCCACAGCAGGAGCGAGGTGGCCACGGTCGCCCAGGTGTAGAGGACGATCTGGCGGCCGACGACCGGAGGCGCGGCCACCACCGGCAGCATCGGCACATCGACGCCCGCGTAGTCGTCGCGGTAGCGCATCGCGAGTGCCCAGGTGTGCGGGGGCGTCCAGAAGAACACCACGGCGAAGAGCACGACCGGCGTCCAGGCGAGCTCGCCGGTCACCGCCGTCCAACCGATCAGGGCCGGGAAGCAGCCGGCCAGTCCGCCCCAGACGATGTTCTGGGTGGTCCGACGCTTGAGGATCATCGTGTAGACCACGAGGTAGAAGACCTCGGCGGCCAACGCCAGCCCGGCCGACAAGACATTGACCCAGACCGCGAGCACCACGGTGGCCAGCACGCCGAGGACCACCCCGAAGGCGATCGCGGCTCCCGTCGAGACGATGTGCCGCGGAAGTGCCCGGCGCCGGGTGCGCCGCATCTGCTCGTCGATGTCCCGGTCGTAGACGCAGTTGAGCGCCGACGCGGAGCCGGCCGACAGGGTGCCGCCCAGCACGGTGGCCGCGACCAGCCCGAGCGCCGGCACCCCGCCCTCGGCGAAGAACATCACCGGCACCGTGGTCAGCAGCAGCAGCTCGATCACGCGTGGCTTGGTCAGCCCGACGTACGCCGCGACCACGTCGCGGACGCTGGCCCTGCCGGAGTCGCCGGGCCCCCCGGAGGTCGCGCCGGCACGGGCCGTCTGGCCTACGTAGGACAAGATTGACCTCGCTGATCGCCGCCAGGGGCGGCTCGGGATGCCGGGACGTGTATCGGGTACTGGTGCGACATCGAGTCTATCGCCCGACGTGAGTAGGCTCCGAACGGCCCGAGGAAGGCCGCCACACCCCTGCAGCCTGAGTGAGGATCCACGTGAACTCCATCCCTGCCCGTCTGGACTGGACCGAGCTCGACGACAAGGCCGTCGACACCGTGCGCGTCCTCGCGATGGACGCCGTCCAGAAGGTCGGCAACGGCCACCCCGGCACCGCGATGAGCCTGGCACCCGCGGCCTATCTGCTCTTCCAGAAGGTCATGCGGCACAACCCCGCCGACCCGCACTGGCCCGGCCGGGACCGCTTCGTGCTGTCCTGCGGCCACTCCAGCCTCACTCTCTACATCCAGCTCTTCCTCGGTGGCTGGGGTCTCGAGCTCGACGACCTCAAGGCGCTGCGCACGTGGGGCTCCAAGACCCCGGGCCACCCGGAGTACGGCCACACCGCGGGCGTCGAGACCACCACCGGTCCGCTCGGCCAGGGCGTCGGCAACGCGGTCGGGATGGCGATGGCGGCCCGTCGCGAGCGCGGCATGCTCGACCCCAACGCCGCCGAGGGCGCGTCCCCCTTCGACCACCACGTCTACGCCATCTGCAGCGACGGCGACCTGGAGGAGGGCGTCAGCGGCGAAGCGTCGTCGATCGCCGGCACCCAACAGCTCGGCAACCTGACGCTGATCTACGACGACAACCAGATCTCCATCGAGGACGACACCAACATCGCCTTTACCGAGGACGTCGCCGCACGCTACGAGGCCTACGGCTGGCACGTCCAGGTGGTCGACTGGACCGGCGGCGAGCGGGCCGGCGGCACCTACGAGGAGGACGTCCCGGAGCTGTACGCCGCCATCCGCGCGGCCGAGACCGAGACCGAGCGCCCCAGCTTCATCGTGCTCCGCACGATCATCGCCTGGCCCGCCCCGAAGGCGCAGGGCACCGGCAAGGCCCACGGCTCCGCCCTCGGGCCCGACGAGGTCGCCGCCACGAAGGAGGTGCTGGGCTTCGACCCGGCGCAGACCTTCGAGGTGCCGGCCGACGTGATCGAGCACACTCGCGGGTTGGTCGTGCGCGGCAAGGCCGCCCAGGCCGCTTGGGACGGCGAGTTCCAGCACTGGACGACCAAGCCGTCCGCCGACGTGGCGCTCTTCGAGCGCCTGCAGACCCGCACCCTCCCGCAGGGCTGGCACGACGACCTGCCGACGTTCCCGGCCGACCCGGCGGGGATGGCGACCCGCAAGGCCTCCGGCGCCGTGATCAACGCCATTGCCGGTGGGTTGCCCGAGCTCTGGGGCGGGTCGGCCGACCTCGCCGAGTCCAACAACACCACCATCGAGGACGCACCGTCGTTCCTGCCCAAGGACCGCTCGACGCCGATGTGGAAGGGCGACCCCTTCGCCGGCCGGGTGCTGCACTTCGGCATCCGCGAGCACGCGATGGGCGCCATCATGAACGGCATCGCCGTCCACGGCGGCACCCGCGTGTTCGGCGGCACCTTCCTCACCTTCTCCGACTACATGCGCGGCGCGGTCCGGCTGGCGGCGATCATGGGGCTGCCGGTGACCTACGTGTGGACCCACGACTCGATCGGGCTCGGCGAGGACGGTCCGACCCACCAGCCGATCGAGCACCTGGCCGCACTGCGGGCCATCCCCGGCCTCGACGTCGTCCGCCCCGCCGACGCCAACGAGACCGCAGCCGCCTGGAAGGCGATCCTCGACAGCACCGACCGCCCAGCCGGCCTGGTGCTGACCCGCCAGAACGTCCCGGTCTTCCCGCGCGGCGACGACGGCACGGGCCAGGTGTGGAGCGACACCTCCAACGTGCACCGGGGCGGCTACGTGCTGCTGGACGCCCCCGACCTCGACGACCGGGGCGGCCAGCCCGACGTGGTCCTGGTCGGCACCGGCTCGGAGGTGCAGCTCGCCGTCGCGGCGCGCACCCTGCTGGCCGCCGACGGGATCCGCGCCCGGGTGGTCTCGATGCCGTGCCGCGAGTGGTTCGACGCCCAGGAGGCGTCGTACCGCGAGACCGTGATCCCGCCGATCGTCAAGGCCCGCGTCTCCGTCGAGGCGGGGATCGCGCAGGGCTGGCGCGAGGTGGTCGGTGACGCCGGCCGCATCGTGTCGATCGAGACCTACGGCGCGAGCGCCGACTACGCCCGCATCTTCACCGAGTACGGCGTGACCGCCGAGGCCGTCGCGAACGCGGCCCGGGACTCGGTCGCCGCCGCGTCCGCCTGACCCCACCACCGAAGGAGACCTTCATGACCGACCGCCTCAGGGCCCTGACCGACGCCGGGGTGTCCATCTGGCTCGACGACCTCTCCCGCGAACGGCTGGAGACCGGCAACCTGGCCGACCTGGTCAATGACAGCCACGTCGTCGGGGTCACCACCAACCCCTCGATCTTCGCGGCCGCCCTGGCCGACGGGGAGCGCTACGACGAGCAGGTGAGCCGGCTCGCCGCGGAGGGTGCCGACGTCGACCGGACCGTCTTCGCCCTCACCACCACCGACGTCCGTGCCGCCTGCGACGTGATGCGGGAGACCTTCGAGGCCACCAACGGCGTCGACGGCCGGGTGTCGATCGAGGTGGCGCCCGACCTGGCCCACGACGAGGCGGCAACCGCGGCCTCGGCCCAGCAGCTCTCCGACGAGGTCGACCGGCCCAACGTGCTGATCAAGATTCCTGCGACGACCGAGGGAGCGCCGGCGATCACCACCACGATCGGGGCCGGCATCAGCGTCAACGTGACCCTGATCTTCGGTCTGGACCGCTACCAGTCCGTGATGGAGGCCTACGTCACGGGGCTCGAGCTCGCCCGCGAGCACGGCCACGACCTCGGCAAGATCCACTCCGTCGCGTCGTTCTTCGTCTCCCGCGTCGACACCGAGATCGACAAGCGGCTCGGTCGTGGCGCCCACGACGAGCTGCTCGGCAAGGCCGCCGTGGCCAACGCCCGCCTGGCCTACCGTGCCTACGAGCAGTTCTTCTCCGGATCGCGCTGGGAGGCCCTCGAGGCCGCCGGTGCCAACAAGCAGCGCCCGCTGTGGGCCTCGACCGGAGTGAAGAACCCCGACTACCGCGACACCATGTACGTCGACGACCTCGTGGTCGCCAACACCGTCAACACGATGCCCGAGAAGACCCTCGACGCCGTGCGCGACCACAGCGAGGTCGTGGCCGACCAGGTGACGCGCCACTACGACGACGCCGAGCAGGTGATGGCCGACCTCGCGGCTGCCGGCATCGACTACGACGAGGTGATCGCCGTGCTCGAGCGCGAGGGCGTCGAGAAGTTCGAGACCTCCTGGAACGAGCTCCTCGAGACCGTACAGGGCCAGCTGGACAAGGCCAAGGCTGCGCAGTGACGGACTCGCCCATCGACGCCACCGCGACCCCGGCCTGGGCGCGGCTTACCGGGTTGGCGGCGGACTTCGCCCCCGACCTGCGGGCTTGGTTCAACGACGACCCCGAGCGCGTCGGGCGCCTGACCTTCCACGTCGGTGACCTGGTGGTGGACCTGTCGAAGGGCCTCATCGACGAGCCGGTGCTCGACGGGCTGCTCGCGCTGGCCGGCGAGGTGGGCCTGGCCGACCGGCGGGACGCCATGTTCCGCGGCGAGCACATCAACGTCACCGAGGACCGGGCGGTGCTGCACACCGCGCTGCGGCAACCGGCCGGCGCGGTCGTCGAGGTGGACGGCCACGACGTGGTCGCCGACGTCCACGAGGTGCTGGACCGGGTCTACGACTTCGCCGAACGGGTGCGCTCGGGGGCCTGGACCGGCGTCACCGGCCGGCGCATCCGCGCGGTCGTCAACATCGGCATCGGCGGCTCGGACCTCGGGCCGGTGATGGCCTACGAGGCGCTCCGCCCCTACGTCCTCGACGGCCTCGAGTGCCGGTTCATCAGCAACATCGACCCGACGGACTGTGCCGACAAGCTGGCCGGGCTGGACCCCGCGACCACGCTCTTCGTGGTGTCCAGCAAGACGTTCGGCACGCTCGAGACGCTCACCAACGCGCGGCTGTGCAAGGCCTGGCTGCTCGCGGGCCTGCGCGCCGGCGGCTCGTCCGACGACGCCGAGGCGGTCGCGCGGCACTTCGTCGCCGTCTCCACGGCCCTGGACAAGGTGGCCGACTTCGGCATCGATCCGACCAACGCCTTCGGCTTCTGGGACTGGGTCGGGGGACGCTATTCGCTCGACTCGGCGATCGGCACGTCGCTGGTCGTGGCGATCGGCGCGGAGCGGTTCGCCGAGCTCCTCGACGGCATGCACACCGTCGACGAGCACTTCCGGACCACCGACCTCGCGCGGAACGTGCCGGCCCTGATGGGTCTGCTCAACGTCTGGTACGTCAACTTCCTCGGTGCCGAGACCCACGCGGTGCTGCCCTACGCCCAGCTGCTGCATCGCTTCCCGGCGTACCTCCAGCAGCTCACGATGGAGTCCAACGGCAAGGGGGTGCGCTGGGACGGCTCCCCCGTCACCACCGCCACCGGCGAGGTCTTCTGGGGCGAGCCGGGCACCAACGGGCAGCACGCCTTCTACCAGCTGATCCACCAGGGCACCCGGCTCGTCCCCGCCGACTTCATCGCGGTGGCCAACCCGGCCCACCCGCTGGTGGACGGCGACGTCGACGTCCACGAGCTCCTCCTGGCCAACTTCTTCGCCCAGACCCGGGCCCTGGCCTTCGGCAAGACTGCCGACGAGGTGCGGGCCGAGGGCACCGACAGCGCCGACAGCGCCGACAGCGCCGAACGGGCGATCGTGCCGGCGCGGGTGTTCTCCGGCAACCGGCCCACTACCTCGATCATGGCCCCCGAGCTGACCCCCTCCGTGCTCGGCCAGCTGATCGCGCTCTACGAGCACATCACCTTCACCCAGGGCGTCGTCTGGGGCATCGACAGCTTCGACCAGTGGGGCGTCGAGCTCGGCAAGCAGCTGGCCCAGGAGGTTGCGCCCGCCGTCGCCGGGGACGCGGACGCTCTGGCC
>JBDSLK010000008.1:0-13760 GCA_039916425.1 Nocardioides sp.
GGGTCCGCCACGGCGTCCGCGCGGGCGACGCTCGCGGTCGCGCTCCACGTCCAGCTTCGGCTGCTGGCTCCGTTCCTGCCGTTCGTCACCGAGGAGGTCTGGTCGTGGTGGCAGGAGGGCTCGATCCACCGCCAGCCCTGGCCGGCGGACGACTCCCACGACCGGCTCGACGACGCCGATCCGGCTCTGCTCGCCGCCGTCTCCGCCGCGCTGACCGGGATCCGTGGGGCGAAGTCCACGGCCAAGGTCTCGATGCGTGCGGAGCTGTCACGGGTGGAGATCAGCGGGCCGGCTGCCGCCGTGCGAGCGGCCGAGGCGGCCGCCGACGACCTCCGCAAGACCGGCAAGATCACCGGTGAGCTGAGGTTCGTCGCGGGGGACGACACCGACTCGATCAGCGTCGTCGCCGAGCTCGCCCCGACCGACTGACCGCCCGGTCGTCCCTCAGGGGACGAGCGGTCCGAGCTCGTCGGGCAGCGGGGTGGGCGCCTCGGTCGCGACCTCGGCAGGACCGGGGCCTGGTCCGGTCGGCAGGACGCCGGGCTCGGCCGGGTCGGGCGCCGGCTCGCTGGTGGGACCGGTCGGTACGACGGGCGGCAGGGCTGAGGGTTGCCCTGAGGTCTGGCGGGGCGGCTGGGCTGAGGGTTGCCCTGAGGTCTGGCGGGGCGGCTGGGCAGACGGTTGGGCAGACGGCTGGGCAGACGGCTGGGCAGACGGCTGGGCGGACGGCAGCAGGGGCGACGGCAGTGGTGGCCCGGCCACCGGCGGCGGGTTCGTCGGGGCGACTCCCGGAGCGGCCGGCGCGGCCGGAGGGGACGCGACGGTCGTCGGTTCCGGACCGGCTGCCCCACCGTCGCCATCGGGCGAGGGCCCGTTCGGCGGCACCGGTGGCGGCACAGCGGACGACGCGGGCCCGGCCGAGGCCGCCAACGGCGTCGTTGGCTCGGGCTCGAGGCCCGGCGCCCAGACCTCGGCAGGTCGGGGCCCGGCGGTCGCTGCCAGAAGAGGCTCTGCGACCGCCGGGCCGATCTCGACGGCTGTTGTCGGGGGGGTTGACGCCGTCTTGCCCGAATGACTCCGGACCACTCGGTTCCCGACCCGCGCCAGCTCACCTGCGACCGGTCCGGACGGGGGGACGAGCTCGAGGGCCTCGCTGCGCACAGCGTGACCCAGGAGCAGGATGCACAGCACCGCGACCGCGACGAACGCGATCAACGGGCGTCTGTGCTGCCGGCTCACACGACCTCTTCCTCCGAGTACGCCTTGAGTCTGGCGTCCGGAGGCACCGAGGTGAATGACCCGTTGTGACTACTCTGAGTAGTCAGTTCCGGCGTGCCCGCGTAGCCCGCGAGCCGGTGTCGGCGTCAGGCCGACTTCTTCTTCTTCGACTCGGCCTCGCGCAGCATCAATGTCGGCGCCACGCCGTCGTCGACGACCTCGTGGGTGATGATGACCTTCTCCACGTCGCCGCGAGAGGGCACGTCGTACATCACGTGGAGGAGGACCTCCTCGATGATGGCGCGCAGCCCGCGGGCACCGGTCCCGCGGTCGAGCGCCTTGGCGGCGATCGAGAGGATGGCTGCCTCGGTGAACTCGAGCTGGACGCCGTCGAGCTCGAAGAGCTTCTGGTACTGCTTCACCAGCGCGTTGCGGGGCTCGGTGAGGATCTGCACCAGCGCCTCGTTGTCGAGTCGGCTCACGCTCGCGATCAGCGGCAGCCGGCCGATGAACTCGGGGATCAGGCCGTACTTGGTGAGGTCTTCCGGGCGAACCTGGGCGAGCAGGTCCTCGGCCTCGCGCTCGGCGGCGCCGCGCATCTCCGCGGTGAAGCCGAGCGTCTTCTTGCCGACCCGCTGCTCGATGATGTGCTCGAGCCCGGCGAACGCGCCACCGACCACGAAGAGGATGTTGGTGGTGTCGATCTGGATGAACTCCTGGTGCGGGTGCTTGCGCCCTCCCTGAGGCGGCACCGACGCCGTCGTGCCCTCCAGGATCTTCAGCAGCGCCTGCTGCACGCCCTCGCCGGAGACGTCACGGGTGATCGAGGGGTTCTCCGCCTTGCGGGCCACCTTGTCGATCTCGTCGATGTAGATGATGCCCGTCTCGGCCTTCTTGACGTCGTAGTCGGCGGCCTGGATGAGCTTGAGGAGAATGTTCTCGACGTCCTCGCCGACGTAGCCGGCCTCGGTGAGCGCGGTCGCGTCGGCGATCGCGAAGGGCACGTTGAGCATCCGCGCGAGCGTCTGGGCCAGGTAGGTCTTGCCGCAGCCGGTCGGGCCGATCACCAAGATGTTGGACTTGGCGACCTCGACGACCTCGTCCTTGCTGTGCTTGCCCGACCCGGTCAGCACACCGGACTGCACGCGCTTGTAGTGGTTGTAGACCGCTACGGCCAGCGACTTCTTGGCCATCTCCTGGCCGATCACGTAGGCGTTGAGGAACTCGAAGATCTCCCGGGGCTTCGGGAGGTCGGCCAGCTCGACGTCCGAGCCCTCGTTGAGCTCCTCCTCGATGATCTCGTTGCAGAGGTCGATGCACTCGTCACAGATGTAGACGCCGGGGCCGGCGATCAGCTTCTTGACCTGCTTCTGGCTCTTGCCGCAGAAGGAGCACTTCAGCAGGTCACCACCGTCACCGATGCGTGCCACGGGCGGTCCTTTCGCCTTCGATCGAGCGTGAGTACGAGGTGGAGCGGGAGCAAACCCCTTGACGGTACCCCCTGCCGGCCGCCCGGGGACGGCCAGACACGGGGAACACCAGGGGTCTGACCGTCTTTAGGTGGTGAGCGCCGGAGCGCCCTTGCGGGACTCGATGACGGCGTCGATGAGGCCGTACTCCACGGCGGCCGCCGCGGTCAGGATCTTGTCGCGCTCGATGTCGCGGCTGACCTGCTCGAGGTCGCGGCCGGAGTGGTCGGAGATCATCTTCTCCAGCAGCTCGCGCATCCGGATGATCTCGTTGGCCTGGATCTCGATATCGGAGGTCTGGCCGAACGTGCCCTCGGTGTAGGGCTGGTGGATCAGGACCCGGCTGTTGGGCAGCGCCAGCCGCTTGCCCGGGGTGCCGGCTCCGAGCAGCACCGCGGCGGCCGAGGCCGCCTGGCCGATGCACACGGTCTGGACGTCGCACTTGATGAAGTTCATCGTGTCGTAGATCGCGGTGAGCGCCGTGAACGAACCGCCCGGGCTGTTGATGTAGATCTGGATGTCGTTGTCGGGATTCATCGACTCCAGGCACATGAGCTGGGCGATGACCGCGTTGGCGACGTCGTCGGAGATCGGCGTGCCGAGGTAGATGATGCGGTCCTCGAAGAGCTTGCCGTAGGGGTCGATCCTGCGGAAGCCGTAGGACGTCCGCTCCTCCCACTGGGGGATGTAGTAGTTCATGTCGCGGGTCCTCAGTTCTTCTCGGAGTTGCGGGCCGGCCGACCCTCGTCGGCGGCGTCGCGGGCGTTGGTGATCACCTGGTCGACGAGGCCGTAGGCACGGGCCTGCTCGGCGGTGAACCAGCGGTCTCGGTCGGCGTCGTTCTCGACCTGCTCGACCGTCTGGCCGGTGTGCTGGGCGATGAGCTCGAGCAGCACCTTCTTGATGTGCAGGGACTGCTGTGCCTGGATCTTGATGTCGGAGGCCGAGCCACCCATCCCCGACGAGGGCTGGTGCATCATGATCCGCGCGTGGGGCAGGGCGTAGCGCTTGCCCTTGGTGCCCGCGCAGAGGAGGAACTGCCCCATCGAGGCGGCCAGCCCCATGCCGACGGTCGCGACGTCGTTGGGGATGTAGTTCATGGTGTCGTAGATCGCCATGCCGGCGTCGACCGAGCCGCCGGGGCTGTTGATGTGCAGGAAGATGTCGGCCTCGGGGTCCTCGGCGGACAGCAGCAGCAGCTGGGCGCAGATCGCGTTGGCGTTCTGGTCGCGGACCTCGGAGCCGAGGAACACGATCCGCTCGCGCAGCAGCCGCTGGTAGATGTGGTCGTCGAGGCCGTACGACGCGGAGGCGCCGTTCATCTGCGGGTGGGAGCTGGGATTCTGGTTCACGTGAGCGACCCTAGCCCGCCGGAGGGACACTTCCACGGGATAACCACCCCTGTTCGCTAGCAGCGGACTCCGGACTCCGACGCTGTCCCGGGCTGCGTGACCACCTGTCCGCCCGCCCCACCAGCTCCCTCCGCCCCAGCACCGGGTCGGTTCCTGCGCTTGTCGGGCGCCGCGGCGGCCGAGAAGTGCCAGATTCCCCGGCGAGCCGGGGAATCAGCGCCCCCGACGGCGTGCCACAACCAACCGAGAGGTCAGACGCACCACGGGCCCCACGAGCCCCGCAGCACCGCCGTGCTAGTCACTTATCGGCCATTGCGTTGGCCCAGAAGTGCCAGATTCCCCGGCGAGCCGGGGAATCCGACGTTGGCGAGAACCCCGCGGGCTCAGACGGGGTACGTCGCCGCCGCGGCCGACCCCGGCAGGGTTGGCCCGTCCCACGCGCACCCGCACGAGCCGCGCACGACCAGGGTGGTGGGCAGCACCTGGGGGTGCACGTCGTGGGTGCGTCCCTCGATCCGCTCGTGCAACCGGATCGCGGCCCAGTGGCCCATCGCCCGCGTCGGCTGCTGCACGGTCGTCAGCCCGGGCGCCACGAAGCGCGACGTCATGATGTCGTCGAAGCCGGTCACCGCCAAGTCGTCGGGCACCCGCACGCCCAACCTGGCCAGCCGGGTCAGCACCGTGACGGCCAGCTCGTCGTTGGCGCAGACCACCGCGTCGAGCGGCGGGCCGGGCCCGAGCAGCGCCTCGACCGCCACCGGCCCGGAGCCCTCCTCCAGCGGCACCAGGACCGGCGGCCGGGCCTCGACGGCCTCCGACCGGGACAGTGCCACCCGGAATCCGGCGTAGCGCTCGGTGACGTCGTGGGACCCAGCGGGGTCACCGAGGAAGACGAGTCGGCGCCGGCCGTGCCGGACCAGGTGGTCGGTGAGCTCCTCGGCGGCCCGGAGGTTCTCCACCAGCACCGCGTCGCAGCCGAGCACCGGGTCACGAGCCAGCAGCACGGTGGGGGTGCTCCGGCAAATCGAGCGGACGAAGCCGTCGGGCACCGTGTCGTTGGCCAGGACGACGCCGTCGACCCGCCCGAGCAGGCGGCGTACCGCGTCCTCGAGGTCCACCTGCGGGCCGGCGAGCTGGATCACCACCGACTGGCCGTAGCGCGCGGCCGCGGACTCGAAGCCGGTCAGCAGCTCGGAGTAGTGCGGTCCGGCCAGGCCGGGCAGCACCAGGCCGTGGGTCTGGTGGCGTGGCACGTCGACCGTGCGGGCGGCGCGCAGCGGGATGTAGTCGAGCTCCTCGACGGCCAGGAGCACCTTGCGCCGGGTCGCCGGCGAGGAGGGCGTAGAACCCCGCAGCACCCGGGAGACCGTGGCGATGGAGACGCCGGCGCGTTCGGCCACGGTGTAGATGGTGACCGGGCGAACCGGTGGCGGGTCGGTGGTCACGGTGGCTCCTCCCAGGAGTGATCACCCTGCCCGCCCGACCCGGCCGGGACAAGTCCTCGCCTGCCAGATCAGCACCGCGGCGGGGGGGTGCGGCGGCGCGGTCTCCGACGTGACGGCCCACAGCAGGTGTCAACGCCTTGCGGCTATGTAAGTACTTTCATGGAAGTCTTGCGGCGCAGGCCCTCCTGTTTCAGCTATTTACACGACTGCCCGCCCCTGTCGGCGGCGTTGCCGACTGGTAGGCATGAGCATCATGTCGACCGACACCGTCCCCGCCAGCCCCCCACGCAGCCGGCTCGACAACCCTGGCGGGCTTGTCGTCGAGGCTCTCGGGCACGGCGCACTGACGCGGCTGGAATCCTCCGGGACCAGTCTCCTGATGCACCCGGCCAACCCGGCTGAGGCGGGACCCGCCAACGTGCACCTGCGCCGCCACGACGTGGGCCGGGGAGGAGACCGCGTGCGCCACGTCGCGCTGCTCGGCCCCACGGCCCCGGGGCGGACCGAGGAGGTCGACGGCGCCCTGGTGACCACGGGTGCGTGGGGCGACCTGGCCTACCGGGTGACGCTCCGCCTGGCCGCGGCCGAGGTCGCCTGGCGGTGGGACGTCGAGGTGACCCACCACGGCAGCGCACCGGTGCGCGTCGACGTGGTGCACACCCACGACCCGGCCCTCGCCGCCCCCGACGTGGTGCGCACCAACGAGTACTACGTCAGCCAGTACCTCGACCTCACCCCGGTGCAGACCCCCCACCACGGGGTCGCCCTCGCGGTCCGCCAGAACATGCCCGGCCCCCGGGCCCCCTGGCTGCTGATCGGCTCCGCGCGCCGCGGCACCGGCTGGGCCACCGATGCCCACCAGCTCGTCGAGCGCACGACCACCGGGGTGCGGTGGACCGGCCTGGACGCGACCGACCTGCCGGGCCGCCGCCTCCAGCACGAGCACGCGCTCGTCGCGCTGCAGGACGAGCCGGTCGACCTCGCGCCGGGCGAGACCCACCGCACCGGCTTCGTGGGCATCGCTCTCACCGACCACCCCGGCGCCACCGGGACCGAGGACGCCGACCACCTGACGAGGGCCCTGGCGGCGTGCCCCGCTGTGCGCCGTGAGCCGGTGCCGGCCGGCTGCGCCCCGGAGCCGCGGGCCGGGGGCACCGGCGCCCCGGCGCTGCTCGCCGCGGCCGCGGCACTGCCCTGCCGGCCGCTCGCCGCGGCCGAGGTCGACGACCTCGGCCTGGGCGCCGAGCCCGGCTCGGTCGAGTACGGTCCGGACGGCGTCCCGGTCTCCTGGCGCAGCGGCTACGGCGAGGTGGTCACGGCCACCAAGGAGCTCGCGGTGCTGCGCCCGCACGGCCAGATCCTGCGCACCGGCGACACCCTGGTGCCCGATACCGCCAGCCTCACCACGACGGTCTGGATGGCGGGCACCTTCCACTCGCAGGTGACCCGTGGCCACGTGGGCCGCGACACCCTCGTCAGCGGCCGCCGTACCTACCTCGGGCTTTTCCGCAGCCACGGCGTCCGGCTGCTGGTGCGCGCGGGCTCGGGCGAGGACTGGCGGCTGCTGGACACCCCGAGCGCCTGGTGTGCCGGGCTCGACGCCTGCCGCTGGTGGTACGCCACCGACGACGGGCTGCTGCTCGAGGTCGTCGCCCGCGCCCCCAGCGACGCCCACCGTCTGGGCCTGGAGGTCCAGGTGCTCGCCGGTCCCGCGCAGCAGGTGCGCGCCACCCTCCACCACGAGCCCGGCTCCCCCCTCATCTCACCCGTCGTCACCCCACCCGGCATCACACCTGGCATCACACCCGGCATCACCCCCGACGGCGGCGGGGTCGCGCTCGGCGACTGGCGCCTCACCTGGGACGGCGACACGCAGGCGGTGGTCGACAGCGAGTGGCTGGTCCTCGATGTCGCCACCACGACGGCCTGGTCCCTGGAGCTCACCGGTGCCGGAGCGGACGACGAACCCGACTCCGTGGCGCCCACCGGGCTGGGGGCTGACTTCTGGCCGCACCTCACCGCGGCCCTCACCCTCGACCTGGCCGGCGACAGCGACGAGGCGGGCGAGGTGGCGGCGATCGCCGCTGCGACACCGTGGTTCACCCACAACGCCCTGGTGCACTACCTCGCGCCGCGCGGCCTGGAGCAGTTCTCGGGCGGCGCCTGGGGCACCCGCGACGTGTGCCAGGGGCCGGTGGGTCTGCTCACCGCGCTGGACCACCACGACGAGGTGCGCGACGTCCTGCTCCGGGTGCTGCGCGCCCAGAACGCTCGCGGCGACTGGCCGCAGGCCTTCGAGTTCCTGCCGTCACCGTCCGGCGACGCCCGGTCCGGACCCGGGCAGCAGGACTCCCACGGCGACGTCGTCTACTGGCCGCTGCTCGCCGTCGGCGAGCACCTCCAGGCGACCGGCGACGCCGGCCTGCTGGAGGAGAAGGTCACCTTCGTCGGTGACGACGGTCCCACCCCACCCGCCACCGTCGAGGAGCACCTCGAGCGGGCCGTGGCCCGGATCGAGGAGATGGCTGTCCCCGGGACCCCGCTCCCGGCCTACGGCCATGGCGACTGGAACGACTCCCTCCAGCCGGCCGACCCCGCCCTCGCCCGGCGCCTCGCGTCGACCTGGACCGCCGTGCTCCAGGTGCAGGCCCTCGACGCCCTCGCGTCCGGGCTGGCCACCGCGGCGGTCGCGCCCGCCCTGGCCGCCACGGCCGGGGCGCTGGCCGCCCGCACCCGCGACGCGATCACCGGGTCGATGCTGATCGACGGCGTGCTGCCGGGCTACCTGCTCTATGCCGGGGACGGCGAGCCCGAGCCGCTGGTCCACCCACGCGACGCCCGGACCGGGCTGACCTACGGCATCCTCCCGTGGGTGCACGCGGTCACCGCCGACGTGCTCGACCCCGCCGCCGCCGCCCGCCACCTCGCCCTGGTGGCCGAGCACCTGCTCGGTCCTGACGGGGCCCGGCTCTTCGACCGTCCGGTGGCCTACCAGGGCGGACCGATGAGCGTCTTCCAGCGCGCCGAGGCCAGCACCTTCTGGGGCCGCGAGATCGGGCTGATGTACGTCCACGCCCACCTGCGGTACGCCGAGGCGCTGGCGCGGGTGGGCGACGGGGCCGGCCTGCTGCGCGCCCTGGCGCTGGCCAGCCCGTGGGGGCTCCAGGAGCGTGTCCCGCTGAGCCGGCCTCGCCAGCGCAGCTGCTACTACTCCTCCTCCGACGGCGCCTTCGCCGACCGTGACGACGCCTCGGAGCGCTACGCGGACCTGATGGCCGGTGACGTGCCGTTCGAGGGCGGCTGGCGGATCTACTCCTCCGGCCCTGGGCTGGCCCTGCGGCTGGTGGTCGAGCGGTTGCTCGGCGTCCGCCGCCGCAGCGACGTCGTCGAGCTCGACCCCGTCCTGCCAGTCGGCTGCGACGGTCTGGTGGCGACGGTGCGGATCGCCGGCCTGCCCGCCCGGTTGCGCTACCGCGTCGGCCCCGAGGGCGTCGGCGTACGCCGCCTGGTCGCCGGCGGCGTCGAGATCGCCTGCACTCCCCTCGACAACCCCCACCGCCGACCCGGCGTCGCCGTCAGCACCACCGCCCTGCGGACCGCCCTGGCCGCCTGCCCCGACCTACTCGTGGAGACCTGCTGATGACCTCCCCCGCACGACCGTGGCTCGACCCCGCCCTGGACCTCGAGGCACGCGTGGAGTCGTTGCTCGCCGAGATGACGCTGGAGGAGAAGGTCGGGCAGACCCACCAGGTCGCCAACATCGACCCGGTTCAGGACGCCGACGCGCTGCGGGCCGGCCGGATCGGCTCCAGCCTCTACGCCTCCGGCGCCACGGCCGGCAACGAGCGCGACGAGGGCGTGCGGTCGTCGGTCATCGACGAGATCCAGGACATCGTCCTCGACGGCAGCCGACTGGGCATCCCCGTGCTCTTCGGCCGCGACGTGATCCACGGCCACCGCACCGTGGCCCCGATCCCCCTGGGGCTGGCCGCGTCGTTCGATCCCGACCTGGTCCGCGAGGTGGCCGAGATCGCCGCCGCCGAGGCGGTCGTCGACGGCATCGCCTGGACCTTCGCCCCGATGGTCGACATCTCCGAGGAGCCGCGCTGGGGTCGCGTCGCGGAGTCGTTCGGCGAGCAGCCCGTGCTGGCCGGACGGCTGGCCGCGGCCGCGGTCACCGGCTTCCAGGGCGAGCGCCCCGCCGACGCCGACCGGCTGGGCGCCTGTGCCAAGCACTTCGTCGGCTACGGCCTGTCGGCCGGTGGCCGCGACTACGACACCGTCGCCGTCGGCGAGAACACCCTGCGCAACCTGCACCTGCGCCCGTTCCGCGACGCGGTCGAGGCCGGTGTGCTCAGCGTGATGGCGGCCTTCAACGACGTCGACGGCACCCCGATGCACGCGCACCGCCGGCTGCTGCGCGACGTGCTCAAGGGCGAGTGGGGCTTCGACGGCGTCGTGGTGGCGGACTGGAACGGCATCGGCCAGATCGTCCACCAGGGTGTCGCCGCCGACCTGCGCGACGCCGCGCGCCTCGCCATCGAGGCGGGGGTCGACCTCGACATGGTGAGCGGCGCCTACCTCGCCCACCTCGCCGACCTCGTCCGCGACGGGGTCGTCGACGAGGCGCTGGTGGACGACGCCGCGCGGCGCGTGCTGCGGATGAAGCTCCGCCTCGGCCTCCTCGACCCCGCGCACACCCACCGCCACGACCACGAGCCGACGGCGCACAGCCGCGCGCTGGCACGCCGGGCCGCCCGCGCCGCCCACGTGCTGGTGTGCAACGAGGGCGCCCTGCCCCTCGCCGCCGAGGTCAGGGTGCTGCTGACCGGGGCCTTCGTCCACGAAGGTGACGCCCTGCTCGGGACCTGGGTCCTCGACGGGCGCGCCGACGACGTCGTGACCCCGGCCGCCGCCCTCGGCCAGCGGCTCGGCGACCGACTGACCGTCGACGACGGCCGCTTCCCCGACCGCACCCTCCAGCACGCGCGGGCCGCCGACGTGACCGTGGCACTGATCGGCGAGCACCCGAGCCGCTCCGGCGAGGCCAACTCGGTCGCCGACCTCGGCCTGCCCCCGGGCCAGCTCGACCTGGTGCGTGCGCTGGCCGGGCTGGCCACGCCGCTGGTGGCGGTCGTCTACACCGGCCGCCCGCTGGACCTGACCGAGGTGCTCGACCTCGCCGACGCCGTCCTGGTCGTCTGGCACCCTGGCGTCGAGGCCGGCTCCGCGCTCGCCGACGTGCTCACCGGCGACGTGGAGCCGACCGGCCGACTCCCGATGACGTTCCCGCTGTCCACCGGGCACATCCCCACCAGCACCCACCAGCGCCCGACGGGCCGGCTGATCGGCGCCGACGTCGACCACCGGGAGGGACGCTACGTCGATGCGCTGACCTACCCCCGGCTGCCGTTCGGCTACGGCCTCTCCTACACCCGTGTGGAGTACGCCGCGCCCAGCCTGGCGCGCGCCGAGCTCGGCGACGGCGAGACGACCACGCTCACCGTGACGGTCACCAACACCGGGGACCGGCCGTGCCGTGAGCTCGTCCAGGCCTACTTCCGCGACCCGGTCGCGCAGGTGACCCGCCCGCTCGTGGAGCTCTTCGACTGGGCCGCGGTCGACCTCGAGCCCGGCGCGACCGGCGAGGCCGTCTTCGAGGTCTCGCCGTCGCTCTTCGCCTACACCGGCCCCGACCTGGCCGAGCGCGTCGACAGCGGTGAGATCGTGCTGCTCACCGGACCCGACGCGGCCACCCTCCAGGCGGTGTCCCTCACCGTGACTCTCAGGGAGGCGGCCCGGTGATCGTGGTACGCGCCCAACAGCGGGTCACCGGTGGCCGGGGTCGCGTCACTCTGCGGCGGGGCTGAGCCAGCCCCGCAGGGCCTCGTGCACCCGTGGCTCGTTGAGCAGCGCGAAGTGGCCCGCGCGGGGCAGGTGCAGCACCTCGGCGTCGGGGAAGAGCGTGATCAGCCGACCACGGCCCGATGCCGACGGCACGCGCACCATCAGGTCGCCCAGGAAGCGCCCGACCGGGTGCCGCGGCGACGCCGTGAGGGTGCCGTGGACCAGTCGGTAGCGCGCGTGCGGCAGTGCCGGCACGTCCTCGCCCAGGCCCTCGACGAGGTCGCGCACCCCGAGTGAGCGCCAGTCCAGGATCCTGCCGAGGGCCGCGGTCTCCGGCCACCGAGCCAGCGCGGTGGCGCCGGTGCCGACCCCGGCCGCGAGCGGGGCGCCGAGGTGCGGCGTGCCGAGGGTGACGACGTCGGTGACCCACTCCGCCCACGGGCGGTCGGCGGCGGTGAGCACCGAGCAGGCCGACCGGATGACCAGGCCGCCCATCGAGTGGCCCACCAGCACGAGCCGGTCCAGGTCGACCGGCCAGGCGTCGGTGAGGTCCTGGAGCAGGCTGGCCAGGGCCGCGCCGTTCTCGCGGACCGGCAGCCCGCTGTTGGCACGGAGGAAGACCGGGGTCCAACCCTCGTCGGCCAGCCCTTCGCCGTACGTCGTGCCGTGACGCTCGCGGTGGCGGTCCCAGCTGTGCTCGTCCTCGGAGAGCCCGTGCAGGAAGACCACGACCCGGCCGGTGGCGTCGGGGAAGGCGGCGGCCAGGGCGCCGGGGTCGAGGGCGACGTCGGCGTCGTCGACGCGGACCGCCATCGGGATGGCCAGTCCCGGACGCTGATCGCGGAGCCGGTCGCCGAGGATGCCGTTGACGGCGGCGCTCGACCGGCGGCCCGCCGGGTGAGACTCCAGCCGGGGCCCGAGGCCGGCCCGCCCGGCGATGCCGAGGCCGGTGCCGGCCGCGCGCAGGCCGAGCCCGATGCCGCCGTACACGCCGGAAGCCGCCTCCCGGTGCAGGGCCACCGGCAGCGCACCGAGGTCGCCGGTGGTGCGGAGCAGGAGGCCGTGGACCCGGTCCGCGACCGCCCGGTGGGTCTCACGCAGGGCGCCCACGACGAGCTCGTCGACCGCCTCCACGACGAACGACAGCGCGTCGAGGAGGCCGGGACCGGCGGGCTTCGTCATGCCCGCATCATGGCAGGCACCGCGCCGGTCGATGACTCACTGCTCGGTGGACGCGTCCTCGTCGTCAGACTCGGTCTCGGTCCCGGTCTCGGACCCGGTCTCGGACTGGGCATCGGACTGGGCATCGGACTGGGGCTCGCCGATGGTGCCGTCGGGGCGGAGGTTCTTCAGGTCCACCGCGTTGCCGGACGCGTCGGTGACGGTCGCGGACTCCACGATGTTGGCGAGCGCCTTGCCCCGGCGGATCTCCTGGACCAGCTCGGGGATGTGGTTGTGCTCGAACATGTGGTTGGCGAACTCCTGCGGGTCCTGGCCCGACTGCTGGGCCCGGCGCACCAGGTGCTCGGAGAGCTCGCTCTGCTCGACGCCGAGCTCCTCCTTCGCCGCGATCTCGTCCAGCACGAACTGGGCGGCCATCGCCTCGCGGACGCGACGCTCGGTCTCCGCCTCGAACTCCTCCACGGTCTGGCCCTCGTCCTCGAGGTACTTCTCCATGGTGATGCCGGCGTAGGCGAGCTGCTGCTCGATGTTCTGGCGACGGGCGGTGAGCTCCTCGGCGACCAGGGAGTCGGGCAGGGGGACCTCGACGCGCTCGAGGAGCGCCTCGAGGACGGCGTCGCGGGCAGCGGCGGCCTGCTCGAGGCGCTTGCCCCTGCCGAGCCGCTCGCGCACGTCGGCGGTCAGCTCCTCGGCGGAGTCGAACTCGCTGGCCTGCTGGGCGAACTCGTCGTCGAAGTCGGGCAGCTCCTGCTCCTGCACCTGGGTCACCTCGACAGCGACCTCGACCTCCTGGCCGACCAGGTCGCCACCGACGAGCTGGGAGGTGAAGGTCTTCTCGTCGCCGGCCTTCATGCCGGTGAGGGCCTCGTCGAGGCCGTCGAGCATGCCGCCGCGGCCGACGCGGTAGGACATCCCCGCGACCTCGGCGCCCTCGACGACCTCGCCGTCCTGGGTGGCCTTGAGATCGATGGTCACGAAGTCACCGTCAGCGGCGGCCCGCTCCACGTCGACCAGGGTGCCGAAGCGCTCACGGAGCGCCTGGACCTGCTCGGTGACGTCTTCATCGGTGACCTCGACGTCCTCGACCTCGGCCTCGAGCCCGTCGTAGGACGGCAGCTCGATCTCAGGCTTGACGTCGACCTCGGCGGTGAACTCGAGGAGCGCGTTGTCCTCGAGCTTGGTGACCTCGATCTCCGGCTGTGCCAGGGGCTGCAGGTTGTTCTCCTGCATGGCCTCGATGTAAGCCT
>JBDSLK010000009.1:0-16870 GCA_039916425.1 Nocardioides sp.
GACGCCCCACCCGGGCTCTGCCACGCCCACCACGACCACCCCTGGTCCCACGGCGGCCACACCGACACCACCACCGGCCGCCTGCTCTGCCCCCGCCACCACGCCCTCGCCCACGACCAGACCTACGCCACCAACCCCACCGCCCACGGCAAGCTCCGCTTCATCCAGCGAAGGTGAGCCCGGAGGAGCACCCGGATCAGAAGAGCAAGTGGCGACGTTCCAACCGGCGACCGGGCGAGCGCGAGCTTGCCTTGCACTCGTCCACGGCGAGGACCTTGTAGGGGCTCATCCATCCCTGCGACGGCTTGTGGAGCGCCCACCCGGCGCCGAGCGTGACCGCAGCGTGCTGCACGAGACCGTCCGGCGAACGCCAGACGAGCACGGTACCGAGTTCGCCGTCGTCCCCGCCGGGCCACGTCGCTTCTGCCAGCCAGTCCTCGAACGGCTCCCGCAGCATCCAGACCCGGTCGGCGCCCACCACACCGGCCGCCGCCATCACCGTGCCGAAGCAGTTGGGTCCGCTCCCCTCCGGGAACAAGCCGGCGAGCCGGCGAGCGTCAGGCAGCAGACCGGCGGACGCCGCCCACACCTGTTCTGACACCCCATCGTGCCGGCTCGGCCGCCGTCCATCCTCGACGTACTCCCTCAGTACCTCCTCCTCCCGGCCCTGAAGCAACGACGGCCACCACACGAAGCGGTGTCCGTCGGCCTGCCGGCGGGCAGCGTCGCCGACCACGGAGCCCCAGGACCTGACACTGGGAACGAGCTCGCGCCCGAGCGTGCGCTGCCCGCGGACGAGCGCCGACCGGTTCGGCCTCGGCAGAGCCCCGAACTGCACCTCGCTCAGCCAGACGTACCGAGTCCCGTCAGGAGGCCCGTAGAGGCCGAACGTGTCCCGCACCTCGTCCGCCATCTCGACGTCGGTCGTCTGCTCCCCCACCCGCGCAGCCAGCGCCTCGTCCACCAGGAACGGCTGGACCACCGGAGCGAACCAGCCGGCCCAACTCGCCACCAGCGCCTCGGTGACCTCGATGTCCAGCACGCGCATCCGCGGAGGCTAGCAACCGACCGTGCTCACGTCGGCAACCGCCACCTGACGTCAGAGCGGCGCGCGCAGCGACAGCCGTGCGGAGTGACGCACGCCGGCCTCGTCGACCTCGAAGCCGCCCGCGTCCAACCATTCCTGCCGGACCGGGCCGTCGTGGCGCACGTAGGCCAACCCGACGCAGGCGCCGAGCGTCTCCCCCCACGCGGTGCTGGTCACCTGACCAACGGGGTCGCCGGCACGCAGCAGGAGCTCACCGCCCCACAGCATCGGCGCGGCGTCGCCCACCACCAGCGAGACCAGGCGTCGGCGCGGGCCGCCGCCGGCGAGCGCCGACCGGTGCGCGGCCAGTGCCTCGCGGCCCAGGAAGTCCTTCGTCCCATCGAGGGCCGTGGCGAACACGAGGCCTGCCTCCACCGGCGTGTAGTCGGGTGTCAGCTCCCGGCCGAACGCCCGGTAGCCCTTCTCCAGCCGCAGCGACTCGATCGCGTGGTAGCCCGCCTCGACGACACCCAGGTCGCTCCCCGCGGCCAGGACAGCGTCATAGACGGAGGCCGTCGACGCCCACGGCACCATCAGCTCCCAGCCCAGCTCGCCGACGTAGGTCATCCTCGTCGCGCGCACCGGCGTGCCGGCGACCTCCACCATCCGGCTGGTCGCGAACGGGAACCCCGTCTCGCTCAGGTCGGCGTCGGTCAGCCGGGCCAGCAGGTCCCGCGAATGTGGCCCCATCACCCCCAGCACGGAGAAGGCATCGGTGCAGTCCTCGACAGTGACGACGTGGCCGTGGTCGCGGGCGTGCCGGCGGATCCAGTCCAGGTCGCGCACCGTCGTCGCCGAGCTGCTCACCAGGAGGAACTCCTCGGCGCCCGTCCGGGTCGCAGTCAGGTCCGCTTCGTAGGTGCCGCGTGCGTTGAGCAGCGGCGTGTAGACGCTGCGACCCACCGGCACGTCCACGTCGGCGGCGCACACCCACTGCAGCGCGTCGAGCGCGGCGGGCCCGCGCACGACGTACTTGGAGAACGACGTCTGGTCGAACACGGCCACCCGCTCGCGGCAGGCGAGTTGCTCGGCGGCCGACCATGACAGCCAGACCGGCTTGCCCCAGGTGTGGCGCTCCTCCGCAACCGCCGCGTCCGCCGGGGACGGTGCGAGGTAGAGAGCGCGCTCCCAGCCCATCCGCGTGCCGAACGCCGCGCCGGCCGCGACCAGCCGGTCGTAGACCGGGGAGGTCCGGATGCCACGGCCGGTGACCGGCTCGCGCAGCGGCCAGGGGATCGCGTAGTGCAGACCGAGGGTCTCGGCGACGCGGGAGCGTAGCCACGCGTTGTCGGCGGCGTACGGCGCGAAGCGGCGAACGTCGACGCCCACCAGGTCGGTCGTTGGCTCGCCCGCCACGATCCACTCGGCCAGCGCGCGGCCCGCTCCGCCGGCCGACGCGATGCCGACCGAGTTGAAGCCGGCGCCCAGGAAGAGCCCGCGCAGGCCCGGCGTCTCCCCCAGCAGGAACTGGTTGTCGGGGGTGAAGCTCTCCGGGCCGTTGTAGAACTTGCGGATGCCCACGTCGGCGAGGGCCGGGACCCGCACCACCGCCTGCTCCATCAGGACCGAGAAGTGCTCCCAGTCCTCCGGCAGCAGCGCGAACTCGAAGGGGTGCGGGATGGCGTCGGGTGCGACCCACGGCTTGGCGTCCGGCTCGAACCCGCCTACGACCAGGCCGCCGACCTCTTCCTTGAAGTAGGTCCAGCCGTCCGGGTCCCGCATGATCGGCAGGTCCGGATGGACGCCCGACACAGGCTCGGTGACGACATAGAAGTGCTCCGCGCTGTGCAGGGGGACCGTCACCGGAACCCGGTCGGCGACCAGCTCGGCCACGGCCTTGGCCAACTGGCCGGCACAGTTGACGACGACCTCGGCCTCGACGTCGCCCCGGTCCGTGCGCACGCCGGTCACCCGCAGACCACCGGGGCCGTCGGCTGTCGTGATCCCCGTGACCCGCACGCCCTCCACCACCCGGACCCCCCGCTGCCGCGCCCCCCGCGCCAGGGACTGGGTGAGGTCGGTCGGGTTGACCTTGCCGTCGCCGGGCAGCCAGATCGCGCCGAGCAGGTCGTCGGTGCACAGGGGCGGCCACCGCTCCCCCGCCTCGTCCGGCGTGAGCATCCGGCACTCCAGGTCGTACGCCGCCGCGTTGGCCGCCGTCCGCCGCAGCGCGACCATCCGGTCGTCGGTGCGGGCGACGACCAGCCCGCCCACGTTGCGGTACCCCGTCGCCAGTCCGGTCTCGGCCTCGAGGCCGGCGTAGAGCTCGGCGGAGTACTGCACCAGCCGCGTGCCGCCCTCCGTGGCCCGCAACGGTCCGACGAGACCAGCCGCGTGCCAGGTCGTCCCACCGGAGAGGTGGCCCTGCTCGAGCAGCACGACGTCGGTCCAGCCGGCCCGTGCTAGGTGGTAGGCCGTGGAGCAGCCGACCACGCCACCGCCGATCACCACGACTCTGGCCCGGACGGGCAGGGTGGCCTCCCCCTCAGTCACCGGTGGCCTCGACGAGCAGCCGGTCGAAGTCGGGACCGCGGAAGGTCCGGGCCGCCTTCTCGAAGCGGTGCAGTCCCCACGCGGTGAAGTCGACGTCGAAGGGGCTGCTGACGGCCTGGATGAAGCCCCACAGCGACCAGCCGTACTCGCTGCGCAGGGCGCCGAGCCGCATCCGCGCCAGGTCACCCGGGGTGGGGTCACCGTAGTAGGCCTCGGCGTAGGCCTCGAGCCGCTCGGGCGGGAACTCGCACTCGGTCGCGGTGTTGCCCAGCTCGAACGCCGCGTCGTTGTTGCCGGAGTACTCGTAGTCGATCAGCCAGGTGCGCCGGCCGTCGTCGACGAAGTTGCCGGCGAGCAGGTCGTTGTTGCACGGCACGGTCGACTCGGGCCGGACGGCCAGAGCGCGCCGGACCTGGTCCCAGCGGTCGGCGTGGTCGTCGTAGTCGGGGGGCAGCCAGAAGCCTCGGTCCCGCACCGTCTTCCGGTAGGCCGCCTGCCGGGCGGCCATGTCGAAATCGCCGACGAAGCGGCCACCGGCGTGCAACCGCCGGCAGGCCTGCGCCGCCCGACCCAGGACCGCGGGGTCACCGAAGTCGGAGTCCGTCAGGGTCGCGCCGGGCAGGTAGGCGATCACGAGCACCTGGAGGTCCGGGCGGTAGTCGTAGACCTCCGCGCCTGCCCCACCCTCCGCCGCCACCTGGGTGTTGACACACTCCGCGTCGCGGTCGATGCCGAGCAGGCTCGCGTCGGTGCCGCTGTGCCGCACGACGTACGACGCGTCCGGGGTGTCCACGCGGTAGTTGCGGTTGGTAAGCCCTCCTGACAGCTCCTCGACCAGAACCCGGCTGGACAGTCGGGGGATCTGGTCGAGGAGCCGGCTCAGGGTCGGGTCCTCGGGCACGTGTCGGGGGTCGTCGTCGGGGGGTTCGTCAGGAGTCGAAGGCCTTGACCACGGCCTCGTCGATGGTGACCTTGGGACCCTTGAACCAGTGCTTCGCCGACGTCTGCCACCAGACCCACAGCACCAGCAGCGCCCCCACCGTGAGGACCGGCGCGTAGTTGACGTACTTGGCGGAGAAGTCCGCGTTGAACGGGTTGCCCTGCGGGACGAACGGCAGGATGAAGTAGACGGAGATGATCGCGATCTCCACGACCGCCACCAGGTTCATCCACTTGTACTTCTGACCGTTGTTCCAGGCGCCCACCTCGAACGCGTCGCCGATGCGCCAGCGCAGCCAGATCGGGATCAGGAAGGCGAGGTAGAGCCCGATCACCGCGACGGAGACGACCGCGTAGAAGGCAGTCGGCACGATCAGCGGCTCCTCCGCGGTGCCGATGTTGACCTCGATCAGCGCCGGCAGCGTGATCAGGGTGGAGACCACGGCGACGAGCATGACGGCATTGGCAGGAACGCGTGCCGCCGTGAGCTTCGACCACAGGCGGGAGCCGGGGATCGCGCCGTCGCGACTGAAGGCGAACGTCATCCGTGACGCACTGGTCATGCACGCGGTCAAGCAGAAGAACTGGCCGGCCGCCGAGATGAAGAGCACCAGTCCCGCGAGGCCGACGCCCAGCGACGAGGTGAAGATGTAGGCCACGCCCCCGCCCCCGACCCCGGCGTTGTCAGGAAGGCCATCGGCGCCGTTCGGGATCGCGAAGAGGAAGGCGAGCAGCAGGATCCAGCCACCGATGGCCGAGTAGAAGATGGACTGCCAGATGCCCTTCGCAGCGGCGGAGGACGCCGCCGAGGTCTCCTCGGACAGGTGCGCGGAGGCGTCGAAGCCGGTGATCGTGTACTGCGTCAGCAGCAGCCCGAAGGGCACCACGAGCAGCCAGTACATCGGCGACGAGGACGACCCGTCGCTGTAGCCGGAGTTGTTGAACCGCTCAGTGAAGACGTAGCCGAAGCTCTGGTGGTAGTCCGGGACGAAGATGAGGATCAGCACGATGACGGCCACTCCGACGACGTGCCACCAGACCGACACGTTGTTCATGATCGCCATCATGTGACCGCTGAAGATGTTCAGCACCGACGCGAGTGCCAGCACCACCAGGAAGATGAGGAAGACCCGGGTCAGCGAGTAGTCGCCCGCGTAGCTCTCCGACCAGGTGCTGACGGTGAGGTCGATGAAGGTCGCGCAGCCGTAGGCGACGGAGGCGGTGACCGCCACCAGGCCGATCAGGTTGAGCCAGCCGGTGAAGAAGCCGGCGGCCGGCCCACCGAGCTTGGCGGCCCACCAGTAGATGCCGCCCGAGGTGGGGTACGCCGAGACGAGCTCACTCATGGTGAACCCGATGATCAGGATGAGGCCCGCGACGATCGGCCAGCCCCACGAGATGGCGATGGGGCCGCCGTTGTTGAAGCCCTGACCGAAGGTCGTGAAGCAACCGGCCAGGATCGAGATGATCGAGAACGAGATCGCGAAGTTGGAGAACCCCGACCACGTTCGGTTGAGCTCCTGCTTGTACCCGAGTCTGGCAAGGTGCTTCTCGTCGTCCGTGAGCTCTGGGGCGTGGTGTTGGTCAACGTGTTCGTGCGCTTCGGGCATGTGCCACCTTCTCGGGAGAGCGGAGCCGATTGGTTGGGAGGCTAGACCTGCGAGTGGCGGGCGTAAATACACCGAGGTAAAAAAAGGTATGAACTCAGACCTTTGAGCGATTGACACTCGTCCCGGCACGACCGGAGGATGGCCTCCATGACGGCCTCCCCCGCGCACCAGCTCCCGGAGGTGGTTCTCCGGCCGGTGCGCGGCCACCATGCGTTCGAGGCGTGCGTGGAACAGCTCGCCCGTGCGATCCGGCTCGGTGTCTACCCGGTCGGGTCGACGTTGCCGCCCGAGCGACAGCTCGCCGAGCGACTGACGGTGAGCCGGGCGACGCTGCGCGAGGCCATGGCCGCGCTGCGCCAGGCCGGGCTGGTCGAGACCACCCGAGGCCGGGGCGGCGGGACCGTGGTGACCCGGCAGGCCCGCAGCCCCTACACCCGGCGGGTCTCCCGGATCACCCCCGCCCAACGCCAGGACTGGCTCGACGCCCTCGAGTTCCGTCGTCTCGTCGAGCCGGGTGCGGCGTACCTCGCCGCCTCCGCCGACCTTCGCCAGGACCAGGTCGCCCAGCTCCGGGAGGCCGAGGCGACCGTGTCGTCCGCCGCCCGACCCGCCGACCACCGGCAGGCCGACTCGCGGTTCCACCTGACCGTGGCAGCTCTTACCGGGTCCGGTCGCACCATCGAGGCCGTCACCTCGGTGCAGTCGTCCCTGCACGAGATGCTCGGGTCCATCCCGGTCCTCGAGGCCAACATCAGCCACTCGCACCGCCAGCACCGCAGCCTGACCGCCGCGATCGTGCGCGGCCACCCCGACCGAGCCCGGCGTGTCATGGAGGAGCACTGCGACGACACCGCCGCCCTGCTCCGCGGCCTGCTGGGATGAGCACCACCCGATCTCGGAACCAAGAGGCAAGGACACCATGACCGCACCCAACGACCGCTACCTGAGCCAGGAGCGACTCCGCGAGCTCATCGAGGCGGACGAGGTCGACACCGTCGTCCTCGCCTTTACCGACATGCAGGGGCGGCTTCAGGGCAAGCGCCTGCACGGTCGGTACTTCCTCGACGTCGCGCTCGAGCACGGCACGGAGGGCTGCAACTACCTGCTCGCCGTCGACATCGACATGAACACCGTCGACGGCTACGAGATCTCGTCGTGGCAGCGGGGCTACGGCGACATGGAGTTCGTCCCCGACTGGGACACCCTGCGGCTGCTGCCCCACCTGCCCGCGACGGCCCTGGTGCAGTGCGACCTGGTGTGGCTCGACCACGCACCGGTCGTGCAGTCGCCGCGCACCGTCCTGCGGGCCCAGCTCGACCGGGTCGCCGAGCGCGAGATGGTGGCGCTGGCCGGCACCGAACTGGAGTTCATCGCGTTCAACACCTCCTACGAGGAGGCGCACCGCTCCCGCTACCGCGAGCTCGACCCCGTCAACCAGTACAACGTCGACTACTCCATCCTCGGCACCACCCGGGTCGAGCCGCTGCTGCGCGACATCCGCAACCACATGTACGCCGCAGGCATGGACGTCGAGGGCGCCAAGGGCGAGTGCAACTTCGGCCAGCACGAGGTCGGCTTCCTGTACGCCGAGGCGATGGTCACCGCCGACAACCACGCGGTCTACAAGACGGTGGCGAAGGAGATCGCGTCCCAGCACGGCAAGTCGCTGACGTTCATGGCGAAGTACGACCAGCGCGAGGGCAACTCCTGCCACATTCACCTGTCCCTGCGCGGCGCCGACGGGGACGTGGTGTTCTGGGACGGCGAGAAGCGCTCGGAGCTCTACGACCAGTTCGTCGCCGGGGTGCTGGCCACGATGCCCGACTTCACGCTGCTCTACGCCCCCAACATCAACTCCTACAAGCGCTTCGCCGCGGGCTCGTTCGCGCCGACGACGATCGCGTGGGGGCTCGACAACCGCACCTGCGCCCTGCGGCTGGTGGGGCACGGACCCAGCGCCCGGATGGAGAACCGCGTTCCCGGCGGGGACGTCAACCCCTACCTGGCGCTCGCGGCGATGCTCGCCGGGGGGCTGCACGGCATCGAGCAGGCGCTGCCGCTCGAGGCCGAGCTGGTCGGCAACGCCTACACCAGTGCCGACCACGCGCGCGTCCCGCACACCCTACGAGCGGCCCGGGACACCTTCGCCGGGTCCGCGATCGCGCGAGCCGCGTTCGGCGACGCCGTGGTCGACCACTACACCAACATAGCCGACGTCGAGCTCACCGCCTTCGAGGCGGCGGTGACCGACTGGGAGCTCCTGCGCGGCTTCGAGAGGATGTGAGCTGAGACGATGAGTGGAGCCACCACCCTGATCTCCCCCGTGACCGGCGACGCGATCGGAGAGGTCCCCTCGACCACCCTGGCCGAGACCGACGCCGGCATCGAGCGAGCCCAGGCCGCCTTCCCTGCCTGGCGCGACGTCGCGCCCGGCGAGCGGGCGCGCCTGCTGCGCCGGTTCGCTGCGGTCGTCGACGACCACGTCGAGGAGCTCGCCCGGCTCGAGGTGCGCAACGCCGGGCACACCATCGGCAACGCGCGCTGGGAGGCCGGCAACGTCCGGGACTGCCTGAACTACTACAGCGCGGCGCCGGAGCGGCTCTTCGGACGCCAGATCCCCGTCGCCGGCGGGATCGACGTGACCTTCCACGAGCCGCTGGGCGTGGTATCGGTGATCGTGCCGTGGAACTTCCCGATGCCGATCGCGGGCTGGGGGTTCGCCCCCGCCCTGGCCGCCGGCAACGCCGTGGTGCTCAAGCCGGCCGAGCTGACGCCGCTGACGGCGATCCGCCTCGGTGAGCTCGCCCTCGAGGCCGGTCTGCCGCCCGACGTGCTCACGGTGCTGCCCGGCAAGGGCTCGGTCGTCGGCCAGCGGTTCGTGACCCACCCGCTGGTGCGCAAGGTGTGCTTCACCGGATCGACCACGGTCGGCAAGCAGATCATGGCCGGCTGTGCCGACCAGGTGAAGCGGGTCACCCTCGAGCTCGGCGGCAAGAGCGCCAACATCGTCTTCGCCGACACCGACGTCGCGGCCGCCGCCGCCGCGGCCCCGATGGCGGCCTTCGACAACACCGGCCAGGACTGCTGCTCTCGGTCACGGATCCTGGTCCAGCGGTCGGCGTACGACGAGTTCGTGGGCCGGCTCGAGCAGGCCGTCACCGCGCTGCGGGTGGCCGACCCGGCCGACGAGGCCACCCAGATGGGGCCGATGGTGTCAGAGGCGCAGCGGGCCTCCGTGCAGCGCTACGTCGACGGCGCGACCGTCGCGTTCACCGGCAGTGCCCCCGACGGTCCGGGCTGGTGGCTGGCGCCCACCGTCGTCGAGTCCGGGTCCACCGACGAGGCGGTCTGGCGCGAGGAGGTCTTCGGCCCGGTCGTCGCGGTGATGGCCTTCGACGACGAGGAGGAGGCGGTCCGGCTGGCCAACGACTCCGAGTACGGCCTCTCCGGGTCGATCTTCACCGCCGACCTCGGCCGTGCCCTGCGGGTCGCGCGGGGGGTCGAGGCCGGCAACCTCAGCGTCAACAGCCACTCTTCGGTGCGCTACTGGACCCCCTTCGGCGGGTACAAGCAGAGCGGGCTCGGCCGCGAGCTCGGCCCGGACGCCCCGCAGGCGTTCACCGAGGAGAAGAACGTCTTCATCGCCCACTAGCCGTCGACTTGGGCGTCGTGGCTCATCGAGTTGGGCGCAATGGTCGCCCGCCTCACGGCTTCGCCCCACTCACCGGACCACAAGGCCCAACTCGGGTGACCACAAGGCCCCACTCAACGAGGAGGAATTCATGACAGGTCGGCTGGACGGCAAGGTCGCCGTGGTCACCGGAGGTTGCTCGGGCATCGGTCTGGCGACCGTCGAGCGGTTCGTCGAGGAGGGCGCCCGGGTCGTCATCGGCGACATCGACGATGCTCGCGGCCCCGAGCTGGTGGACCGGCTCGGCGACGACGTCGCGACGTACGTCCACGTCGACGTCACCTCGCCCGAGGAGGTCGACGCACTCTTCGCCACCGCCAAGAGCCGCTACGGCTCGGTCGACGTGGCGTTCAACAACGCCGGGATCTCCCCGCCCGACGACGACTCGATCCTCGACACCGGCCTGGAGGCGTGGAAGCGGGTCCAGGACGTCAACCTGACCAGCGTCTACCTATGCTGCAAGGCCGCGCTGCCCTACATGCTCGAGCAGAAGTCCGGCTCGATCATCAACACCGCCTCGTTCGTGGCCATCATGGGCGCGGCGACCTCCCAGATCTCCTACTCGGCGTCGAAGGGCGGAGTGCTCTCGATGAGCCGGGAGCTCGGTGTGCAGTTCGCCCGGGAAGGGGTCCGGGTCAATGCGCTCTGCCCCGGACCGGTCAACACCCCGCTGCTCCAGGAGCTGTTCGCCAAGGACAGCGAGCGGGCCGCCCGCAGGCTGGTGCACGTGCCGATGGGGCGCTTCGCCGAACCGTCGGAGATGGCCAACGCCGTGCTCTTCCTCGCCTCCGACGAGTCGAGCTTCATCACCGCCAGCACCTTCCTCGTCGACGGCGGCATCTCCGCCGCCTACGTCACCCCGCTGTGATCCCGCTGATCGGCCTCACGACCTACCGGGAGGAGGCCTCCTGGGGGGTGTGGCGCCAGCGCGCCGACCTGCTGCAGGTGGAGTACGCCGACGCGGTGGTCCGCGCCGGAGGGGTGCCGGTGCTGCTTCCGCCGGCCTCGGTGGGCCTCGACGCCGCCCGGGCGGCGATCGGCGCGGTGTCGGCCCTGATCGTGGCCGGCGGGGCCGACGTCGAGCCCGCCCGCTACCGCGCGGAGCCCCACGAGCGCACGACTGCCTGGCGGGCGGACCGGGACTCCTGGGAGCTCTCCCTGCTCGCGGCGGCCGAGGAGGCCGGCCTGCCGACCCTCGGGGTCTGCCGGGGGATGCAACTGATGGCGGTCGCGGCCGGCGGCAGCCTCGACCAGCACACTCCCGACGTCGTGGGGCACGAGCAGCACAGCCCTGGCGGGGACTCCTTCGGCTCGATCGGGGTGCGCACCGAGCCCGACTCCCTGGTGGCACGGATCCACGGCCCGGTGGTGGAGGCCCACTGCCACCACCACCAGTCGGTGCGCGACCACCCGGGCTTCGTGGCGACGGCGTGGGCCGAGGACGGCACGGTCGAGGCGATGGAGGCGATCGGGGACCGGTTCTGCCTCGCGGTGCAGTGGCATCCCGAGATGGCGCGCGACCAGCGGCTGTTCGACGCGCTCGTTGCCGCCGCCGGGGTGCCAGAATCGGACGTGTGACCTCCACCGACGGCCTGGACCTGCGCCCCGACGTCTTGGGAGCGCCGTACGTCGTCGAGACGATCGCGCTCGCGCCGGACGACGAGGGCGCGGTCGAGGCCAACCTGGTCCGGCGGTCGACCGACCGGCCGACCGGCCGCGCAGTGCTCTACGTGCACGGGTTCGCCGACTACTTCTTCCAGACCGAGCTGGCCCGCTGGTGGACCGACCGCGGCTACGACTTCTACGCCCTCGACCTGCGCAAGTACGGCCGGTCGCTCCGCGAGCACCAGACCCCCAACTACGTCAGCGACGTGCACACCTACTTCGAGGACCTCGACGCGGCCTGGAGCCGGGTCGCCGAGCGGGACGGTCACGACCACGTCGTGCTGGCCGCCCACTCCACCGGTGGGCTGATCGCCTCGCTGTGGTGCCATCACCGCAAGCCGGCGCTGGCCGGGCTGGTGCTCAACTCGCCCTGGCTGGACATGCAGGGCCCGTTCTGGCTGCGCACCGTCGGCACGGTCGCGATCCGGGGCGTGGGGAGCCGCCGGCCCAAGCGGGCGATCGGGCGCAGCATCAACACCCTCTACGGCCAGAGCCTGCACCGCGACCACGGGGGCGAGTGGGACTACGACCTGGCGTGGAAGCCGCTCGACTCCTGGCCGATCTACTTCGGCTGGTTGGCCGCCATCCGGCGTGCCCACGCCGAGCTGCACCGTGGCCTCGACGTGGGCTGCCCGGTCCTCGTGCTCTGCTCGGGGGCCAGCTTGTGGCCGAAGGAGATGTCGGAGCACGTGCACGGGCACGACATCGTCCTCGACGTGCAGCAGATCCGGCGCTGGTCGCCGGCGCTCGGCGGCCATGTCACCGTCGTCTCGGTGCCGGGGGCCCGGCACGACGTGGTGCTGTCGGTGCCCGACGTGCGGGCCCGGGTCTACGCCGAGCTGGACCGCTGGGTCACGGCGTACGCCACCTGAGCTCCCGGGCGCCGGGTCCGGCGTGCGGAGGTCCCCTGGCGGTAGCGTCGGCGGCAACGATCGGCGTCCCGTCCCCGATCCGTCACCGAGGAGCCCGCATGACCAGCCTGCCGCCCGAGCCGCCTGACGACCGTCCCACCGACGCGACTCCCCCGCCGCCTCCTCCGCCGCCGGCCCCGGCCTACGGCCAACCGGCCTACGGCCAGCCCGCCTACGGCTCGACCCCCATGCCGGTCAGCGGCGGCGGCACGCCCGGTGGCCTGCTCGACCGCTTCCTGGCCCGCCTCGTGGACAGCATCCTGGTGGGCATCGTGAACTTCGTCGTCACCACGGTGATCATCGTGGGCGTTGTCATGGGCTCCAGCGCCAGCGGCTTGGGAGGGGGCGCGTCCTACGGCGCCGCCGCCGTGGCGGCGCTGCTGGGCACCGCGATCTCGTTGGGCTACTTCAGCTACCTGGAGTCCTCGCGGGGCCAGACGTTGGGCAAGATGCTCATGAAGCTGAGGACCGTCGGCCCCGGCGGCGGCAACCCGACCATGGAGCAGGCCCTGCGCCGCAACTCCTACCTCGCGCTCGGCCTGCTCGGCCTGATCCCGGTCATCGGCTGGATCGCGAGCCTGGCCAGCGTAGTGGCCATCGTCGCGATCGCCGTCACCATCAACGGTGACCCCGTCAACCGCCAGGGCTGGCACGATCACTTCGCCGGGGAGACCCGGGTGCTCAAGATCGGCTGAGCCCGTCCACTGCGGTCCGGCCAGCGCGGCGCCGCTGGTCGGTCAGGACGAGCGGAGGAAGACGAGCAGCGCGACGACGCCGACCACCACGATGATCGCGCGCAGCCAGGCGTCGGGAAGACGGCGGCCGACGCCTGCGCCGATCTGCGCGCCGACGACGGAGCCGACGGCGATGAGTAGCACGATCAGCCAGTCGACCTCCGCGACCACCGCGAACAACAGGCCGGCCACCCCGTTGACGAGGGTCGCGAGCACGTTCTTCACGCCATTGAGCCGCTGGAGGGAGTCGTCGATCCCGATCCCCATGATGGCCATCAGCAAGATGCCCTGCGCGGCCCCGAAGTAGCCGCCATAGACGCCGGCGAGCAGCACCAGCGGCCACACCCACCAGGCACCGTGCTCGGGCAGTCCGCCCGCCGACTCGTGCCGGCCGGCCACCCAGGCCGACAGCCGAGGCCCGGCCACCACCAGCAGCAGCCCGAGGACGATCAGGGCCGGGACGATGGCCGCGAACGCGCTGTCGGGAAGGCCGAGGAGGAGCAGGCCTCCGGCGAGACCCCCGAGCAGCGACGCCGTGCCCAGCCTCAGCACCCGGCCGCGCTGGCCGAACAGCTCGCGCCGGTAGCCGATGGCACCCGAGATCGAGCCGGGGACCAGCCCGATGGTGTTGGAGACGTTGGCGGTCACCGGCGGCACGCCGAAGGCGAGCAGGGTCGGGAAGGTGATCAGGGTGCCGGAACCGACCACGGTGTTGATCGTCCCTGCCGCGACCCCGGCGAGCAGGACCGCGACGATCTCGAGCGCACTCACGCGCCGGGCGTCTCCTCCGGTGCCGACGGTGCGGCGGGGTCCGTGTTCAGCGATCGACCGGCACCCGGGTTGGCGGCGCTCCGGGCTTCGGCGATGGCCGCCTCGACCGCCGCGTTGGCACTGGACAGCTCACGATCCTGGCTCGGGACCTGTGGCTCGGCGGGACCCATGTCGACGCGCTTGAGCGGTCCGTCCACCTTCGCCGGGATGCCGGCCACCTCGTGGATCGAGGAGCCCAGCCCCTCGAGGGCCTTGGTGATCTCCGAGGGGATCACCCACACCTTGTTGGCGCTGCCCTCGGCGATCTTGGGCATCATCTGGAGGTACTGGTAGGCCAGCAGCGACTGGTCCGGCCGCCCGTCGTGGATGGCCTGGAAGACGGTCTGGATGGCCTGGCCCTCGCCCTGGGCACGCAGGATCTGCGACTCCCGGTCGGCCTGGGCGCGCAGGATCAGGGACTCGCGGTCACCCTCGGCGTTGAGGATCGAGGACTGCTTCGAACCCTCGGCGGTCAGGATCGCGGCCTGGCGCTGGCCCTCGGCGGTCAGGATCACCGCGCGCTTCTCCCGGTCGGCGCGCATCTGCTTCTCCATCGAGTCCTTGATCGACGGCGGCGGGTCGATGCCCTTGAGCTCCACCCGGTTGACGCGGATGCCCCACTTGCCGGTGGCCTCGTCGAGGACCCCCCGCAGCCCGGAGTTGATCTGGTCGCGACTGGTGAGCGTCTCCTCGAGGTCCATGCCGCCGACGATGTTGCGCAGCGTGGTCATCGTGAGCTGCTCGATAGCCTGGATGTAGTTGGCGATCTCATACGTCGCCGCCACCGGGTCGGTGACCTGGAAGTAGATGACGGTGTCGATCGAGACGACCAGGTTGTCCTCGGTGATGACCGGCTGGGGCGGGAAGCTCACCACCTGCTCACGCAGGTCGATCAGGTAGCGCACCCGGTCGACGAACGGCACCACGATGTTGAGCCCCGCGGGCAGCGTCTCCTTGTACTTGCCGAATCTTTCGACGATCCCGGCGCGCGCCTGTGGCACGATCCGGACGGTCTTGGCCAGCAGCAGGATCGCGAATAGCACGACGAGGACCAGGAGGCCGAGAAATGCTTCGGGCATGAGGAGCTCCAATCTGGAGAACTAGGGTTCGAGGCTCGGGATCGGGTGGACGTACGCCGTGGCACCGCGGATCTCGAACACTTCCACGGTTTCGCCGGGGGCAATCTTGAGTGACTCGTCGTACGGCTCGGCCGACCAGATCTCCCCGGCGAGCTTGACCCGCCCCGGCGAGAGTGCCGAGATCTCCTCGATCACCAGCGCCTGGCGACCCACCAGCTTGGCGTGACCGAGGCGGAGCTCGGGGCCCTGGTTGAGGCGCTTGACCAGAGTAGGACGCAGCAGGGCCAGCATCGCGATCGACGTGCCTGCGGCGACGACCACCTGAGCGGCCACCGGGAGGCCGAGGAGTGCTGCCAGCATGCCGATCGCGGTGCCGGCGGCGAGCATCGCCATGATCAGGCTCGCGCTGAACATCTCGGCGGCACCGAGCAGGATGGTGAGCCCGAGCCACGCCGCCCACGCGTTCTCCTGCATCCAGTCCATGCCCAGAGCCTATCCGGCGACCAGGTGCCGCCCGGTACGGCGGCGGGCGGACCAGCGTCCGTCCGCGCGGCTGACCAGCAGGGGCATCCCGAAGGTCTCCGAGAGGTTGCGCTCGTCGATGACGTCGTCGAGCAGTCCCTGGGCGACGACCTGCCCGCCACGCAGCAACATCGCGTGACTGAAGCCGGGTGGGATCTCCTCGACGTGGTGGGAGACCAGGACGGTCGCGGGGCTGTCGGCGTCCATGGCGAGCACGGAGAGCGTCGAGACCAGGTCCTCCCTGCCCCCGAGGTCGAGGCCCGCGGCCGGCTCGTCGAGGAGCAGCAGCTCGGGGTCGGTCATCAGCGCGCGGGCGATCTGCACGCGCTTGCGCTCGCCCTCGGAGAGGGTGCCGAACGTGCGGTCGGCCAGCTGAGCGGCACCCACCTCGACCAGCAGCTCTGCCGCCCGACCGTGGTCGAGGGTGTCGTAGTCCTCGCGCCAGCGGCCGACGATGCCGTACGACGCGGAGACGACCACGTCGCGCACCAGCTCGTGACGAGGGATGCGCTCGGCCAGCGCCGCCGACGTCAGCCCGATGCGCGGGCGCAGCTCGAACACGTCGACGGTCCCCAGCAGCTCCTCGAGGATGGCGACCAGGCCCGAGGTCGGGTGGATCATCGCCCCGGCGACCTGGAGGAGCGTCGTCTTGCCCGCGCCGTTGGGCCCCAGGATCACCCAGCGCTCGTCCTCCTCGACCGTCCAGCTGACCGAGTCGAGCAGCGTGGCTTCCCCACGCCGAACGGTCACGTCGGCGAACTCGAGGACTGCGGCCATATCCGACACCCTATCGAGGCCGGGGCCCGGGCCGAGTAGCCTCGCGGGCCGTGAGGATCGCACTGCCCGACGCCGCCGTGCTGGCCTGGTGGTGCACCGCCTGGCTTCGGGGCCACGTGGTCACCGACCTGCTGCTCGACGCGGTGGGCGACGCCCGACCCGACGACCTGCTCGACCTGCTCGTGGAGGTCCGCCGTGCGGGCGCCACCGGGGCCGGGCTGGCGCTCCCCGTGGAGGGTGACCCGCTCGGGCTCGGTGGGCCACCCGCCTTCAACACCGCCGCGCTCGCCGCGGGCTCTGCCCTGGTGTTCCCCGGGGCGCGCACCGGGCTGGTCCCGGTCGAGGGAGGCGACGCCGTGACGTGGCAGCGGTTCGCGGCGGAGCCGAGGCAGCTGCCCGACGTCGGCGAGGCCGACCGCGGGCTGCGCCGGGCCCTGACCACCACGGCCACCGCCCTCGCCGACCTCGAGGTCGGTCGCTGGCGGCCCGAGGTCGCCGATGAGCTGATGGCCCTGCGCCGGCCCGCGCCGATCGACCCGCCGCCTCCGGGCA
>JBDSLK010000010.1:0-8842 GCA_039916425.1 Nocardioides sp.
TGGTCGCGGACCTGGACGCCACGGGGTTCCTGTTCGCTGGGGACGACCTCGGCGACCTCGAGGCCTTCCATGCCGTCGCCGGCCTCCGTGAGGCCGGCCTGACCACGCTGCTGGTCTGCTCGGCCTCCGACGAGCAGTCGGCCCTGGTGCCGCTCGCCGACGTGGTCGTCCCCGGTCCCGACGGGGTGCTCGACCTCCTGCGCCGGCTCACCGCCGACGCCCGCGGCTGAGGCGACCGGCCCCGCACGGCACCATCCACATGGCGGACTGGATGTGCACATGCTGAGACGGCCCGCGTACCGTAGGGCTTGCTCATCGAGAGGGACTGAGGGAACGGCCCGTTGAAGTCCCGGCAACCGCCGCGAGCCTCCTGCGCCCCACGACCGGGGAGCAGTCGCGGAAACGGTGCTAATTCCGGCCTGTGGCGAGGTACGCCGCGGGGAAGATGAGAAGGAGGACGCGTGAGCACCGTCGTTGCCGAACAGACCGCCCCGACCATCACCCCGCGTGAGCGTGCCTTCGGGAACGCCACCGAGCTCTCCTGTCGGGAATGTGGCCACACGATCGCGCTGGGCCCGCACTACGCGTGTCCGGAGTGCTTCGGACCGCTGGAGATCGCCTACGACGTCCCGGCCGTCACCCGCGAGGAGATCGCCGCCGGCCCGCGCAACATCTGGCGCTACAAGGCGCTGCTGCCGGTGCCCGACGACATCGAGCAGAGCCCCAACATGGAGCCCGGCTTCACCCGGCTCCTCAAGGCCCACAACCTCGGTGCTCAGCTCGGCATCGACAACCTCTGGGTCAAGGACGACTCGACCAACCCGACGCACTCCTTCAAGGACCGGGTCGTCGCCTGCGCACTCAGCGCCGCCCGGGAGTTCGGGTCCACCGTCTTCGCCTGTCCCTCGACCGGCAATCTCGCCAACGCGGTCGCCGCGGCCGGAGCGCGGGCCGGTATCCGCACGGTGGTGTTCATCCCCGCCGACCTCGAGAGGCCCAAGCAGGTCAACTCCGCCGTCTACACCGAGCAGCTGGTCGCGGTGAACGGCAACTACGACGACGTCAACCGGCTCGCCTCGGAGATCGCCGGCGAGGAGGAGGGGTGGGCGTTCGTCAACGTCAACGTCCGTCCCTACTACGCCGAGGGCTCCAAGACCCTGGGCTACGAGATCGCCGAGCAGCTCGGCTGGCGGCTGCCCGACCAGATCGTGATCCCGGTCGCCTCCGGATCCCAGCTGACCAAGGTCGACAAGGCCTTCCAGGAGCTGATCACGCTCGGCCTGGTCGAGGACAAGCCCTACAAGGTGTACGGCGCGCAGGCGACGGGCTGTTCGCCGGTGTCGTCGGCCTACAAGAGCAATGTCGACGCGATCCGGCCGGTCAAGCCCGACACCATCGCCAAGTCGCTGGCCATCGGCAACCCGGCCGACGGCGTCTACGTGCTCGACATCTGCCGTCGCACCGGCGGTGCCGTCGAGGACATCTCCGACGACGAGGTGCGTGCGGGCATCATCGCCCTGGCCCGCACCGAGGGCATCTTCACCGAGACGGCCGGCGGCACCACGGTGGGCGTGCTGAAGAAGCTCGTCGAGACCGGCCAGCTCGACCCGACCCTCGAGACCGTCATCATCAACACCGGCATGGGTCTGAAGACCATCGACGCGATCTCCGACCAGGTAGGCCCGGCCGCCACCATCGACCCGTCCTACGCTGCCTTCGTCGCCACCAACCTCTGAGGAGCGAGTCCCCCATGAGCGTGTCCGTCCGCATCCCGACGATCCTGCGCACCTACACCGGAGGCGACTCCGAGGTGAGCGCCGACGGCGCCACCCTCGGCGAGGTCCTCGACCACCTCGACGCGACCTACAGCGGCATCAAGGGGCGCATCCTCGACGAGCAGGGCCAGCTGCGGCGCTTCGTCAACGTCTACGTCGGCAACGACGACGTGCGCTTCCTCGACAACCTGGGTACGCCGACTCCGGACGGGACCCAGATCTCGGTCATCCCGGCGGTCGCGGGAGGCTGCTGACCCCGTCGGGCAGCGCCCACCAGTTCTCTCGGCGCCCTGGAACCAACCCCCACCCCCGGCGGGAGCAGGGGCTCCGCGGCGCGGTGCTCGACGAGCCGCCAGTGGCCAGGCGTACCTCGGCGAGCACGTGCGCCAGGCCGGCCACTTCGCTGTGCAGCTCGTCGCGGTTTCCGGTAGGGCATCGGCGCCGCCGGTGACGGGGATCCACGGACCGTCGTCCCCACGGACCTGGCCGAGCACCCAACGCCTGGCCGCCTCACCGAGGTCGCCGTAGGAGGGGGGCTCGGAGCTCATGACGGCGATGATGTCAGGCTCACTCCACGTCGACCCCGAGCAGGGCGGCGTGGCCCCGGCCGTCGATCCGCACCCGCGCCATCGCCTCGCCGGAGGCGACGGCCCGCTCGAGCGCCCGAGCCTCGTCCTGGGGCAGGAAGAGGCTCTCGATCCCGCAGCGGACCAGCCAGGAGCGGTCGTCGCAGGTGAGGTACGGCGACGTGGTGGGCCGGGTGCGCGTGGCGGCGGTCAGCACCCAGACGTCACCCTCCCGCTCGAGCGGGAGGTAGATGGTCCCGCGGTGGTCGTCGTCCAAGCCTGTCGTGCGGGAGCCGTCTGCGGCGCGCAGGTCGGGGTAGTCCAGGGCTACGTACGCGCCCCGGAACGGATCGATCGGGTCGAGGGGAGCCACCCGGAGGAGGTACTCCTCACCGCTCACCCGGGCCGACAGCTGGGGTGTGACGGCGGCTCCCACGAGGGCGAGCTGGACGAGCAGGGCCAGGCCGAGCCGGGCCGGGGTCGAGAGCGTCATGACGCGTCTCCTTCCAGGGTCGAGGCGAGCTCGCGGCGGGCCCGGTCGAAGCCGTAGCCGGTGGCCAGGAAGACCACGCCGAGCAGCAGGAAGAGCCAGGCGCCGTCAATGATCCGGGCGAAGACCGCGAAGCTCTGCACCGTGGTGAAGAGCACCAGCGCCACGGTCGCCATCGCCGTGAGGCGCCAGCTGTCGTGCAGGACGCCGAGCACGGCGACGAGGACCGCCACGGCGACGTAGAGGACGACCGCGACCACGGCGTGCGAGACGTCGCTCGCCGTGAGCGAGGCTGGGTCGTTGGGCGGATCCCAGAGCACCAGCCCGGCGGCAGCCGCGGTGAGGACGGCGGCGACCAGTGGCTCGAGCCCTGCCCGGCCCGCCCCCAGGGTCACCGCGGCGACAGCGAGGACGCCGGCGGTCGCGAGGCCCGCGACCAGGGAGGCCGACCACGCGACGTCGTCGCCACCGATCTCGGGGATCGCGGCGACGAAGAGCCCGACCAGGACGAGGAGCGCCGCGACCTCGCGCCACGGTGCCGCGAAGTCCGGCCACCACCGGCCATGCAGGGTGGCGACGGAGGCGGCGACCACGCCGGAGACCAGGAAGGCCAGTACGACGCCCAGCCCGTCGGGCGTGCTCCACGCGACCTGCCAGACATACCACCCCGCGGCGAGCCCGAGGCCGATCACCAACGGGGTCTCCGCGCGGGTGGCATAACCGAGGACCAGCACGCCCAACGCCCAGAAGCCGACCAGCTTGGGCTCGTACGCCGGCACCTGGAGGCTCTGGGCCGCCTGGAACACCACCGCGCCGAAAGCCAGCGAGGCCACCGAGCGGGCCGCGCCGACCACGGGGGAGGGGATCGATCCGGTGTGCTCGCGGCGGCCGGCCAGCCACTCGGCTCCGGCGGTGGTGACCACCCAGAAGGCCGCCACCACGCCGAAGCGCAGCGCCGGCGGGAGCGCGTCGAGGTTGGCCGCCACCAGCCAGATCATCCCGACGCCGACGAACCCGGCGCCGAGGGTGAGGACCAGCCGGCTCAACGAGAGCCGGCTGGTCGGGCGGTAGCTGTGGAGGATCTCGTCGGCGTGCCGGGAGTCGAGCCAGCCTGCCGACTGCCAGTGCGCGAGCTCGCCGGTCAACCAGTCGATCTGGTGGCGTGAGGCCGGCCTGGGTGGGTGCAGGGTCGTCATAGGTCGCATGCTCCTCGCCTCGGGCGGCACAGCGCATGAGTTCGATCACTCGACCGATGGTTGGCGTCGGCATCTCGGCCGGCTACGGCCCGCTCCGGCTGGTGCCGCGCCGGCCGCCGGCGGCTCAGCCGACCTGACGGCGTCGCTGGAGGAGGTGGGTCCGCTCGGCCTCGTTGTCGCACAGCCCGACGGCCAGGTCGAAGGCGTCGCGCGCCTCGTCGTACCTCCCGGCGCGGAGCAGCAGCTCGCCGCGGACGGCGGGGAGCCGGTGCCCGGGCAGGTCGAGGCCGTCGAGCAGGGCCAGCCCGGCGAGCGGGCCATCGGCCTCGGCGACCGCGACCGCGCGGTTGAGCCGCACCACCGGGGAACCCGTGAGCTCCTCCAGCTCGCGGTAGCGCGCCGCGACCCGCGACCAGTCGGTGTCGTCGGCACTGAACGCGATGGAGTGCTCGGCGGCGATCAGCGCCTGGAGGAGGTACGGCGCCGCCGGGGCGTCGGTGAGCGGGCTCAACAGCGCGAGGGCCTCGTCGATCTCCGGGCGCACCCAGCGGGTGCGGTCCTGGTCGGGAAGGAGGACCAGCGCACCAGCCTCCACCCGGGCCGCGCGCCGTGAGTGCTGGAGCAGCATCAGCGCGAGCAGGGCGTCGAGCTCGGACCGACCGGGAGCCACCTCCCGCAGCACCCTCGCCAGTCGGATCGCCTCGCCGGCCAGGTCCGCGCGCAGCACATCGGCCCCGGAGCCCGGGGCGTAGCCGGCGGTGAAGGCCAGGTAGGCGACCTGGGCGGCGGTGTCGACCCGGTCCTCGAGCTCGCGGCCGGAGGGCACCCGGAACGACTCTCCCGCGACGCGACGGCGGGCCCGGGTCAGCCGGGCGGCCATCGTCCGGGTGCTGACCAGGAAGAGCCGGGCGATGTCGGCCGTCGAGATGCCGAGCACCAGCCGCAGGGTCAGCGCGGAAGCGGACTCCGGGGCCAGCGCCGGGTGGGCGCAGAGCAGGACGAGACGCAGCCGTTCGTCCCTGATCGTCTCGCCGGCATCGGCCATGACGCACTGCACCTCCTCGGTGAGCTCCGCCTCGACGGCGAGCCGGGGCAGGGTGCGGACGGCGACCGCCTCCGCGCGGAGCCGGTCGATGACGCGTCGGCGGGCCGTGGTGAGCAGCCAGCCGGGCGGATTGGCGGGGACGCCGTCGCGGGGCCAGGTGCGGGCGGCGGCCTCGAAGGCGTCGGCCAGCCCGTCCTCGGCGAGGTCGAGGCGTCGGTACTGCGCGGCGAGCAGGGCCAGCAAGCGGCCCCACTCGCCGCGCCAGACCTCAGCGAGATCCTGGCCGTCGGGCACGACTAGTCCTCGAAACCCTCGATGTCGACGACGGGACGGACCTCGACGCTGTAGGACGCGGGCAGGACCCGGCACAGGTCCACGACCGCGTCGCGGTCCGGGGCCTCGACCAGGTAGAAACCGCCGAGCTGCTCCACGGTCTCGGCGAACGGTCCCTCCGTCACCACCCGGTCGGCGCCACCGGGACGCACCGTCACCGCCGCCTCCGGCCCGGCCAACGCCTCGCCGCCGAGCATGGTGGCCCGCGCGTGGACCGCGGCCGCGAAGTCGCGGTGCGCGTCGAAGATCACCGCCCGCTCGGTCTCGGTGGCGCGGTCCCAGACGTCGGGGTCGCCCGCCATCAGCACGAGGTACTTCACGCCATGTCGCCCGAGTGGTCGATGCAGGGCCGCACCTCGAGCCCGGTCTCACCCGCGAGCATGCCGCAGACCTGGAGCAGATCGTCGAGGTTGTCGGTCTCGACCAGGTAGAAGCCGCTGAGCTGCTCGACGGTCTCGGCGTACGGACCCTGGGTGATCGTCACCTCGGAGGCGGTGCCGGTGCTGCGGACGACGTGACCCTGCGACGCCCGGGCCAGCTCGGCCCCGCCGGTCATCTTGTGCCCACGCTCGGCGAGGGCCTGGGCGAACGCCGCGTGCTGGGCGTAGACCGCCTGCTTCCTGCTCTCGTCGGCCATGGCCCAGGACTCCTCGTTGTCGGGCAGCAGGACGATGTACTCGCTCATGGTGGTTCCTCTCGGAGTGTGGTGATGAGTCTGACACCGAGATGACGGCCGGGACCGGCGGAAATCGACAGGGGGCGCGGACCTGCTGCCGACTAACGTCGTGCGGGTGACCGTGCTGCTCGTGACCTCGTCCGCCTGGCCATCCGGCGAGCCCGGGGCGGAGGTGCTCGACGCAGTCCTGGCCGACCGCGGGATCGAGGCGCGGTGGGCGTGCTGGGACGACCCGACCGTCGACTGGGACGCGGCCGACCTGGTCGCGGTGCGCTCCGCCTGGGACTACGTGAGACGTCCTGAGGAGTTCCTCGCCTGGGCGGCCTCCGTCGGGGCCGGTCGGCTGCTCAACGGCGCCGACGTCTTCGCCTGGAATCTCGACAAGATCTACCTGACCCTGCTGGGCGACCTGCCGGTCGTGCCTACCCGGGACGCCGTGGACCATGATGCCCTGGCGCGCGGGGTGACAGAGTTCGGCACCGCTGTGGTCAAGCCCCGGGTCGGCGCCGGGGGCGCCGGCGTGCTGGTCGTCGACGACCCGGCCGACCCACGGCTCGGGCGTGAGTTCGTGGACCACCCCGAGCTTCCGGCGGCCCGGGGTCCCTGGGTCGTCCAACCCCTCGTGGGCTCCGTGCGGACCGAGGGGGAGACGTCGGTGTTCGTGCTGGACGGTCGAGCGGTGTCGCAGGTCGACAAGTGGCCCGCCGGGGACGAGGTGCGGGTGCACGAGCACTACGGGGGTGCCACCAGGGCGGTGCCGTTGCGCGAGGAGGCCGCCGACCTGGCCCTGCGCGCGGTGTCACGCGTCGGGGAGCTGCTCGGCCACCCCCTCGACTACGCGCGGGTCGACCAGCTGCGGCTGTCCGACGGGACGCTGGCGGTCAGCGAGCTCGAGGTGACCGAACCGGGCCTCTACCTCGACGTGCTGCCCGGCAACGCCGTCGTCTTCGCCGACCTGCTCCGCCAGCGCCTGGGTCGCGCCGCTACCTAGTGGATCGAGGCAGCGGCCAGCTTGGCCTCACGCCGCGCGTCGTGGGCGAGGCGACCGGTCTCGCGACGGACGTCCTTGGCAGCCCGGCGGGCTCGCCATGCGACCCCGGGCTTGCCGTCGGTGTCGCCCGAGGCGATCACCAGGCCACCCAGCATCGAGACGTTCTTGAAGAAGTGGATCCGCTGCGCAGCGCGCGTGGCCGGGTCGGTCTCCTCCCAGAAGCGGTGGCCCGCGGCCGTGGTCGGGATCAGGCTGGCGGCCAGGACGGCCGCCGAGAGGCGGGGGGCTCGGCCGGTGGCCAGGGCCAGGCCGGCGAGCAACTGGGCGGCGCCGTTGATCCGGACCAGGGTGGTCGGGTCGCTCGGCATCGGCACCTGGGGCGCCACCTTGCGCATGAAGGCGACGACGTGATCGGTCACCGGCTCGGCGGCGTCGGCCTTGCCGGAGGCCGCCTTCAGGGAGTTGGCGCCGCCCACCACGAACATGGAGGCGAGCATCGGTCGGGCGATCAGCCGGGAGAGAGTCATACCCCTTTCCTACCCGATCCCGGTAACGTCGAGACGCATGAGCCCCAAGATCGCCACCGCAGACCGCGTCGACCGCGAGGCCATGGAGGGGTTCGTCCGGCCCCGCCACCAGGGCACCCTGGTGACCTACCGCCGTGACGGCTCGCCCCAGATGTCCCCGGTGAGCTGCGGGCTGGACGACGGCGGCCGGGTGGTCGTCTCGACGTACCCGGAGCGGGCGAAGGTCCACAACCTGAGGCGGGATCCGCGTGCCTCGATCCTGGTCCACTCCGACGACTGGAACGACCCCTACGTGCAGCTCGACGGCAGCGCCGAGGTGATCGACCTGCCCGAATCGGTGGAGCCGCTCGTGGACTACTACCGGGCGATCTCGGGGGAGCACCCCGACTGGGACGAGTACCGCGAGGCGATGCGCCGTCAGGGCAAGAGCCTGGTGCGCCTCACCGTCGAGCGCTGGGGACCGATCGCCGCGGGGGGGTTCCCGCCGGGTCGCACCCCCGCCTGAGGCGCTCGCGCGGGGCGTCGTACGCCGCGGACAGGCGTTTGCACTCGACCTCGTCGAGTGCTAAACATGAGGCTGGCACTCTCCTCATGAGAGTGACAGGCATCAGGACCGGAGAGCTGAGGTCCGTAGCGCCGGCGGGAAGGGTCCGCCGGGTCCGCCGGGCCGTCCGTCGCGGGCAGTGACCCGGTCCTCCACGACTGAAGAACGCGTGAGGAATCACCCGGATATGAGCAAGCTGATTGCTTTCAACGAGGAGGCCCGGCGCGGTCTCGAGCGTGGCATGAACACGCTCGCGGACGCCGTCAAGGTCACGCTCGGCCCCAAGGGTCGCAACGTCGTCCTCGAGAAGAAGTGGGGCGCCCCCACGATCACCAACGACGGGGTGTCCATCGCCAAGGAGATCGAGCTGGAGGACCCCTACGAGAAGATCGGGGCCGAGCTCGTCAAGGAGGTCGCCAAGAAGACCGACGACGTGGCCGGTGACGGCACCACGACCGCCACGGTCCTCGCCCAGGCCATGGTCCGTGAGGGCCTGCGCAACGTGGCTGCGGGTGCCAACCCGATGAGCCTCAAGCGTGGCATCGAGGCCGCCGTGTCCGCCCTGTCCGAGCAGCTGATCAGCATGGCCAAGGACGTCGAGACCAAGGAGCAGATCGCGTCCACCGCGTCCATCTCCGCGGCCGACGAGACCGTCGGCGAGATCATCGCCGAGGCCATGGACAAGGTCGGCAAGGAAGG
>JBDSLK010000011.1:0-55139 GCA_039916425.1 Nocardioides sp.
AGGAAGAGGGTCGCCACCGACGGGGTGTTGTAGGTCTGGTTCTTGCGCGAGTTGTCGATCGCCGTGGGCAGGTCGAAGAACGCCGGGATGTGGCGGCCCGACGCGGCGAGGGTCGCGGCCCGCTCCACGGCGGCCGGCGACATCACCGCCAGCCAGAGGCCACCGTCGGAAGCGAAGCTCTTCTGCGGCGCGAAGTAGTAGGTGTCGACCTCGCGCAGGTCGACAGGCAGGCCGCCCGCACCGGAGGTGGCGTCGACGAGCACGAGGGCCTCGTCGTCGGCCCCCTCGGGGCGCAGCGCGGGCGCCATTACGCCGGTGGAGGTCTCGTTGTGGGCCCAGGCGTAGACGTCGACACCGACCTCGGCGACCGGCGCCGGGCGGGTGCCGGGCTCGGCCTTGACCACGCTCGGGTCGGCCAGCCACGGCGCCGCCTTCGCGGCGGAGGCGAACTTGGCCGAGAACTCGCCGAACGACAGGTGCTGGCTCTTCGCCCGGATCAGCCCGTAGGTCGCGATGTCCCAGAACGCCGTCGCCCCTCCGTTGCCGAGCACCACCTCGTGGCCGTCGGGCACGTCGAAGAACGTGCCGAGGCCGTCGCGCACGCGACCCACCAGGTCGCGCACCGGGGCCTGGCGGTGGGAGGTGCCCATCAGCGACGTGCCGGTCGCGGCGAGGGCGGTGAGGTGATCGGGGTGGATCTTCGACGGGCCGGCACCGAAGCGCCCGTCGGCCGGCAGGAGGTTGTCGGGGATCTGCAGCGTCACGAGAGGTCACCTTTGCGTTGTGGTCGGGGCCTGACGACGCTGTCAGGCCTCCATTGTGGCAGCCTGATCCGCGCCGACCGAACTGGAGGGGGACAGATGGGCACCTGGGAGATCCGGCGAGCTCCGATCACCCACCCGGACGCCGCGCGTCTGGTGGAGGAGGTGCAGGGGGAGTACGTCGTGCGCTACGGCGGCCGCGACCACACCCCGATCGACCCCGCGACGTTCGAGGACCCGGCCGGTTCGTTCTTCGTCGGCTATCTCGACGACGAGCCCGTCGCGACCGGCGCCTGGCGGCTGCGCAGCGACGTGGAGGCCCTCGGCAGCACCCTTAGCGCCGAGATCAAGCGGATGTACGTCGTGCCCGCCGCCCGCGGCCGGGCGCTCGCCAGGGCCATGCTCGCCCACCTCGAGGCGACCGCGCGTACTGCCGGTGCTGAGGTGATGATCCTGGAGACCGGCAACGCCCAGCCCGAGGCCATCGCGCTCTACGAGTCGTCCGGCTACACCGCGATCCCGGGCTTCGGGCACTACCGGGACGCGCCTGAGAACCGCTGCTTCGCCCGGGTGCTCCAGCCCGTGGAGGACCTCGGCGCTGCCGGGTCCGCTCAGGCGACCACGAGGTAGCGCTCGTCGGTGATCTCGCGGCCCCAGAAGGTCGGCTCCGTCAGGTGCCGGGCGACGCCGCGCCGGCCGGCCGCGTCGAGCAGGGCCAGCGTCTCCAGGGCGGTAAGCCCGGCGCCGGTCGTCCAGCTGCCCTCGACCAGCACCAGCCGACCTCCGGGCGCGAGCAGGTCGACCCACCGGCCCAGCACGGCGACCTGGTCGGGCAACGCCCACAGCACGTGGCGGCACAGCACCACGTCGTAGCCGCCGGCCGCGAGCGGCGGGGCGCCCGCGTCGCCCTCGGCCACCGTCACGTCGCCGCGCCCAGCCACCTTGGCGCGCGCCAGGGCGACCATCGCGGGGGAGAAGTCCACGCCGTCCACGGTGTAGCCGGCGTCGGCGAGCAGGAGCGACAAGGTGGCGGTGCCGCACCCGAGGTCCGCGATTCGCGCGGGCGCGGGCGGCAACACCTCGAGCAGCAGGTCACGCCAGGCGGCCCGGACCGCCGGGTCGCGCAACCCGTGGTCGGCCGCTTCGTCGTACGCCGCGGCCTCGTCGTCCCACATCGTGATGTCCTCGGTGCTCATCGGTGCAGCCAATCACGCCGGGTGAGCGCGTAGACCACCTCGCCCTGCTCGGCCCCGGGGAGCGGCTCGTCCCATGGTCCCGACGACGGTGTGGAGGTGGGGCGGGCTCACCCGTGGGCGTCGGTCACTCGCCCCAGGCCGGGTCCCAGCCCTCGACGTCGTCGGCGGGCCGTGAGGCGGGGCCGGTGTAGATCGCGGACGGGCGGATCAGCCGCCCGGTGCGCTTCTGCTCCAGGATGTGGGCCGACCAGCCCGCCGTGCGTGCACAGGTGAACATCGAGGTGAACATCCGCGCCGGCACCTGGGCGAAGTCGAGGACGATCGCGGCCCAGAACTCCACGTTGGTCTCCAGCACCCGGTCGGGACGGCGCTCGCGCAGCTCGGCGAGGGCGGCCTGCTCCAGGGCCTCCGCCACCTCGTAGCGGGGTGCGGACAGCTCGCGCGCCGTACGCCGTAGTACGCGGGCGCGCGGGTCCTCGGCACGGTAGACGCGGTGCCCGAAGCCCATCAGCCGCTCGCCGTCGTCGAGCAGGCGCTTGACGTAGGCGCGGGCGTCGCCGGACTTCTCGACCTCCTCGATCATGCCGAGGACGCGTGAGGGCGCACCACCGTGCAGGGGGCCGCTCATCGCGCCGATGGCCCCGGAGAACGCCGCCGCGACATCGGCCCCCGTCGAGGTGATGACCCGCGCGGTGAAGGTGGAGGCGTTCATCCCGTGCTCGGCCGCCGAGCTCCAGTAGGCGTCGATCGCCTTGGTCTGAGCGGGGTCGGCCTCCCCCTTCCAGCGGATCAGGAAGCGCTCGGCGAGGGTCGCGCCCTCGTCCACCTCGCGCTGCGAGACGATCGGCTGCCCGAGTCCGCGAGCGGCCTGGGCGGCGAAGGACAGCACCATCACCGCCACCCGCGACAGGTCGCGCCGGGCCTCCTCGTCGGAGATGTCGTAGGTCTGCTTCATGCCCAGCATGGGGGCCAGCATCGCGACGCCCGCCTGCACGTCGGCGCGGACGTCCCCGGTGTGGATCGGGATGTTGTAGGGCTCGGCCGGCGGGAGGCCGGGCGCGTAGGCGCCGTCGATGAGCAGGCCCCAGACCTTCTCGAAGGGCACCCGCCCCACGATCTCCTCGATGTCGACGCCGCGGTAGCGCAGCGCCGACCCCTCCTTGTCGGGCTCGGCGATCTCGGTCTCGAAGGCGACGACGCCCTCGAGACCGTGCTGGACGCCTTCTGGTGCACTCATGCGAGTGGCTCTCCTTCGGGAGGCCCCGCGCAGTTCGCGGGACAGCGGTTTGCATTGTGCACCCCGCGTCCCGACGGCGCATCCGCGCCTGGTTCGCCGGGCTAGTGTTCGAGGCATGAGTGACGGGAGTTCGTCGAAGTGGTCGGCCATGCGCGCGGAGTACAGCAGAGGCGGCCTGCACGAGCAGGAGCTCGAGCCGGAGCCCACCGCGATGTTCCAGCGCTGGCTCGACGACGCGGTCGCCGCGGAGCTGCCGGAGCCCAACGCGATGGTGCTGTCGACCGTCTCCGGGGAGGGCCAGCCCTCGTCGCGGATGGTGCTGCTCAAGGGTCTCGACGAGTGGGGCTTCGCCTTCTACAGCAACCTGCTCTCCCGCAAGGGCGTCGAGCTGGCCGGCAACCCGGCGTGCTCTTTGCTCTTCCCCTGGCACCCGATCGAGCGGCAGGTGCGCATCGAGGGCGTGGCGTCCCAGCTGCTCCGTGAGGACGTCGCGCTCTACTTCTCCGCGCGCCCCCGCGGCGCCCAGCTGGGAGCGTGGGCCTCCCACCAGTCCTCGCCGGTCGCCGACCGGTCCGAGCTCGAGGACGCCTACGCGGCCGCCGAGACCCGCTACCCCGAGAGCATCGAGGTGCCGGTCCCGCCGGCGTGGGGCGGGTACGTCGTGCGGCCCGAGGTCGTGGAGTTCTGGCAGGGCCGGCGTGACCGCCTGCACGACCGGCTGGTCTACCGGCGTTCGCCTGACCACGAGGGCTGGAGCGTGGAGCGGCTCTCGCCCTGAGGCTCCCTTGTGAGTGAGTGCTCACTCAGATAATCTCTCCGCATGACTCCCCGCGCCGCGCCGATGAGTGCCGAGGACCGTCGCGCGGCGATCGTCGCCGCGACGATGCCACTGCTCGTCGAGCACGGCAGCCACGTCACGACCAAGCTGATCGCCGAGGCGGCCGGCGTCGCGGAGGGCACGATCTTCGGGGTCTTCCCCGACAAGCGGGCGCTGTTGTTGGCGGTGGCCGAGGACACCATCAGGCCCCGCCGCGGCCGTGAGGACATGGCCGAGCAGATGGCCGGCCTGCCGGACCTCAACGCCAAGGTGGTCGCGACCGTCACGGTGCTGGCGGCGCGGATGGAGCGCTCGATGCTGGTGATGATGGCCCTGCGCTCGGTGCTGATGTCCGAGGAGCACCGGCAGGGCCCGAAGGGACCGCCCGCCTTCGTGGTCGAGGCCAACCAGGCCCTGCTCGCGGACCTGCGCGACCTGGTCTTCGTGCCGCACGCCGACGAGCTGCGGGTGACGCCCGAGCACGCGGCGGTGGTGCTGCGCTCCCTGGTGTTCGGGATGTGGCACCCCGGCATGCCGCGCAGCGACCGCTCCCTGACGCCCGACGAGCTCGCCGACGTGCTGCTCGGCGGCCTGCTCGAGACGAGGTCCTGATGCTGGTCCGGCTGCTCCGCACCCACCTGGCGGCGTACGGACGCTGGCTGGGGTACGTCGTCGCCCTCCAGTTCGTGGGCACCATGGCCGCGCTCTACCTGCCCAGCCTGAACGCCGACATCATCGACAACGGCGTCGTGACCGGCGACACCGGCTACATCCTGCGCCGGGGTGTGCTGATGCTGGTGGTCTCGTTGGTGCAGATCGCCTGCTCGGCGGCCGCCGTCTACTACTCCGCGCGCACCGCGATGAGCTTCGGACGCGACCTGCGGGCCGCGATCTTCCGTCGCGTCGGGTCCTACAGCAACCGGGAGGTCCAGCAGTTCGGGGCCCCGTCGCTGATCACCCGCCAGACCAATGACGTCCAGCAGGTGCAGATGCTGGTGCTGATGGGCTGCACGCTGTTGGTGGCGGCGCCGATCATGATGGTCGGTGGCGTGGTGATGGCAATGCGCGAGGACCTCGGCCTCTCCTGGCTGCTCGGTGCCGTCGTGCCCGCGCTCGTGCTGATCGTGGGCGTCATCGCCTGGCGGATGGTGCCGTCGTTCCGGGCGATGCAGACCCGCATCGACGAGGTCAACCGGCTGCTGCGCGAGCAGATCACCGGCGTTCGGGTGGTCCGTGCGTTCGCCCGCGAGCAGCACGAGACCGAGCGCTTCGCCGAGGCCAACGAGGACCTGACCGCCGTGTCGGTGCGGGCCGGGCGCTGGATGGCCACCATGTTCCCCGCGGTGATGCTCATCCTCAACGTCTCGAGCGTCGCCGTGCTCTGGTTCGGCGGTCACCGCGTCGACAGCGGGGCGATGCAGGTCGGTGCGCTGACGGCGTTCCTGACCTACCTGGTGCAGATCCTGATGTCGGTGATGATGGCGACCTTCACGCTCATGATGGTGCCGCGCTCGTCGGTCTGCGCCGACCGGATCACCGAGGTGCTCGAGACCGAGTCCTCGGTCGTGCCGCCGGCCGACCCGGTGACCCCCGTGCGGGTGTCGGGCCTGCTCGAGCTCGACGACGTGGCGTTCAGCTATCCCGGGGCGGACTACCCGGTGCTGCGCGGCGTCTCGTTCCGCGCCGAGCCAGGCCGGACGGTCGCGGTGATCGGCTCGACCGGAGCCGGCAAGTCGACGCTGGTCAACCTGGTCCCGCGGCTCTTCGACGCCACCGGTGGTGCGGTGCGCATCGACGGCGTGGACGTGCGCGACCTCGACCCCGACCTGTTGTGGTCGTCGATCGGGCTGGTGCCGCAGCGGGCCTTCCTGTTCAGCGGCACCGTCGCCAGCAACCTGCGCTTCGGCAAGGAGGACGCCACCGACGAGGAGATGTGGGCGGCTCTCGAGGTCGCTCAGGCGGTCGACTTCGTGAGGGAGATGGACGGCGGGCTCGAGGCGGCCATCGCGCAGGGCGGCACCAACGTCAGCGGTGGTCAGCGCCAACGGCTGGCCATCGCCCGCGCCGTGGTCCGGCGCCCGGAGATCTACCTCTTCGACGACGCGTTCTCGGCGCTCGACCTGGCCACCGACGCCCGGCTCCGGGCGGCTCTGGCCCCGGCTACGCGGGAGGCGACCGTCGTCATCGTGGCGCAACGGGTCTCCACGATCCGCGACGCCGACCTGATCCTCGTGCTCGAGGACGGCCTCGTCGTCGGCCGCGGCACTCACGACGAGCTGCTCGCGACGTGCACGACGTACCAGGAGATCGTCGACTCCCAGCTGAGTGCGCAGGACGCCGCATGACCGCCTCGACGGGTGCGGAGAAGCCGGCCGGGACGATCCAGGAGACCGAACGGATCCAGGCGGGGCCGGGACCGGGTCGCGGCCCGTTCGGCGGCGGCATGGTCGGCCAGAAGGCCAGCGACTTCGGACCGTCGGCCAAGCGGCTGGTGGCCCGGCTGCGTCCCCAGGGCGTCAAGGCCTCCGCCGTGGTGCTGCTCGCGGTGGTCAGCGTCGCCCTGACGTCGGTGGGTCCCCGGATCCTCGGCCGGGCCACCGACCTGATCTTCGCCGGTGTCGTGGGGCGCGGCCTGCCGCCGGGGGTGACCCAGGACGAGGCGGTCGCGCGGCTGCGGTCCTCCGGGGAGGGTTCCCGGGCCGACATGCTCGCCGCGCTCGACCTGGTGCCGGGGCAGGGCGTCGACTTCGACGCGGTGCGCTCCGTGCTCCTGCTGGTGCTGGCGGTCTACCTCGCGGCGTCCCTGCTGGCGTGGCTGCAGGGCTACCTGCTCAACGACGTGGTCCAGGCCACCGTGCTGCGGATGCGCGCCGACGTCGAGGACAAAGTCAACCGGTTGCCGTTGAGCTACTTCGACCGGCAGCCGCGCGGTGAGCTGCTGAGCCGGGTCACCAACGACATCGACAACATCAGCCAGACCCTCCAGCAGACGATGAGCCAGCTGTTGACCTCGCTGCTCACCGTCGTGGCAGTGTTGTCGATGATGTTCTGGATCTCGCCGGTGCTGGCGCTGGTGGCGCTGGTCTCGGTGCCGATCTCCATGGCGCTGACCAAGGTGGTGATGGGCCGGTCCCAGGGTCTGTTCGTTACCCAGTGGCGACGCACCGGACGGCTCAACGCCCACATCGAGGAGACCTTCTCGGGGCACGACCTCGTCACGGTCTTCGGTCGTCGCCGGCACGCCGAGGAGGTGTTCGCCGAGGAGAACGACGAGCTGTACGCCGCATCGTTCGGCGCGCAGTTCGTGAGCGGGCTGATCATGCCGCTGATGATGTTCGTCGGGAACCTCAACTACGTCGTGATCGCGGTCCTCGGCGGCCTCCGGGTCGCCAGCGGCTCGATGTCGCTGGGCGACGTGCAGGCGTTCATCCAGTACTCCCGCCAGTTCACGCAGCCGCTCACCCAGGTCGCCTCGATGGCCAACCTGATGCAGAGCGGGGTGGCCTCCGCCGAGCGGGTCTTCGAGCTCCTCGACGCCGAGGAGGAACGCCCCGACGTGGCCGGGACCGAGGCACTCGCCGGTGGGATCGACGGCCCGACGCGCTCGGGGGAGGTCAGGTTCGAGGACGTGTCGTTCGCCTACAGCCCCGACCGCCCGTTGATCGAGCACCTCTCGCTGGTGGCTCGGCCGGGCAGCACCGTGGCCATCGTCGGACCCACGGGTGCCGGCAAGACCACGCTGGTCAACCTGGTGATGCGGTTCTACGAGGTCGATGCCGGCCGGATCACCATCGACGGCACCGACATCGCGACCATGCCCCGGACGCGTCTGCGCTCGGCGATCGGGATGGTGCTCCAGGACACCTGGCTCTTCGAGGGCACCATCCGCGACAACATCGCCTACGGCCATCCCGAGGCCACCGAGGAGCGGGTGCTGGAGGCGGCCCGCGCCACCTTCGTGGACCGCTTCGTGCACTCGCTGCCGGCCGGCTACGACACGGTCATCGACGAGAACGGCGACAACCTGTCGGCCGGTGAGCGTCAGCTGATCACGATCGCGCGGGCCTTCCTGGCCGACCCCGCGCTGCTGATCCTCGACGAGGCCACGTCGTCGGTCGACACCCGCACCGAGCTGCTGCTCCAGCAGGCAATGGCGGCGCTGCGCACCGACCGGACGTCCTTCGTCATCGCCCACCGGCTCTCCACCATCCGCGACGCCGACCTGATCCTGGTGATGGAGCACGGCGCCATCGTGGAGCAGGGCACTCACACAGAGCTGCTGGCCGCCGAGGGCGCCTATGCCCGGCTCTACGAGTCGCAGTTCGCCCGGGCGGTCGTCTCGCTCTGAGAGCAATCCCCTTGAGCGGTTCGCGTCGGCGGCCTACGCTCGTCCTACACGAGGAAGGAGGTGGTCCACAGCATGAGTTCCCATAGGACGCGTGAGGTGGCTGCCCGCTAGCAGCAACCGGCCCGCCGAAGTACTGCCGGCGAATCCACAGCAGTCACCCGACCCGCAGGTGATCCGGGATCACGTCCCCCGGAGTGGGCTCCTAGAGCCCGCACCTGCGGGTCGTCGGCATTTCCGGGCGGTCGTGGTCGCCCGGTGACGGCCGCCAAACAAAGTTGCCTCTAGCAACCAACAGGCGTACCGTTGACAATGTCAACCTTTCTTCGCACCGATTGGAGCCCTGCTCCGTGGCCTCCACCACCAGCACCACCCCCACGGTCGACGCCGGCGTCGCCGCACCGATGACGCACCGCGAGGTCCTCGAAGCCCTCTCCGGCCTGCTGCTCGCCATGTTCGTGGCCATGCTGTCGAGCACCGTCGTGACCAACGCGCTGCCGCGCATCGTCACCGAGCTCGACGGCAGCCAGACCGGCTACACCTGGGTCGTCGTCGCCACGTTGCTGACGATGACCGCCACCACGCCGATCTGGGGAAAGCTCGCCGACCTGTTCAGCAAGAAGATCCTCGTGCAGAGCGCGCTGGTCATCTTCGCGTCCGGATCGCTAGTCGCCGGACTCGCCCCGAGCATGGAGGTGCTGATCGGTGCCCGCGCCCTCCAGGGCCTCGGTGTCGGCGGGCTGACCGCACTCGTGCAGGTGGTCATCGCCTCGATGGTGAGCCCGCGCGAGCGAGGCCGCTACTCCGGCTACATCGGTGCCGTGTTCGCCCTGGCCACCGTGAGCGGCCCGCTGATCGGCGGTGTCATCGTCGACTCCCCTCTCGGCTGGCGCTGGACGTTCTTCCTCGGCATCCCCGTCGCGATCCTCGCCTTCGTGGTCCTCCAGAAGACCCTGCACCTGCCGGTGGTCCGGCGCGAGGTGCACATCGACTACCTCGGCGCGACCCTGATCGTCGGCGGCGTCTCCGTCCTGCTGGTCTGGGTGTCGCTCGCCGGCAACCAGTTCGCCTGGACCTCGGCTGCCTCTCTGGGGCTGATCGCGGCCGGCGTCGCCGTCCTCGCGCTCGCGATCTACGTCGAGATCAAGGTGGCCGTGGAGCCGGTCATCCCGATGCGCCTCTTCCGCGACCGCACCACCTCGCTGGCCACCCTCGCCTCCGCCCTCATCGGGCTGGCGATGTTCGGCTCGACGGTCTACCTCAGCCAGTACTTCCAGCTCGCCCGGGGCATGAGCCCCACCCGGGCCGGGCTGATGTCGGTCGCCATGGTCGGTGGGCTGCTGGTCTCCAGCATCCTCTCGGGCCGGATCATCACCCAGACCGGGCGCTGGAAGCGGTTCCTCGTCGGCGGCATGGTCCTGGTCGTCGCCGGGCTCGCGCTGCTCGGGACCATCGACGAGAGCACCAACCTCGCCGTGGTCGGCCTCTACATGACCGTGCTGGGCCTCGGGCTGGGCGCGACCATGCAGAACCTCGTGCTCGCCGTGCAGAACAACGTCTCCACCGCCGACCTCGGCTCCGGCAGCTCGGTGGTCGCCTTCTTCCGCTCGATGGGCGGTTCGATCGGTGTCTCCGCGCTCGGCGCGGTCCTGAGCCACCAGGTGGCCGCCACCGTGGCCGACGGTCTCGACCGGATGGGCATCACCGCCGACCCCCGCGAGAGCGGCAACATCCCCGACCTGGCGACCCTGCCGGCCCCCGTGCGCGCGCTCTTCGAGCAGGCCTTCGGCGAGGCGACCGGACACCTCTTCCTGGTGGCCGTCCCCTTCGCGCTGCTGGCCCTGGTCTGCGTCGTGTTCATCCGCGAGGTGCCGTTGCGCACCACGGTGTCGACCACCGACGAGATCGCCCCCCAAGCCACGGCCCAGGTCGGTCCGCGAGGCGGCGCGGCATGAGGCGCGGCGAGGCGCTCGGCCAGCTCGAGCAGGAGGTCGGCGTGCTGATCCGGCGGGTACGCCGCGTCATCGGCGAGCGCGCCCGTGCCGTCCACGACGGCCTCCAGCCCTCGTCGTACCTGATCCTGGCCCACCTCGCCGACTGCGGGCCGGCCCGGTCCTCCTCGATCGTGGACACGTTCGAGATCGACAAGGGCGCGATCAGCCGGCAGGTGCAGCACCTCGTCGACCTCGGGCTCGTGGAGCGCGAGCCCGACCCGGCTGACGGGCGCGCGACGCTGCTCACCATCACCCCCGAGGCGACCCGTCGCCTGGCCGAGGTGACGCGGCAGCGCCGCGAGCTGTTCGACGAGCGCCTCGGTGACTGGACCGAGGCCGAGCTCACGGACCTGGTCTCGGCCCTGAGCCGCTACAACCACGCCCTGGAGCCGAGCCCCCTGGGCGCTCATGCGACGGTCGCCCCCGACGCTGGTCGCGGGCGCTGACGCGTTGTCGGTCCCCTGCCAGATTCCCCGGTGAGCCGGGGAATCCGGCGCTTCTCGGGCGTTACGACGGCCGAGAAGTGAACAGGAAGACCGCGCGCTGTGACCGGTGTGACCGGTGAGCTCGGCGACCGGGAGTTCAGCGCAGCCAGGCGGCGGTGTCGGGAGGGAGCGCCCCACCGGCGAGCGGCCCGCTGGTCACCGCGACCTTGCCGGCAGGCAGGGTCACCGGCTCCGTGCCGCAGTTGACCACCACGGTGACCGGACCGCGCGAGAAGGCGAACACGTCCGCGTCGCCGAGGTCGAGCGGCGTCACTTCCTCACCGTCAGCGGTCGCGAGGTCCCGACGGGCCGCGAGCGCCGCCCGGTAGAACGACAGCGTCGAGGCGGGCTCGGCCGCCTGGGCCTCCACGGTGAGCGAGGCCCACTCGCTCGGCTGCGGGATCCACGGCTGGTCGCTGCCGGGTCCGAACTCGAAGGGCGGCTCGGTGCCGCCCCAGGGCAGCGGCACGCGACAGCCGTCGCGGCCGGGCTCTCCGGTGCGGAACCAGGACGGGTCCTGGCGGTGCTCGGGGGTGACGTCGACCTGCGGCAGGCCGAGCTCCTCGCCCTGGTAGAGGTACGACGAGCCGGGCAGTGCCAGCATCGCCAGGGTGGCCGCCCGGGCGCGCGCCCCGCCGACCCCGTCGTCCCCGTAGCGACTGACGTGGCGGGTGACGTCGTGGTTGGAGAGCACCCAGGTGGGGGAGCCGCTGACGTGCTCGATCGCGTCGAGGGTGCTGGTGACGACCTCGCGGAAGGCCGAGGCCGACCACGGTGCGAGCAGCCAGGCGAAGTTGAACGCCTGGTGCAGCTCGTCGGGGCGCACGTAGGCGGCCGTCGACTCCGCGGTCTGGGTCCAGGCCTCGGCCACCGACATCCGGGCCGGCTCGTAGGAGTCGAGGATCCGACGCCAGGCGCGGTAGACGTCGTGGACCTCCGGCTGGTCCCACATCGGCTCGTCCTTCTGCTTCGCCTCGACCATGCCGCCCTCGCCGGACACCGCGGACGCGGCTCGGTCGGGCTGGTCACCGGCCTCGCCTTCGTCCTTGACCTGGTCGCGCAGCGACGACTCCTTGAAGAGCGAGTGGGCCACGTCGACCCGGAAGCCGTCGACACCGCGGTCGAGCCAGAACCTCAGCACGTCCTCGAACATCAGTGGGACCTCGGGGTTGCGCCAGTTGAGGTCGGGCTGGGTGGAGTCGAAGAGGTGGAGGTACCACTGGTCGGTCCCCTCCAGCCGTGTCCAGGCGGCGCCGCCGAAGACCGAGTCCCAGTTGTTGGGGGGCTCGCTGCCGTCGGGGCCCTGTCCGGTGCGGAAGAGGTAGCGGTCGCGCTCGGGGCTGCCGGGCTCGGCGGCCAGGGCCGCCTGGAACCACGCGTGCTCGCTCGAGGTGTGGTTGGGAACGATGTCGAAGACGACCTTGAGGCCGAGAGCGTGTGCCTTGGCGATGAGGTCGTCGGCGTCCGACCGGGTGCCGAAGAGGGGGTCCACGTCGGTGTAGTCGGCCACGTCGTAGCCGTGGTCGTGCTGGGGGGAGGTGTAGAACGGCGTGATCCACAGGCCGTCGACGCCGAGCTCGCTGAGGTGCTCGAGGCGTGCGGTGATGCCGGGGAGGTCGCCGATGCCGTCGCCGTCGGAGTCGGCGAAGCTGCGCACGTAGACCTGGTAGAACACCGCGCTCCGCCACCAGTTTGGATCGTTAAAATTCGACATGGCTCCATCATTCCCACACTGCTCGGGCCAGGTCAATCCGCCGCCGGTCCCTCGAAGTGGGTCGGGTCGACGGCGATCCAGATCTGCTCGGAGCAGGCGATCGGGCGTCCGGACGCGTCGTACAGGGTGGTAGCGGTGAGGGTCTTGCGGCCCTGCCGCTCGCGGGCCTCGCCGACCACGACGTGCTCCTCCCCGATCACCGGCAGCGACCCGACCCGGACCGTCAGCCGCCCCAGGACCATCGCTCGTCCGGCCAGGCCACCGGCCCAGCCGCCCGCGCAGTCCAGCGCGGCCCACGTCGAGGGCAGGTCGGCGAGCCCGGGCTCGCCGGCGATGCTCGGGTGAGGTGTCCAGGTGGCCGCCATCCGCGCCGACCCGGCGGGGTCGTCCCGGACCGGGCCGGTGAAGATCCGCAGCCCGTCGCCCTCGGCGCGCGCGGGACCGCACACGAAGCAGTGCGGGAACGGGCTGTGGTGCAGCCCCGGGTACGCCGCCTCGGCGGCGCGGGCCACGTCGGCGGGCACCGCGGCGACCGGCGTCGGCACGTGGTCGACCGCCGTCGCCGTCGCCACCCGCGCGCCGTCACGCTCCAGCACGACGCTCGCGCCGTCCACGCGGACGGCGAGGGGTACGCCGAGCGGCGGCGGCGCGTGCAGGGTCACCGAGACGGTCGGCCAGGGCGCCGCGAGGCCGTCGAGCCGCGCGGCCAGCGCACCTGAGGTCCACCCCCCGTTGCCGGAGAGTCGGGGACCGCAGAATCGTGGGTCGACGACCAGGGCGGGTGCGTGCGTCATCGGCGGATCCGCTCCCATCGGTCCAGCGCCTCGCGGCGTTCCTCGGCGTGGTCCACCACCGGGTCGGGGTAGCCGTTGCGGGCCCCCGTCGCGTGCGGATCGGGGTCGTCGGTCAGCTCGGCGACCCACCGGCGCACGTAGCCCCCGCCGGGGTCGAACTTGCGTCCCTGCGAGAGCGGGTTGAACACCCGGAAGTACGGCGCCGCGTCGGTGCCGGAGCCGGCCACCCACTGCCAGCCGTGGTTGTTGCTGGCGAGGTCGCCGTCGACCAGCCAGTGCAGGAAGTGCCGGGCGCCGTGCTGCCACTCCACGTGCAGGTCCTTGACCAGGAAGCTGGCCACGATCATCCGCACCCGGTTGTGCATCCAGCCGGTCGCGCGCAGCTGGCGCATCCCCGCGTCGACGATCGGGTAGCCGGTGCGACCCTCCTGCCAGGCCGTCAGGTCCGGGCCGGGCTCGTCATACTCCATCCGGGCGAACTCCGGGCGCAGGTAGTCGCGCGCCGACGCGGGGTGGTGCCAGAGCACGTCGGCGTAGAACTCCCGCCACGCGAGCTCGTTGCGGAAGGTCGACGACCCGGCGCCGGCGTGCTCGGCCAGGTCGGCGAGCAGCGTGCGCGGGTGGACCTCGCCGTACTTCAAGTGCACCGACATCCGCGAGGTGCCCTCGACGGCGGGCTTGTCGCGGGCGCTCTGGTAGCCGGCCAGCCCCTCGTCGAGGAAGGTCCGCCACCGTGCCGACGCGGCTTGCTCGCCGGCCTCGGGGAGGGCGAGGTCGCTCGGCAGGGTGGGGTCGGGGATCTCGGTGGTGTCCGCGAGCGCCAGCCACGAGGCGCCGGTCGGGGCGTCGATCGGGCCGCGCCAGCCGTGCTGGGCCCAGGCCTTGGAGAAGGGCGTGAACACCTTGTAGGGGGTGCCGTCGTCCTTGGTCACCCGCCCGGGTGCCACGGCGTACGGCGAGCCGGTACGCACCAGCTCGACACCATGCTCGGCGAGTGCGTGCTCCACGGCGGTGTCGCGGCGGTGGCCGTACGGGCCGTGGTCGGCAGCGACGTGCACCCGGTCGGCGCCGACCTCCCTCGCCGCGAGCGCGACCCGGCGGACCGGATTGCCGCGGACCACCGACAGCTTCGCGCCGTGCTGGCGCAGGGAGGCGTCGAGGGCACGCAGGCTGGCCGCCAGGTAGGCCCGGCGCGACGGGCCGGCGGGACCCCACAGGGCCGGGTCGAGCACGAAGAGGGGGAGGACCTCCCCGTCGACGCACGCCTCCACCAGGGCAGGGTTGTCCGCGAGCCGGAGGTCGCGCCGGAACCACATCACCGAAGCCATTGCTCCACTCTGCCAGTCCGCTGCCAGCCCTCCGTCGGCCCTGCGTCGACACCGTCGGCACGCCGACTTCCGGCCATGGGCGAGAATGGTGGGGTGAGCGACCTGATCGACACCACCGAGATGTACCTCCGGACCATCTACGAGCTGGTCGAGGAGGACATCGTGCCGCTGCGGGCCCGGATCGCGGAGCGGCTGCACCAGAGCGGACCGACGGTGTCGCAGACGGTGGCTCGCATGGAGCGCGACGGCCTGGTGACCGTGCAGGGCGACCGGCACCTCGAGCTCACCCACGAGGGCCACCGGCTCGCTACCCGGGTGATGCGCAAGCACCGGCTCGCCGAGCGGCTCCTCACCGACGTGATCGGGCTCGACTGGGAGCTCGTGCACGCCGAGGCCTGCCGCTGGGAGCACGTGATGTCGGAGAACGTCGAGCGCCGCCTGCTCGACCTGCTCGGCCACCCCACGGAGTCGCCGTACGGCAACCCGATCCCGGGGCTCGACGAGCTCGGCCAGGTCGCCGGCGAGGAGTTCATGGACGGCGTCGAGTCGTTGTGGGACGCCGTCGAGGGCACCGCCTCACGGGTGCGCGTGCGACGGATCTCGGAGGAGACGCAGAAGGACGAGTCGCTGATGTCGACACTGCGCCGGGTAGGCGCGCTGCCCGACAAGGTGATCGAGGTCAGCCAGACGCCCGCCGGTGTGCTCGTCGGCTCCGGCGGCGAGAGTGCCGAGATCGACCCCGAGGCGGCAGCGCACATCTTCGTCCGACGGATGTAGCTCGGGCGCTCAGGGGCTCAGGGTCGTGAGGAACTCGCTGCACCCCACGTCGAGCGTGTACGTCGCGAGGTCGTCGCCGCGGGTGGCTCCCCGGTTGGCGATCACCACCGGGACATCGGCCTTCGCGGCGCGCTTGACGAAGCGCAGCCCGCTCATCACCGTCAGCGACGAGCCGACCACCAGTAGCGCCCCGTCGTCGGGGGCGAGGGCGTCCACGGCCGCGTAGCAGCGGGCCACCCGCGAGGCGGGGACGTTCTCGCCGAAGAAGACCACGTCCGGCTTGAGGGGGCCGCCGCAGGCCTCGCAGCCGGGCACCACGAACCCCTCGATGTCGTCGAGCTCGGCGTCGCCGTCAGGGCGGGTCGGCGCGGCAGCGTGGGCCGCGGCGTACCCGGGGTTGGCGTCGGTGAGGCGGGTCTGGAGCCGGGGACGCGGGGTGACGGCGCCGCAGTCGAGGCAGACCACGTCGGCGACGCGGCCGTGCAGGGCGACCATCGACCGGGAGCCGGCTCGCTCGTGCAGCCCGTCGACGTTCTGGGTGATGAGCAGCGCCGGGTCGAGCCGGGCCAGGGCGTGGTGGCCGGCGTTGGGCTTCGCGGTGCCCATCCGCGACCAGCCAAGGTGCGAGCGCGCCCAGTACCGCCGCTGCGCGTCCGGCCCCGAGCAGAACTCCTGGAGCGTCATCGGCGTCCTGGTAGGCGCGCCCGGCCCCCGGTAGTCGGGGATGCCCGAGTCGGTGCTCAGCCCGGCCCCGGTGAGCACCACGAGCTCGCGGCCCCGCAGCAGGTCGAGCACGTCGGATACTCCACCACCTTCGGGTTGCCGACGGCCCTCGGGAGCAACCCGAAGGGAGGGGAGTATCCGGGCGTCGGTCACCGTGCGTAGCGCAGCTCGGCGCGCGCCCGGGCCTTGGCCGTCTCGACGTCGCGGTCCTTGGGGGGCGCGGCGGTGACCAGGTCGTCGAGCAGGTGCTGCGTGAGGTGCGCGATCTCGCGCACGGCCTGGTCGAACGCCGCCTGGTTGGCCTGCGACGGCTTCGTCGAGCCGCTGACCTTGCGGACGTACTGCAGCGCCGCGGCGGTCACCTCGTCACGCGTCGCCGGTGGCTCGAAGTTGTGGAGCGGGCGGATGTTGCGGCACATGCATCGAGAATACGACGTGCGCCTCAGCCGTCGAGGTCGAAGAACGTCACCGCGTCGCCGGTCACCAGGACGACCTTGCCGGTCGCCAGCGGGACGAGCCGCACCTGGTCGACCTCGGCGCCGTACTCCACCTCCACCATCCGGTTCGTGAGCCGGCCTGCCTCCACGCGCAGCACCGAGACCGACCCGGTCGTGCCGACGTCGCCCTCGGCGACCACGGTCAGCACCGTGCGCTGCTCGGGGAGCCAGGTGAACTGACGTGGGTCGACCGCGGCCTGGGCGCGACTGCCGGCGGCGTACGTGGTCACGTCGAGCCGCCTCGGCCGGGTCACGTCGTGTACGTCGAACAGGGCCGCCTGGGCACCCTGCGTCATCCCGGTCGAGGCGTCGGCGGCCTGTCCGACGCCGATCATCCGCCAGCGGCCGAGCGGGTGGAGGTACTCCGAGAAGCCGGGCACCTTGAGCTCGCCCAGCAGCGCCGGCGCCGCCGGGTCGGTGAGGTCGACGGCGTAGAGCGGGTCGGTCTGGCGGAAGGTGACCACGATCGCGAGATCGTCGAACCACCGCACTGACTTGATCTGCTCGTCCACCCCGAGCTTGTCGACCCGCCCGAGCTCGTGCAGGTCGTCGCCGGACTCCTCGAGGGTCACCACGGAGTTGAAGTTGCCGGTCATCGTCGTCGGTCCCACGGCGAGCCGCAGCACCCCGTCCGCCGCGTCCATCGCCCAGCGGTCGGCGACTGATCCCTCGACCTCGCCGGACGCGACGTAGGTCGTCGAGGTCCCCACGAGCGCGAAGGAGTACAGGCGCGTCGTGCCGTCGTCGCCCCCGGTCGTCGGCGGGTCCACGCAGCACCAGCCCCCGCCGCCCCACGCGCTGGTCGCGAGCACCATCCGGTCCGCGGAGAAGTAGGCGGTCAGGGAGTCGGTGGCCACCGCGGAGACGTCCCAGGTCTCGGGGGTGGCGGCGTCGAAGCCGACGACGGCGAGCGTGCCGAGTCCGGCGTCGTCGTCGGGCAGCGCCACGTCGGAGCAACCGAGCAGGTCCTCGCCGGCACCGTCGTCACCGGTGCTGATGGTCGGCAACCAGTCGGCGAGGGTGGTCGCGCGCACCAGGTCGCGGTTGCGTTCGAGTGCGGAGCCCTCCGTGCGCAGGCCGCCGGGGTCGACGAAGTCGAGGGCCGGCAGCCCGACACTCAGCGCGAGCCGCACGACGCCGCCGTGCAGCCGGGCGGTGACGAGGGAGGCGTCGTAGGTGAAGTCCTCGGTGATCTCCAGTGCCACGGGGTCGCTCACGTCGACCACCAGCATCCGGGTCGTACCGGTCTGCGTCAGGTACCGCCCGTCGGGTGCGGTGGGACCAGTCGGCAGGGGAGCCGTGTCGGTGCCGAGCGCCACGACCGTGTCGCCCACCAGCAGGATCTCGGCGTCGGCGACGTCGGGCAGGTCCACGCTATCGAGGTAGGCCGGTTCGTCGCCGGTCACGTCGTACGCCGTGAGCTGGTCGTCCTGGACCCGCACCAGGATCTCCCCGTCGGACTTCACCACGTCGGGCTCGTCGACGCCGGCCTCCTGCACGTTGGTCCCCGTGCCGGTGCTGGTGGAGCCGGTGACCTGCGCCACCCCGGGCGCACCCGCGGAGGAGGACGCGTCGCGGCCGGTCTCGCTGTCCGCGCCGGCGTCCATCGCGTAGACCATCCCCGAGTCCCAGCCGTAGGCGGTGACCCGCTCGAGGCCGCGGTCCACGTACCACGAGAGCAGCTCGTCGCAGGAGGCCGTCGCAGTGAGGTCGGCGTTGGCCAGCGCGATCGGGTCGGTAACGGGCTGCCGCGTCGGCGGCTTCGCCAGGGGGCGGCCCTCCTCGTCGGGACTGCCGAGGGCCAACCCCGTCCCGAAGGCGAGGGCGAGCGCGGTCAGGCCGGCCACCACCACTCCCACACGCTGCTTGGCGTCCATGCCGGTCCCGCCCCTCGTCGTTTCGCTGATGGCGATGGGACGGGCGGGCGGACCCGTCGGTTCCGGAGGGCTCTGCAAGCATGGGGGCATGGCCGACTTCGACGTCGTGGTCTTCGGAGCGACCGGTTTCACCGGCGCCCTGACCGCGGAGTACCTCGCCCGCAACGCCCCCGACGGACTGCGGTGGGCGCTGGCCGGCCGCAACCCGGGCAGGCTCGCCGAGGTCCGGGACCGGCTGGCCGCGATCGACCCGGCCCTCGCGGACCTCCCACTCCTGCACGCCGACGTCGACGACGCCGCGTCGCTGGCCGAGGTGGCGCGCCGCACCCGCGTGGTGATCACCACCGTCGGCCCGTACCTCGAGCACGGCGGGCCGCTCGTCGCGGCCTGCGCCGAGGCCGGCACCGACTACGTCGACCTCACCGGCGAGCCCGAGTTCGTCGACCGGATGTGGACCGCGCACCACGCGTCCGCGGTGGCGTCGGGGGCCCGGATCGTGCACGCGTGCGGCTTCGACTCCATCCCCCACGACCTGGGTGCGATGTACACCGTCGCCCAGCTGCCGGCCGACGAGCCGATCACCCTGCGCGGCGTGGTCCGTTCCAGCGGTACCTTCTCCGGCGGCACCTTCCACTCCGCGCTCAACGCGATGTCGCGACTGCGCCAGTCGAAGACCGCCTCCGCCGAGCGGCGGGCCGCCGAGCCCCGGTCCGAGGGCCGCTCGTCGCGGGCTGTCGGGGGCCGGCCGCACCGGGACCCGGTGCTGGGCTACTGGCTGGTGCCGCTGCCGACGATCGACCCGTTCGTGGTGGCGCGCAGCGGCGCCGCGCTCGCGTCGTACGGCCCGAGGTTCCGCTACTCCCACTTCGCCGGCACCAAGACGCTGCGGTACGCCGCCGGCGGGGCGGCCGGCGCGGCGGCGATCGGGCTCTCGGCGCAGGTGGCGCCGCTGCGCAACCTGCTGCTGAGCCGGGTGCCCCAGGGGGAGGGCCCCGACGAAGGGCGCCGTGCGCGGTCCTGGTTCACCGTGGACTTCGTGGGCGAGGCCGGCGGCCGGACGGTGCACACCCGGGTGTCCGGCGGCGACCCGGGCTACGACGAGACGGCCAAGATGCTCGCGGAGGCCGCCCTCTGCCTCGCCTTCGACGACAACCCGTCGACCTCGGGCCAAGTCACCACCGCCCAGGCGATGGGCGAGCACCTGCTGACGCGCCTGCGCAACGCCGGGATGCGCTTCGAGGTCGTCCCGCAGCCCTGAGCCCTCGCGGCGCGGGCCACGCGGCCAGCCCCCCGGTCAAGCGGGGCGGTCGGGCGCGTGCTGGTCGTAGCGCACGGCCGCACAGCGCGCGCACATGAAGACGTCGTCGGCGTGGGAGGCGAGACCGAGGTCGTCGAGCACCCAGGCATGCTCGTCGCACTCGTCCCGCTGCGCATCGGGGGACATCCCGCCTGGATACCCCGTCGGCGCACGGTCCATGCGTACCCACGCCGCTGCGTGTGCGGAGCCGCCCCCGGACTCGCTGGTCAGCCGGGGGCGGCTCTCTGCGGTCGGGGGGAACCTCGGCAACGTCGACGGGTCTGCCCCGGGACGGGGGAGGCCCGGGCAACACCGGTGTCACCAAAGTCCGGCGATACTCGCTCGGTCATCTCCGCCAGGGAGCTTCGATCACTACGTCCGCCACGCGCATCTTCGACGTCCGACGGCGCCGGCGTCAAGGGAAGTGCCCCAGGCAGGAGTCGAACCTGCGACCTTTCGCTTAGGAGGCGGCTGCTCTATCCGCTGAGCTACTGGGGCCCGATCGGGGTGGGCGGCCCACATCCTCTCAGACGACCGGCCAGGTGCTGAGCGGTGGTTTGCCGCTGCCTGGACCTGCCGTCCAACTTTTGAGAGGCTCGGCTAAGTTCGATCGTGAATCCCCGTAATGCGAGGAGCCTTCGCATGCCCGAGACCGCGCCCACCGGCGACGAGTCGGGCACTGCCGCGCCCCGGCGGAAGGGCAAGGGCAAGCGCAAGCACACGGTGATGAAGGTGGTGGCAGCCTCGGTCGTCGCGCTCGCGATGGTCACCGGGCTGGCCGTCACCTACGCCTACCGGCACCTCAACGGCAACATCACCACCGAGGACTTCACCGGCGCCTTCGTCGAGCCGCCGCTGGAGAAGCCCGAGCCCACGGGTCCGCAGGAGCCCCTCAACATCCTGGTGATGGGGTCCGACAGCCGCGAGGGCGAGAACAACATCGACAACCTCACCGGGCTGGGTGAGCGCAGCGACACCACGATCCTGCTCCACCTGTCCGGCGACCGGAAGCGGGCGTACGGCATCAGCGTCCCGCGCGACTCCCTGGTCGACCGCCCCGACTGCAAGAACGCCGACGGCGACGTCGTGCCGGGCGCCGATGATGCGATCTGGAACGAGGCGTTCAACCTCGCCGGCCCTGGCTGCACCATCTCCCAGTTCGAGCAGACCACCGGCGTCCCGGTCGACCACTACGTGGTGCTCGACTTCCAGGGCTTCCAGGACATGGTCGACGCGGTGGGCGGTGTCCAGGTGTGCATCCCCGAGACCGTCGACGACCGCGAGCACGGCATCTACCTCGAGGCCGGCACCCGCGACATCAGCGGCAAGCAGGCGCTCAGCTACGTCCGGCAGCGCTACGCCGTCGGTGACGGCTCCGACATCGGCCGCCTCAAGCGGCAACAGGCGTTCATGGCCTCGATGGCCGACAAGGTGGTCTCGGCCGGCACGCTGGCCAACCCGGTGAAGCTCTTCAACTTCCTCGATGCCGCGACCAGGTCGCTCACCCTCGACGAGGGACTGGGCAACCTCACCAAGATCGCCAGGCTCGGCATCCAGTTCAAGGACATCGGGCTCAGCAAGATCCAGTTCTCCACGATCCCGTCCGACTACGCCCCCGACGACCCCAACCGGGTCCGCTGGCTGCCCGAAGCCAAGCAGGTGTGGGCCAAGATCAAGAACGACGAGCCACTGACCGCACGGCAGAGCGACGAGGCTATCTCGGCCGGTGACGTGCCGGGTGCCTCGTCGTCGTCCTCGGCGGGTGGCTCCTCACCGACCGGGTCGCCCACCAAGGCACCGTCGAGCACCCCTACCAACACCGCTGGCACGGAGGCGGCCCAGGCCGCGGGTCTCTGCGCGTGAGCGACGAGGCTGGCACGCCGCCGCGCGACGCCTGCGCCGAGGCGACCCGCCGCCGCCGGCTGGCCGAGGTCTTCGGCGACGTGCTCCCGGAGACGACCAGCGACGAGCGGGACACCGACGCACCCATGCGCGAGCCGGCCGACGAGGCCTGGCTGCGTGCGCAGGTGCCGCCGCACCACGGTCAGTAGGGGGCGGCACAGGCGAGACGGGGTCAGACCGCGCGCTGGGTCTTGAGCAGGTCGCGGATCTCCTCGAGCAGGGCGACGTCGGCCGGAGTGCCGCTCTCCTCCGCCGGGAAGTAGCGGTCCTTCGCAGCCGTGTAGGGCTTGACGATCAGGAAGTAGACGATGGCCGCCATCAGCACGAACGAGATGACGGCGGTCAGCCAGGCGCCGACCGAGATACCGCCGGGCGCGTAGGTGGAGAAGTCAGGCGTGCCGCCGACCTTGCCGATGAGATCCATGATCATCGCGGCGGTGGCCGCGACCACGGCGGCGAACGCGGTCGCCATGACGAAGGCCACGGCGAGCTCGACGAGGTTGCCGCGAAGCATGAAGTTCTTGAAGCCGGTCATGGGATCTTCCTTCGAGGGGCCGACGGCCCGCAGAGGGGCTTGGTGGCAGCACACGCTAGCGGGAGAAAGTGAAGCTCAGGAAGTCCCGCACCGCGGCGCCGGCGATCGCCCCCGCTGCCGTGGGTGAGGCGCCGACCACCACCAGCCGTCCCGGCAGCCCGCCGTTGTCGCCCGCGTCCGTGGGCGCGGGGAGCGCGAGGACCGGGGCCGCCAGCGCGATCACCCGCGCGCCACCGGCGCTCGGGTCGGTGGCCACCAGGTCGATCCGGTCTCCCACGGTGAGCAGCGCGACACTCCCGGCGTCGGGGAGCCGCACGGGGACCGCGACCAGATCGTCGTACCCCTCGGTGAGCGCGGGTCCCACGAGCCGGACGTCGGTGATCGGCTCACCCCGCCGCACGGGCGCCGCCAGGGTCCGTCCCACGACGTCACCGGCGAGGCCGTCCGGGGCGGTCGCGGGCGGGTAGGCCGTCTCGACCAGGTCCCCGGGGCGGACCAGCGTCCCCGAGGGCAGGTCGCGCGCGGCCACCAGGACCGGCACCATCGGCTCGGGCGCCGGGGAGACGCTCCGCAGCGCCGCCAGCACGGCCACGGCGCTCAGCAGCGCCGCGAGCAGCCGTCGCCGGCGCAGCACGGCCCGGCGCGCCGTCACGACCCGGCGGCCCCAGCGTGCGCGCCGCGTGGGCGGACGCCAGGGCGAGCCCCAGGCAGGGTCCCGGTCGTCTGGCATGCCCCGACGGTAGGCCGGTCGCGAGTCCGGTGTGATCCGCTGTCCACAGGCTCGCGGACGGGCTAGGAGGTGGACGAGCTGCCAGCGGGGGTGCTCGAGGAGCCCGAGCCGCCGGTGGAGGACCCCGACGACGAGCCCGACGAGCCCGACGAGCCCGACGAGCCCGACGACGAGGACGAGGACGAGGAGCCCGAGTCGGAGGTCGACGAGGACGAGTCGGACGTGCCCGAGGAGCTCTCGGATCCCGACGTCGAGGCGGGCACCTTCGCCGACTTCGCGTCCGTGCGGCTGTCGGTGCGGTAGAAGCCGGAGCCTTTGAAGACCACGCCCACGGCGTTGAACACCTTGCGCAGCCGACCGTCACAGACGGGGCAGTGCGTGAGCGAGTCGTCGTGGAAGCTCTGGACCGCCTCGAAGCGGTGATCGCACTCGGTGCAGGCGTACTGATAGGTCGGCACGGGGGCGACTCTCTTTCGGACCGGGCGGGAGAGGCTCTCGGGTGGCGGCTGGCACTCTCCGGGTTTGACTGCCAGAGCCTACGGCACAATGGCAACACCATGAGTGACCAGCCCGGGACCGTCAGCGCACGCGGCCGGTCCGACGCCCCACCCCCCGGCAGAAGGGCCTCCTCCTGGGTCGACGCGCTGCGGGGCTGGCCCCGGGCCGGACGCTGGTCGGTGTACGCCGTCATCGGCCTCGTGCTGCTGCTCGTGGCGGGCGCCGTCGGTGTCGGGGCCCTGGTGCGGCGGCCGCTGCCGGAGACGTCGGGCGAGATCGACCTGCCCGGCCTGAGCGCCCCTGTCGAGGTCGTCCGCGACGACCAAGGCATCCCGCAGCTCTACGCCGACACCCTCGACGACCTCATGATGGCGCAGGGCTACGTGCACGCCCAGGAGCGCTTCTTCGAGATGGACGTCCGCCGGCACGTGACGGCGGGCCGGCTCTCGGAGCTCTTCGGCGAGGAGACGCTGGAGACCGACAAGGCGATCCGCACGATGGGGTGGCGCCGGGTCGCGGAGCGCGAGCTCGCCCTGATCGAGCCGCGCACCCGGATGGCCCTAGAGTCCTACGCCGACGGCGTCAACGCCTACCTCGACCAGCGCTCGCCCAGCCAGCTGGCCGTGGAGTACTCCCTCCTGCGACTCGGTGGCCTGGACTACACCCCCGAGGACTGGTCCCCCGTCGACTCGCTGGCCTGGCTCAAGGCGATGGCCTGGGACCTGCGTGGCAACATGGGCGACGAGATCGGGCGCGCCCTCGCCGCCGTCGACCACAGCGCGAGCGAGGTCGACCAGCTCTACCCGGCGTACCCCTACGACACCCACCCGCCGATCGTCTCCGGCGGCGCCGTCGTCGACGGGGTGTTCGACCAGGACGCGACCGGCGGCACCCGGAACCCAGAGCGACCGGCGCCGGGCGGGCTCGACGAACCCGACCCACGCGGGCACGGCGAGGCCGCGGCGCTGGAGTCGGTCGGTGACGTGCTCGACGCGGTCCCGGCACTCGTCGGCGTCGGCGACGGGGTGGGCAGCAACTCCTGGGTGGTCGGGCCCGAGCGGTCGCAGACCGGGGCGCCGCTGCTCGCCAACGACCCGCACCTCGGGGTCTCGCTGCCGGGGATCTGGATGCAGATGGGGCTGCACTGCCGCTCGATCACGGCCGAGTGCCCGATGCAGGTCGCGGGCTTCACGTTCTCCGGGGTGCCGGGGGTCGTCATCGGCCACAACGCCGACATCGCCTGGGGCTTCACCAACCTCGGCCCCGACGTCACCGACCTCTTCCTCGAGCGGGTCCGTGGCAACGACTGGCGCTACGACCGGCGGTGGCGGCCGCTGCTCACACGCACCGAGACGATCAAGGTGCGCGCTGCCGACGACTTCGAGCTCCGGATCCGCGAGACCGACCACGGCCCCCTGCTCTCCGACGTGTCCGAGGAGCTGAGCTCGGTGGCCGCCAACTCCGGCGCGGCCGTCGGTCTCGACGCGAGCGAGGGGCTGGCGGTGTCACTGGCCTGGACGGCGCTGCGTCCCTCGACGACGGCCGACGCGATCCTCGAGCTCAACCTGGCGTCGGACTGGGAGGAGTTCCGGACCGCCGCGGCCGACTTCGCCGTCCCCGCGCAGAACCTCGTCTACGCCGACCGTGCCGGCCACATCGGCTACCAGGCGCCCGGCCAGGTCCCGATCCGACAGTCCGGCAACGACGGCTCGGTGCCCTCGGCGGGCTGGCGCCCCGAGAACGACTGGACGGGCGACTTCGTCCCGTTCGACGGGCTGCCCAACGTGCTCGACCCGGAGGAGGGGTACGTCGTCACGGCCAACCAGGCCGTGAGCGGTCCGGACTACCCCTACTTCCTCACGAACGACTGGGACCGTGGCTACCGCGCGACCAGGATCCGCGAGCGGATCGAGGCCGACCCGCAGCTCTCCGTCGAGGAGATGGCCGCGATCCAGCTCGACGACCGCAACCCGATGGCCGCCGCCCTCGTGCCGCGGCTGCTCGACGTCCAGCAGCTCGGGAGTCCCTACTACCGCGACGGCCAGGCGCTGCTCGGTGACTGGGACTACTCCCAGCCGGCCGACAGCGCCGCAGCCGCCTACTACAACGCAGTGTGGCGCGCACTGCTTCGGATCACCTTCCACGACGACCTGCGCGAGTCCCTGTGGCCCGAGGGAGGGCAGCGCTGGTTCGGCGTCGTCGAGGGCCTGCTCCGCGAACCGACGGCGACGTGGTGGGACGACACGACCACCGAGGAGCAGGTCGAGACCCGTGACGACGTGCTCCGCCAAGCCATGCGAGATGCGCGCGACGACCTGACCAGCAACCTCGCGCTCGACCCCCAGGACTGGACCTGGGGCGACCTGCACCAGCTCGACCTGCGCACGGCGACGCTGGGGGAGTCGGGCATCGGCCTGGTCGAGTGGATCGAGAACCGTGAGGGCTACGAGGTCGGTGGCGGAGGCTCGATCGTCGACGCGACCGGGTGGGACGCGACCGTGGGCTACGAGGTGACCACGTCGCCGTCCATGCGGATGGTCGTCTCGCTCGCCGATCTCGACGACTCCCGCTGGATCAGCATGACCGGCGTGTCCGGCCACCCCGGCTCGAACCACTACGTCGACCAGACCGACCTGTGGGTCGACGGCGAGACCCTGCCCTGGGCGTTCAGCCGGTCCGCGGTGGAGGGTGCGGGCGCGGACACCCTCATGCTCGTGCCGGCGGGGGAGTAGGACGCAAGCGCGTGAGGCCCGCAGGGGAGACCGCCGTCAGGACGGGCAGGTCGTGCGGCTCGACGGGCACGTCGCGGCCGACCTCGTCGTCGTACAGGACGACGCAGGTGAACGTCCCGACGGGCACCCGGCGCAGCGCCCGGTCATAGCAGCCGGCGCCCTTGCCGATGCGGAAGCCGGCCGCCGACACGGCCATCCCCGGCACCAGGACGACGTCGGGCGTCGCGATCGCGTCGAGACCGAGGGGAGGCGTGGAGGGCTCGAGCAGGCCAAAGCGCGCCGGGGCGAGCGAGTCCGGGCCCTCGTAGGCGGCCCAGTCGAGGTCGAGGACGCCCTCGTCGGTCCGCCGGGTCAGGGGGAGGAGCACCTGCTTGCCGGCGGTGCGCAGCGCGTCGAGGAGCAGGCCGGTGCCGGGCTCACGCCCTACCGAGACGTACGCCGCGACGCTCGCCGCCCGGCGTACCTCCTCCAGCGCCAGCAGCCGCTCGGTGATCGCGGCTCCCGCCGCGTACACCTCCGCCAGTGAGCGCCGGTTGCGCGCGGTGAGCAGCTGGTCGCGCAGCGCGGTCTTCGCCGCCGGGGGCGTGGGTGACGGGTGCACGAAGTGAGCCTACGATCGCAGGTATGGGTTCTCCAGGACTGCACCGCGCTCGCGACAAGATGACCCAGGCGGGAGTGGACCCCACCGCCATCGACGTCTTCGCCCACTACTACCGGCTGCTCGAGCACGGTGAGACCGGGATGATCCCCGAGTCGGCGATCGACCCGCTCGACATGCCGGCGATCGCGGACGTCGAGGTGGCCGACGACGTGGCCGACGAGGCGCTCCGGGGCACGGTCGTGATCAAGCTCAACGGCGGGCTCGGCACCTCGATGGGCATGGACCGCGCCAAGTCGCTGCTGTGCGTGCGCCGCGGGCTCTCGTTCCTCGACATCATCGCCAGGCAGGTGCTGCACGCGCGGCAAGCCCACGACGCACGGCTGCCGTTGATCTTCATGAACTCCTTCCGCACCTCTGCCGACACGATGGCGGCGCTGGCCCGCTACGAGGACCTGCCGGTCGAGGGGCTGCCACTGGAGTTCTTGCAGAACAAGGAGCCCAAGCTCCTCGTCGACAGCCTCGCCCCGGTGTCCTACCCGAAGGACCCCGACCTCGAGTGGTGCCCGCCTGGACACGGCGACCTGTACACCGCGCTGCTCGGCACCGGGCTGCTCGACACCCTCATCGAGGCCGGCTACCGCTACTGCTTCGTCTCCAACGCCGACAACCTCGGCGCCGTGCCCGACCCGCAGGTCGCCGGCTGGTTCGCGACGTCAGGGGCACCGTTCGCGATCGAGGCCGTCCGCCGCACGCCCTCGGACAAGAAGGGCGGTCACTTCGCCCGCCGCAAGAACGACGGCCGGATCGTGCTGCGCGAGACCGCGCAGACGCTTCCCGCCGACCGGAAGGCGCTGGCCGACCTCGACCGACACCGGTTCTGCTCCACCAACAACCTGTGGTTCGACCTGGTCGCGATGCGCGACACCCTGGTCTCGCGCCAGGGAGTGCTCGGCCTGCCGCTGATCCGCAACGTCAAGAGCGTCGACCCCGGCAAGCCTTCGACCCCGCAGGTGATCCAGATCGAGTCCGCGATGGGGGCCGCGATCGAGGTGTTCGCGGACGCCCGCACCATCGAGGTGGGTCGCGACCGGTTCGTGCCCGTCAAGACCACCAACGACCTGCTGATCCTGCGTTCGGACGTCTATGACCTGGGCCGCGACTTCGTCCTCGACAAGGTGCCGGCCGAGGTCCCCTACATCGAGCTCGACGAGGACCACTACAAGCTCGTCGGCGACTTCGACAAGCGCTTCCCGGAGGGGGCTCCGTCGCTCAAGGACGCGACCGCGCTGCGGGTCGAGGGCGACTGGACCTTCGGCCGCGGCGTGCGGATCGTCGGTGACGTCTCGATCGCGGAGCGGGCCGGCGCCCAGCGCATCGAGCCGGGCAAGACGCTCGGCGAGCCCGCGATCGCGGGCTCGGACCGCGCGCATGGCTGACCTCACCACGGTCGAGGGGCACCTCGACCGGATCCTGGGTGCCCTCGCACCCCTGCCGGCCTACCCCCTGCCGCTGCTGGAGGCCCTCGGCCTCGCCGCCGCCGAGGACGTCGTCTCGCCGATCGCGCTGCCGTCCTTCGACAACTCCGCCATGGACGGGTACGCCGTGGTGGCCGCGGACGTCGCAGGGGCGGGCCCGTCCACCCCGGTGGAGCTGCCCGTGGTGGGGGAGATCGGGGCCGGCCAGGCCAGCCTGCTCGCCATCTCGCCCGGCACCACCGCCAAGATCATGACCGGGGCGCCGGTGCCCGTCGGTTGCGACGCCGTGGTGCCCTACGAGTGGACCGACCGGGGTGTGGCCCGGGTCAGCATCACCCAGGCGCCGACGGTCGGTCAGCATCTCCGCCATGCCGGCGAGGACGTGGCCGAGGGCGACCTGCTGGTCGAGTCGGGCACGCGGCTCGGCCCGCGCCACCTCGGGCTGCTGGCCTCCGTCGGCCGGGCGACGGTGCGGTGCCGGCCGCGACCGAGGGTGGTCGTGATCTCGACCGGCTCGGAGCTGCGCGAGGTCGGCACCTCCCTGGGCCACGACTCCATCTACGACGGCAACTCCTACCTGCTGGCGGCCGCCGCCCGCGCCGCCGGTGCGGTGGTCTACCGGGTCGGCATCGTGCCCGACGAGCCCACGGCGTTCCTCGACGCGCTCTCCGACCAGCTCGTGCGCGCCGACCTGGTGGTCACGTCCGGCGGTGTGTCGCAGGGCGACTACGACGTGGTCAAGGAGGCCCTGTCGCCGTCGGGCACCGTGTGGTTCGGCGGGGTGGCTATGCAGCCCGGCAAGCCCCAGGGCTTCGGGGTCGTCGGCGACGACGAGGTCCCGATCTTCACGCTGCCGGGCAACCCGGTGTCGTCCTACATCTCCTTCCAGATGTTCGTGCTGCCCGCCATCCGCACGCTGATGGGCCGCACTCCCGTCAGTCGACCGGTCCAGACGGCCCGGCTCACCCACGCCATCCGGTCGGCGCGGGGACGTCGCCAGTTCGTCCGGGCGGAGTACGCCGATGACGGCACCGTCTCGCCGGTGGGCGGCCACGGCTCCCACCTGATCGGCGACCTGGCGGCGTCCAACGCGCTGGTCGTGGTGCCCGAGGAGACCACCGAGGTGGCCGCCGGCGCCGAGGTGTCCGTGCTGCTGCTCGACCGTGACTTCTGAGAAGGTGGCTCCCATGGACCGGCTGACCCATGTCGACGAGTCGGGCGCGGCCCGGATGGTCGACGTGTCCGACAAGGCCGTCACCGCCCGCACGGCCTCGGCTTCCGGGCGGGTGCTCGTCTCCCCGGCGGTCGTCGACCTGCTGCGCGGGGCCGGTGTGCCCAAGGGCGACACGCTCGCGGTCGCCCGGCTCGCGGGGATCATGGGCGCCAAGGCGACACCGTCGCTGATCCCCCTCTGCCACCCGCTGGCGATCTCCGCCGTCACCGTCGACCTGCGGGTCGCCGACGACGCCGTGGACATCCTCGCCACCGTGTCGACGACCGACCGGACCGGCGTGGAGATGGAGGCCCTGACCGCGGTCTCGGTGGCCGCCCTCACCGTCATCGACATGGTCAAGGCCGTCGACAAGGCGGCTGTCATCACAGACGTGCGCGTCGAGACCAAGTCCGGGGGCCGCAGCGGGGACTGGTCGCGGTGACCCCACCGACCGATCCTGTGCCGGACACGTCGGGACTCGCGGCCGGGGTCGTGGTCGCGTCCAACCGCGCCGCGGCCGGCGTCTACGAGGACACCACCGGGCCGTTGCTGACCGCCTTCCTCGGCGAGCTGGGCTTCGTGGTCGGAGCGCCCACCGTGGTGCCCGACGGCGATCCCGTGGGCGAGGCGATCTCGGCGTACGTCTCGGCCGGTGCCCGCGTCGTGCTGACGACCGGCGGCACGGGGCTCACCCCGACCGACCGCACCCCGGAGGCCACCCGCGCCGTGCTGGACCGTGAGGTGCCCGGCATCGCTGAGGCGATCCGGGCGGCCGGCGTGGCGAAGGGGGTGCCGTCCGCGGTGCTCTCGCGTGGGCTCGCCGGGGTCGCCGGCGACTGCCTGGTTGTCAACCTGCCCGGCTCCCGGGGCGGCGTGAAGGACGGGCTCGAGGTGCTCCGGCCCTGGTTGGTGCACGCGGTCGAGCAAGTCGTGGGGAGCGACCATTGACCGACTGGCCGGTGGTGCTCACGGCGGGTGAGGTGACGCTGCGGCCGTTCGACCATGCCGACGCCGACGCCTGGCGTATCGCGCGGCAGCGCAGTGCCTCGTGGCTGGCACCGTGGGACGCGACCGTCCCGCCCGGCGGCGAGGGTCGCCCGGCATCGTTCCGCTCATTGGTGCGCACCCTGAAGCGGTCGGCGCGCAAAGGGGCGGCGTTCCCCTTCGCCATCGACGTCGATGGCCGGTTCGCCGGCCAGGTCACCGTGAGCAACATCGTGCGGGGCTCGGCTCAGTTCGCCTCGGTGGGCTACTGGATCGATCGTGCCTACGCCGGGCGGGGGATCATGCCGCGCGCGGTCGCCCTGGCGATCGATCACTGCTTCACGACGGCCCGGCTGCACCGGATCGAGATCGCGATCCGACCGGAGAACTCCAACTCGCTGCGGGTCGTGGAGAAGCTCGGCCTCCACGAGGTCGGCTACGCCCCGCGCTACCTCCACATCGACGGGGCCTGGCGCGACCACCGGCTCTACGCCGTGACCGTCGAGGAGTGCCCGGGTGGTCTGCTCGCCCGCCTCGAGGCCGATCGGGCCTGAAACACACCAGCCACACCAGTTGTTCCGCGACACACCAAGCCGCCTGCGCACCACCCGTCCCTGTGGTGCCTACCCTCGGAGACGTGGAACTCAGCGGACTCATCTTCGTGGCCCTGGCGGTGGCGTGGGCCGCGTACCTGATCCCGAAGGCGCTGCAGCACCACGACGAGGTCGTGCGGAGCCGCTCGGTCGACCGCTTCTCGCACCGGATGCGCGTGCTGGCCCGCCGCGAGCCCCTCGACGGCCGCAACGCCCGCCTGGTCGTGACGCCCGGCCGGACACCGTCGGCACCTGTCGTCACCACCAAGGGCAGCCCGTCGCCGGCGACGACCCGGGCCCGGCGCAAGGCCGTCACGCGGGCTACCCGCCGCCGTCGCCGCGTGCTCGGGCTGATCCTGCTCGCCAACCTCGCCGTCGTGGCTGTCGCCTCCTTCGGGGCCGCCTCGTGGTGGTGGACCGCGGCCCCGGCCGGCCTGCTGGTCGTCTGGCTGGTCGCCTGCCGCCTGATGGTGCGCTCCGAGCGCGGACTGCGCCGTCGGACCGCGCCGCCCCTGACCACTCGCTCTGCCCAGCCGTCCGCGGACTCCCGCTCGATCGCGGGGGAGCCGCTGCTCGACGACACGATGGCCACCATCGCGGCCGTCCCTGCCGCCGTGGCCGACCCCCAGCTCTGGGACCCGCTGCCCGTCACGCTCCCGACGTACGTCTCCAAGTCGGAGGCGGTCCGCAGGACGGTCCGCACCATCGACCTCGACTCGACCGGTGTGTGGTCCTCGGGCCGGTCCGAGTCCGACAGTGCGCTGGCCCGCGAGGCAGACGAGGCCGAGCGAACGCGGCGCAAGAGCGACCGCGACCGCCGCCGCGCCGTCGGATCCTGACCCAACGGGTCTATCCTGCAGCGGTGAGCACGTATCGTGTCGAGGCCTCCAGGTTCGTCCTCGTCGACCCGACCCAGGGCTACGACCGTCTGCTGCGGACCCCTCTTCCGGAGATCTTCGTCAAGCGGTACGCCGCGTTCCCTCCGGTCGTCGAGGTCCGTGACGAGCCAGACGACTGGGGTGTGGTGGGACAGTCGCGCACGATCGTGACGAGGGACGGTGGCACGATGCTGGAGACCCTCGTCTCGGTCGACCGACCGACCAGCTTCGGCTACGTGCTCAACGAGATCACCGGACCGATGCGCCCCTTCATCCGGACCGTCGACGGCGTCTGGTCGGTGACGGCCGAGGGCGACGGCGCCCGGATCGGGTGGTCATGGGTCCTGCACGCCGCGGCGCCTCCTGCTCGCCTCACCATGAACGTGATCGGGCGGATGTGGAACGGGTACGCCGACCGGGCGCTCGCCCAGATCGAGTCGCTGCTCGTGGCTTGACCCTGGCGGCCGGGCGGATTCGGGACCCCGCCGTCCGGGTGCTATCTTTTCGTCTCGCGCCCAGGGCGCAGAGGGGCTGTGGCGCAGTTGGTAGCGCGTCTCGTTCGCAATGAGAAGGTCAGGGGTTCGAATCCCCTCAGCTCCACCACTCATCGAGGCCTGACCTGCGCACACGAGGGCGGGCCCGACGTGGCACGCGTGCGTGCTCACCAGAACAGAGACGACACTTCACTGCGCTGGAGCAGGCCGAACTGCTCACCGAAGAGATCCGCGGCACCTTCCGCCAGATGGTCGGCGTCTTGCGGTCAGTTGCTTGTCGCAGCGAACGCCCGAACCCGTGAACTACTGATGGCCCGACCGGTGCTGCAGTGCCTCACTGCTGATCTCCTGTGCTGCGGAGTGTGTCGCCGCTCGGGCGATGAGATCTTCGGCCGAGTCTTCAGATCGCAGTTGGTCGACACCGACGCGAACCAGCGTGGCCGGTCCGGTGTTCATCACCGAGCGCAGAACGTCGCATCGAGCGTCGGCATCGCTGGCTCCCAGGTCTGAGAGGACGCAGAGGAACTCGTGGTTGCTGTAGCGGATGATGAGGTCGTGGGAGCGCAAGGTCGTCACCAGGGTCGCCATCACCTGGGTCAGCATCTGGTCATTGACCGGGTGGTTGTCCACGTCGTTGGTCGCGGTGAGTACGTCGACCGCGACGACGCCCACACTGAGCGGTTGTGACGTTCGTGCTGCTGTGGCCAGTTCTCTCTCGAAGGCCAGGAATCCGGGTCCGGGCAGGAGGGCGCCTGTCAGGTGGTCGAGCGACTCGTGGGCTTGTTCTCTCAGCAGAACACCCCAGCCGGTCGAGGAGGTGCCGCGACGAGCTTCGGCGTCGGTTCTATCGACACTTACTGAGTCACGTTGAGAGGTGGCGGTGACGCGATCAGACTTTGCGGACATGCGCGAGACGGCCGCATGTCTGCGATCGTCAAGAGCGCTGATGCGGTCCCGTGCGGCGGAAGTCCGGTGACTGGCCCCGTCTCCGCGATCGTCGGAAGCCTTCTTTCGATCGTCGGCGGCCCCCCGCCGAGCCCGCGCCGGTCCTCCCTCGGAGTTGTCGCAGACGGTGCCGCCGGCTTGCGACTGCTCGTGTTGGTCCGCCACCGGGTCAGGGGTCTCGGCGGCTAGGTCACGCCGGTTGAATTCTCGTCTCTCAGCCCACTGAGTGCGTCTCGCCTCGCGGCCGCGTTATCGCGTTCATCAGCAGTATGGTCGCGGTCGTCGGCGGACAGGTCCCGGTCGTCGCCGTTGTCATCTCGTCTGTCGGCGGCTCGGTCACGGTCATCTGCCCTCTCGTCGCGGCGGTCAGCGGCCCGGTTGCGGTCCTCACCGGCGATGAGACCGACCTTTTCAACGCCACGCGCACAGGTGGCAGTCCTCAGATCGTCCGGTCGCTTGGATCTGTCCTCGCCGGTCTCCGTGGCCCGCGAGACCTGCTGCAGCTTGTTGCCGATCAGCCGGGCAAACATGCTGACGGTCGCGCTGTCGGTCTGGCTCAACGCAAGGCTGTTCGGGCTGCCCCCACAGAGGGTGCCGTACAGGGTTCCGTCCGGCTTCAGGACCGGCTCGACGAGGTAGCTACGCAGTCCGACCTTCCGGGCAACGTCGGCATCCCTGTAGGTTGCCTGCGCATCCCGGGTGCGTCGCGGCCCACGGTCTAGCGCGCGTTTGCACAGGGAGTCGGCCCACGAGATGACCAGCCCCTCGGTCGGACGGTCGAGGGCCCCCCCGGTCAGCCTTGCGGGGCTTCGGTTGTGGACGTACTCGATGTGCTGCTCACCGGCATCAAGATCGACCCTGGTCAGGTAGGCGATGTCGAGCCCGGTGCTCGTGCGGAGTTCGGCGAGAAGCGGGCGGACCAAGTGGTCCAGGTCGACATTCGCGTCGTCGGCGAGGGCGAGGAGACGATCGAACTCGTTGTCCCTGGGCGGTGCCAGCAGTCTCGGCGCGGTGAACTGGTGGTCCCAAGGTCGCGGGCCGCTCATCAGCGCAAGGATGCCGGAGGGGGGGAGTGGGCGGGAAAGCAGGAAACCCTGGACGGCGGGGCAGCCGGAGTTCCGCAGGTAGCTGAGCTGGGCCGGTGTCTCGACGCCCTCGGCGACGAGACCGAACCCGAGCCCCTGGGCCATGGTCAGGGTGGCTTCGACGATGGGGACGTGGGAGTCGGCGTACTGGATCTCGTCGATGAAGCTGCGGTCGATCTTGAGCCGGCCCACCGGGGATGAGCGAAGCCGGGCCAGGGAGGAGTAGCCGGTGCCGAAGTCGTCGATCGCCAGGTTCACGCCGCGGTCGCGGACTGCCTGCATGGTCGCGTCTGCCGTCTCGTTGTCCACGGTGAACGCCGTCTCGGTGACTTCCAGGGTGAGCCGGGTCGGGTCGAGCCCGCGGGCGAGACAATCGTCAAGGGTGGACAGCAGACCGAACCGCTCAAGCTGCTTCGTAGAGACGTTGACGGCGAGCCCGAGGCGTGCGTCGCCGCCCGCGGCGTCCCAAGCGAGCAGCTGTGCACACGCGGTGCGCAACACCCAGTTGCCGAGGGTGACGATGAGCCCGGTCTCCTCAGCGATCGGGATGAACTCGGCCGGGGACACGCCCCCGCGCCCCGGATGGGTCCAGCGCACCAGTGTCTCGACCTCGATCATGGCTCCGCCGCTGAGCTCCACGACCGGTTGGTAGACGAGCGTCAACTCTTCGGCCAGGACGGCCCTGCGGAGGTCGCTCTGGAGCGACAGTCGTTGGCTGGCATTGTGCTGGAGCGTCTGGTCGAACAAGACATACCTGCCCTTGCCGCCGGTCTTCGCCCGGTACATCGCCAGGTCGGCGGCCTTGAGCATCTGCCCGGCGGACGCCGCTTCGCTGGCGCTCAACGCGATACCGATGCTCGCGGTGGTTTCCAGATCGGCACCCGCAAGTTCGGTTCTTTGCGCGACGTCGATGATCAGCCGTTCGGCGAGGCGGATCGCCGCTGTCTGCGATGAGTCAGGAAGCACAATGGCGTACTCGTCGCCCCCTAGTCGGCACACGGTGGCGTCCGGGGGTGCGGCGCCCAGGATGCGGCGCCCTGTCTCGACCAGGAAGCGGTCTCCGGCGTCGTGCCCCAGACTGTCGTTGATGTCCTTGAAGTCATCGAGATCGATCAGCAGAACGGCCGTGACTCGCTGTTCGGTCAGCACAGATGCCATGACCTCGGCGTATTTCCTCCTGTTGCCCAGACCCGTGAGCTCGTCCTGCACGTCTCGGTCAGCGAGTACCTGATAGCTCCGCCGGAGCTCCGTCACGTCGTGCATCGCCACGACCGCTCCGACTGTCTTTCCGGCCTCGTCGTAGAGTGCACGCCCGGTGGCAGACAAACGCACCGGGCTCGCACCAGGGGGCACGACCGTGAACTCCGCCTCTCTGACCGTCTCGCCCCGCAACGCCTGGAACAGGGGCACCTCCTCGTAGGGCAAGGGGGTTGTGCCGTCCGGCCCACACAGATCCGACTTCCAATCCTCCACACGTGTCAGGTCGACATCGGCGTGCATCAAGGCCGTGGCGTCATTGAAGAAGGTGATTCGACTCTCCGCATCGCAGGCGACAACGCCCGCGTCCAGGTTGTCGACCACGGCCCGCAGGAACTCCCGTTCGGCCCGAAGGTCGTTGGTTCGGGCCGCGACCTGGTTGTCGAGGTCGGTCGATACTCGAGTCTCGTCCACGACCGCGAAAAAATGTCTGAGTCCGACCAGAATAAGAAGCAGCATTGCCAGGACGACCAACAACGGGGTACCCACGACCGTGCTCGCTCGGTTCACACCTGTCAAGACTGCGAGGAGCACCACCGCGGATGGGATCAGACGCTGAAAGGCTGTCAGGCGATGGGTGCTGAGTCGACCCAGGTCGCCGACATGCGGGGCGATGCCGATCACGAGGAAGGCGCTTGCCCAGCCGATGTCGAGCACGGTCCCCGGCTGGTACTGGCCACTCGACTGGAAATGGACATAGAGGCTGTCGACCGTCGCAAGACAGACGAGCCCGCCTCCCAGCGCGCCCCAGGTTCGTCTGCTCTCGCGGGTCACCCGCATCGCTACCGCAAGTGTCAAGGACACCACCACCAGGTCACCGAGCGGGTAGGCCAACAGCACCACCCGATCGCCAGCGCTCAGTGGGGATCCGAAAATGTCAGTCAGGACGGTTGCTGTAGTAACGAACAGCAGGGCGGCAGCCAGGACGAGACCGTCGAGTCCGACCCGTAGGCTTCCCACGAGGGAGCGTGTGACCCCAGGCGCGCACAGCAGCCCCGCGACGGTCGGGACGACATAGCCCAGGAAGCCCACGTCTGCCCACGACGGAAAGGGGTAGTCGCCGGCTCGGGTGAACCCGGAGTAGGCCCAAACTCCGCCACCGGCCGCCCACACCCACATCGCCACTCCCAGAAGTGCCCATAGGCGCTTCTCGCCGCCCGATGTGGAGCGTGAGCGGGCCAGGCAGCTGACCCCCGCCAGCGTCGGGAAGGCGACGAATGACAGGTCGCTGAGATGACGCCCCCAGGGGGCACCATCGGCGACCGTCAGCAAGACCAGTAGGAGCAGCCAGGCCACCCCCGTCAGCACGACGTAGGTTGGCAACCTTCGCGGCCGAGGGCGTTGTCGTGCGCGGGTCGTAGCCTTGACGGCCGTCATGACGTGTGAACCTCGGGGGGTGGGGGGATGGTTCATTCTGGTCAGGCAGGTGCAAGGGTATCCGGGCTGTCGCCCGGAGATGCGGTTAGTTGTGGCATTCATCCCCACAGGTTGTTCAAGGAATGCGGTCGCGAAGGCGATCGACTGATCGGGTCCGTCGTCAGGCTCCGTCCGAGCTGACACCGGCCAGAGGGACTGAAGGTCACGACCCACGGGCGGACCTCGTCCCGATCAGTACGTGAAGGGGCTCAAGTCCGGCAGCGCGGGTGTCGATACTCCGGGCGGCGGACCTCCGGGGGTAGTGGCGCTCTCTTGTGACGACGGGAACGATCAGATGGCACGCACGATCCGCGGATGGGGTCGGACCTGGCGAGCCGAGCGTCGTGCCGGAACTGGCCGCGCCTTCCTGCTGCGCTGGGTCGCAGCCGTGGCGGCGAGCATGGTCGCCGGAGGTCTGCTGGAGTACTCCGTGGCCGTCCATCAGGTTGAACAGCGTGCCCTGGACGAGGCGACCAAGAGCTACACCGCTGACCTCGCGGGACTGAGCGCCATCCTCGAGAGTGATCTCGCTCCCAAGGACCAGCAGGCGGCGATCCACCGCGAACTGCTCGACATCGGCGGCACCTACGGCACCCAGAGCGTGGCGCTGTTCGGCAGCGACGGGCGCGAGATCGACACGGTCGGCGAGCAGCCGCGCGAGGTCGAGTCGGTCAAGATCCGAGAAGTCCTGGACAGCGGAAGACCTTCGGCGAAGGTCGAGTCCGACGAAGGACAGCAGGGCCAGCGGGGCCTGTACCAGTTCCTGCTGCCGATCAGCACGCGCGACGCGACCTTCGTCGTCGAGGTGGACCAGCGCGCCGAGGTGATCGGTGACTTGCTCGCCGACCTGCGACTGCGCAAGCTGCTCGGCCTGCTCCTCGGTCTGCTCCTCGCCGTCCCGTTGTCCTACCTGCTCGGCGGGCAGGCGTTGTATCGCCGGCAGCGCCTCGCCGAGTACGCCGCCGACACCGACGCCCTCACCGGGCTGGCCGGCCGACGGCCCTTCCGTCCGGCATTGAAGGACGCGCTCGACGACTCTCCCGGGAAGGGGGTGGTGCTGGCACTCATCGACATCGATGCCTTCAAGCAGATCAACGATCGGTTCGGGCACAGCCACGGCGACCGTGTGCTGTGTGTCCTGGCGAACGCGCTGGCAGAGCTGCGCGCGTCCGACACCGCCTACCGGCTCGGTGGGGACGAGTTTGCCGCGGTGCTCCTCGACTGCGACGACACTGCGGCCGTCGAGGCGGTCGAGAGGGTCCGCGAGGCCCTGTCCGAGCAGCTTCCGGGCGTCACATTCAGCTGCGGCATCGCCACGTCCGGGACCGGTGACGCGGTGGTTCTGCAGGAACTGTGGGAACGCGCGGATGCCGCCCTCTACCAGGCCAAGGAAAGGGGCCGCCACCAGACGGTCAGCTTCGACGACATGTCGAATGCGCTCACGGTCAGCGTGGCGAAGCTGGACGCCGTGCACGCCCTGCTCGAGGACAAGCCTGGGCTCACGGTGGCCTTCCAGCCGATCTGGGACCTACGCGCGGGTGTCATCTTGGGCCACGAGGTGCTCCTGCGACTCCCGGCCGGCTCGCCGATCGGCGGACCGCAGGAGGCCTTCGACCTCGCGCACCGCCTCGGGTTGGCCGCCGAGCTCGACGCGGCCGCTCTCCGGACGGCCCTGGAGTCGGTCCGGAGCCAGGACTGGCAGGGCCTGTTGTTCCTCAACGTCCATCCCGACTCCCTCCCCCGCCTCGACGTCGACGCCCTGGTCGCCGATGTCCTCGCGGCCGGCCTGGCGTCGAGCCGGGTAGTGATCGAGGTCACCGAGCACGACGGGCTGGACCGGCCCGGATCCATCCGCGTGCTCAAGCGTGCACACGCCCGGGGATTCCGACTTGCCCTCGATGACCTGGGCGCGGGAAATGCCGGCCTGCGCGCCCTTGCCCACGTGCGGTTCGATGTGGTGAAGGTCGATCGGCAGATCATTGCCCGACTGGGCATCGACCCGGCCTGCGACGCCACGATGGCCGCGGCCGCCACCTTCGGGCGACACACGGGAGGGTGGATCGTCGCGGAGGGCATCGAGGACGACGACAGGCTCCACGCCGTGCTCGACGCGACCTCATTCCCGGCGGGCGAGCCGCTGATCGCGGGTCAGGGCCACCTCCTGGGCCGTCCTTTGCCATCGCCCACCCTCATCGGGGCGCGGCTGGACCTGCTCCGGCCCGCTGCCGGGTCTGGTGTGGGCGAGACCGCGGAGGATCTGCTCCTGCGGTGAGTCACCGATTGCCGCAAGAGTCGTCAGCGGGACTCATCGCTCGAGTGACGAGTGAATGCCGGCGAGGCTGTGCGAGGCCTCAAGTCCGCCCCGGGGATGACCGATGACAGAGGTATGGCGGGTGACCCCCAGACCGCCGAAGCCGCGATCTTGTGATCGCCTGGCTGTGCTGCTGCTCCACCCCCCGGGTGCAGGAACACACCCCCTGATCGGATCGTGATGATCTGGTCGGGGGGCACGTTCGTGAGCGTTCTCGATCGCGCCACGGTCGGTCCGCGGGACCCCGCCTGCGCTGTCTCGCCTCGAGCACCCACCTCGGCGGCACCTCAGAGGGCATCCGGCGACTGGGGGAGCGCTCACCGAGGAGGGAATCCGCCGGGTCGGAAGAGGTTACGAATTGCTGAACACCGCGTCGGACCACTTGTGCCACCTCGCGGGCAGGGGTAGGCATAGGTAGAGCAAAGTTCAACGAGGACGGTCATTCGTGGTCGCCCCCGCACCGACCCGCGGTTGCCAGTCGACCGGTCCGGACCTGGAGGGGCGATGACCATCGCAGCAGTCTCACCGGCGCAAGACACGCGTCAGCTCGAGCCGAGGAACCCTGTCGAATCGGCGCGGGACATCATCGCTGCCGGAGCGCTGCACGCAGGCGACGACCGCCGCGTCGGCCTCGAGCTCGAGTTCCACCTCGTCGACCTGGCCAATCCCGGACGCCGACCGAGCTGGGTCGCCGTCCAGTCCCTGCTGGCGGATCTGCCCGAGATGCCCGCAGGAAGTTCCGTGACCCTCGAGCCTGGCGGGCAGATCGAGCTCTCGACGGCACCCCATCTCGATCTCGTCGCCTGCGTCACCGCCTTGCGCGCCGATCGGGAAGCACTTCGCGGAGCACTGGCGGCGGCGGGCTTCGGCGCGGCTCCGTTGGGCGCGGACCCGGCCCGCCCAGTCCGGCGGACCAACCCCCACCAACGCTACGCCGCGATGGAGCAACACTTCGAAGCCCTGGGCTATCCGGGTCCGGGCCGGGCCATGATGTCGGCCACCGCCGCCTTGCAGATCAATGTCGACGCCGGTCCCGCCACCGGCTGGTCCGGCCGACTCGCGCACCTGCGATCCCTGGTCCCGATGCTCATCGCCGCCTCATCCACCTCGCCTTACCTCGGGGGACGCAGCTCCGGGTGGCACTCGATGCGGCAGGAGACCTGGCATGGCATCGATCCCGGGAGGAGCGACCCGATCTCGTCGGGCGACCCTGCCGAGGCGTGGGCGGACTATGCCCTGCACGCACCGGTGATGCTCGTCGCCGACCACGAACGGCTGATCCCTGTCACCCGGCGGGTGACGTTCGGTGCGTGGCTGCGAACCCCGCAGCTCATCGGCCGAGCGGCAACCCGTCAGGATCTCGACTACCACCTCACGACGCTGTTTCCTCCGGTCCGCCCCCGGGGGTACGTCGAGATCCGGTGCGTCGATGCGCTGCCCGACCGCTGGTGGCCGGCCATGGCCGCCGTGGCGGTGACGCTGATCGATGACCCCGCTGCCGCCGATGCTGCGGCCGAGATCTGCGAACCCGTCGCCGGGCAGTGGGAGGCAGCCGCCCAACGTGGTCCGGGGGACCCGGCCCTGCGGGCGGCGGTGACGTCCTGCGCCAGTCTTGCCGCCCGTCACTGCCCGGCACCCCTGCGTGCCGAGGTGGAGGCCTTCGCCGAGCTCGTGTCGCAAGGCCGCACCCCGCGCAGCGAACTCGATGACCGGATCCGACTCGTCGGCCCGCTGCGTGTCCTGGAGGAGGAAGCCCGTGCGTGAGGTTGTTGCCCGGGGACTCGAGGAGGCGCGGTCGCGCACCCTGGGACTGACCGATGTCGACGACGCCGAGCTGACCACCCAGCACAGCACCCTGATGAGCCCCCTGGTCTGGGACCTCGCGCACATCGGACAGCAGGAGGACCTGTGGCTGCTGCGCGGAGGAGATCCCGCCCGACAAGGACTGCTGACTGCTCGGGTCGAGCGTCTCTACGACGCCTTCGAACACCCGCGGGCCAGCCGGGTCGCCCTGCCGCTGTTGAGCCCGGGGGAGGCACGCACCCTGATCAGCGACGTGCGCGGCCGAGTGTTCGACGGCCTCGAGAAGGCTCACGCTGAGACCAGCGACTCCCTGTTCTCCTACGTCATGGTCGAGCAGCACGAGCAGCAGCACGTCGAGACCATGATGGCCACCCACCAGCTCCGCGTCGGCGACCCGCTGCTGGGCGCCGGTGCCACGCTGCCCGCGGGGCGCGTGTTGCCGACGGATTCGGTGCTCATCCCCGGCGGTTCCTTCACCCTCGGTGTGGACGGAACCGACGAGCCCTGGTCCCTGGACAACGAGCGTCCTGCCCACCTCGTCGACCTGCCCGCCTTCCGGATCGCTCGCGCGCCGGTCACGAACGCCCAGTGGGGAAGATTCATCGACGACGGTGGCTACGACGACCCCGGGTGGTGGTCGGAGCCTGGCTGGTCCCACCGGGTCGAGGCCGGTCTCGAACGCCCGCTCAGCTGGTCACCGGACGGCTCCCGGACGCGTTTCGGCCTCGTCGAGGAGATCCCGCCCGACGAGCCGGTCCAGCACGTCTGCTTCCACGAGGCCGAGGCGTACGCCTCGTGGGCCGGTGCCCGGCTGCCCTCCGAGCAGGAGTGGGAGAAGGCGTGCGTGTGGGGTCCCGGCGCCGAGCGGCGCCGGCGTTGGCCCTGGGGGGACACCGGGTGGACCCCGCAGGTGGCCAACCTGGGTGGCGACGCACTGCGGCCGGCGCCCGTCGGCGCCTACCCCGCCGGCGCCTCGGCGTACGGCGTGGAACACCTGATCGGGGACGTCTGGGAGTGGACCTCGTCGCGCCTGCAGCCGTGGCCGGGTTTCACACCGATGCTCTACTCGGACTACAGCGCCCCGTTCTTCGGCGGCGACTTCCGGGTCCTGCGCGGCGGTTCGTGGGCCGTCGGTGGTGCCTCCATCCGCCCGTCGTTCCGCAACTGGGACCTCCCCATCCGCCGTCAGATCTTCTGCGGCCTCCGATTGGCGTGGGACGTTGTGTAGGCACCTGGCGTGGCTCGGCGCGCCTCGGACCGTCGCGTCACTGGTGCTGGAGCCGGAATTCGGCCTGCTGCGCCAGTCCTACGCCCCGCGACGTCAGCGGCGCGGCCGTCTCAACGCCGACGGGTGGGGCGTCGGTTTCTACGCGGCGCAGGGCACGGTCCCGGTTCGGTGGCGATCGGCTCGGCCCCTGTGGGGAGACGCGTCGTTCGCCTCCGTGGCGCCCGTGCTCAGCTCCGGCGCCGTGCTGGCGGCCGTGCGGTCGGCGACCGTCGGGATGCCGATGGACGAGAGTGCCGCGGCGCCGTTCACCGACGGGCACTGGCTGCTGTCACACAACGGACGCGTCGAGCGCAGCGTGTTGCCGCCTACCACCGAGGCGGAGTCGGTGTGCGACTCCGCGTTGCTGGCCGGGCACGTCTTCGACCGGGATCCCGAGCAGCTGGCCGACACCGTGCGCGAGCTGTCCCGGCTCGACCCGACGGCCACCCTCAACCTGCTGCTGACCGACGGCACCCGGATCCTGGCCGTGACGTGGGGCGACCCCGCCAGCTACCTCGTGGAGCCTGACGGCGTGGTGGTCGCCAGCGAACCCTGGGACGACGATCCTCGCTGGGTCGACGTCCCCGACCGACACCTTCTCGAGGTCGGCCCGAACGGGCTGACCCTGACCCGACTGGAGGACTGATGTCCGTTTCCGAGATCGCGGTACACCTCGACGCCGGGGGACTGGCTGACCAGCTGGCCCACGACGTGCGGGCAGGTCTGCTCGCCACCCCCAAGGTGCTCCCGCCCAAGTACTTCTACGACGCCCGCGGAAGCGAGCTGTTCGACGAGATCACTCGCCTGGAGGAGTACTACCCGACGCGCGCCGAGTCGCAGATCCTGACCCAGCGGGCGGGACAGATCGCGCGCCTGACCCAGGCGCATACGCTCGTCGAGATCGGCAGCGGGACCTCGGAGAAGACCCGGTTGCTGTTGCGGGCACTGTCGGCAGCGGGGAGCCTGCGGCAGTTCGTGCCCTTCGACGTCGACCCGGTCGTGTTGCAGGGAGCCAGCGTGGCGGTGGCCGCGGAGTTCCCCGCGATCACGGTCGCGCCGGTCGTCGGCGACTTCGAGCACCATCTCGACGAGCTCCCGGCGTCACCGCGGCGTCTGGTGGCGTTCCTGGGCTCGACCATCGGCAACCTGGATCCGCGTCAGCGCGCCGAGTTCCTGAGCAACGTGCGTCGCGGCCTGGCTACCGGCGACGCGTTCCTGCTCGGCGTCGACCTGGTCAAGTCACCGGATCGTCTGGTGGCCGCCTACGACGACTCCCGGGGCGTGACCGCCGAGTTCAACAAGAACGTCCTGGCGGTGATCAACCGCCAGCTCGGTGCCGACTTCGACCTCGCTGCGTTCGAGCACAAGGCGGTCTGGGACCCCGGAGAGGAGTGGATCGAGATGCGGCTTAGATCGGTGCGCAAGCAATCGGTTCACGTGGCCGCGCTCGGCCTCGATGTCGAGTTCGGAGCCGGGGAGGTGCTGCGCACCGAGATCTCGACGAAGTTCCGCCGTGACGGGGTGAGCGAGGAGCTGTCCACCGCTGGGCTTCGGCTGACGCAGTGGTGGACCGACCCCGCGGGTGACTTCGCCCTGACCCTCTCCGAGCCGTCAGGAGCGTGAGCCATGAGTGAGTACGGCTGGCATCGGGTCGCGGCCCAGGACGTCCCCGAGGACGGACGGGTCAACAGCACCCTGCTCGACGGCCGTTCCGTGGCGCTCACCCGGTGTGGTGGTCGCCTCGGCGCGCTCGAGAACCGGTGCCCCCACCAGGGCGGACCGGTCGGTGAGGGGTCCATCGAGAACGGTCTGCTGCGGTGCCCCTGGCACGGCTACGACTACGACCCCCTCACCGGGAAGCCGCCCGAGGGTTTCACTGACGCGGTGACTGCCTACGACGTGGACGAACGCGAGGACGGGGTCTACGTCAGCCTTCCCGCCCCGGTGCCCCATCGCCGCTCCGTCTCCGACGTGCTCGTGGAGACCCTGGTCGCGCACGGCATCGACACCGTGTTCGGGATGGTCGGTCACTCCAACCTGGGCTTCGCCGACGCGATGCGTCGGGCCGAGGAGCGCGGTGAGCTGAGATTCATCGGCATCCGACACGAAGGTGCGGCCGCGTTCGCGGCCAGTGCCTATGGCAAGCTCACCGGCCGTCCTGCCGCCTGTTTCGCCATTGCCGGACCGGGGTCGACCAACCTCCTTACCGGCTTGTACGACGCCAAGCTCGACCAGTCACCCGTGGTCGCGATCTCGGGCCAGGTGCCGTCCAATGTCATCGGGCGAGGTGCGTTCCAGGATCTCGACCTGTCGGCAGTCTTCCGCGACGTGGCCACCTCGACCACCACCGTGTTGTCCGGAAGCGATCATGCCGAGCTGGCTGCGCTGGCGGTCAAGCACGCCCTCGACCATCGTGGCGTGGCACACCTGGTCATCCCCGATGAGGTCCAGGACCAGCCGTCCGACGCCGCGGCAACCACCCCGGTGGGTCGGTTCACCACTCGACGGATCGGGCCTGACGCCGAGCCAGTCGCGGCGGCGGCCGAGCTGCTTCGTGCCGCCACTCGGCCGGTGTTCGTGGTCGGGCACGGTGCCCGGGTCGGGGCCGCAGAGCTGCTGATCCTCGCCGACCGGCTCGGTGCCCCGGTGCTGACCACCTTCAAGGCGAAGGGCCTGGTGCCGGACACCCACCCGCTGGGTGCCGGAGTGTTGGGCCGAAGCGGTACGCCGGTGGCCAGCTGGCTGATGAACGAGTCCGACCTGCTGGTCGTGGTGGGTGCCTCGTTCTCCAACCACACCGGCATCGCACCGTACAAGCCCATCATTCAGATCGACGACGAGCCCGGGGCGATCGGTCGGTTCCACTCCGTGACGGTGCCGATCCTGGCCGATGCGGCGCTCGCACTCCAGGCGCTCGACGACGTCACGGGGCTGACGAGGGCCGTCGACCAGCGTGGCGACGTGGCCGCGCGCTGGGCGCTGTGGCGCGCCGAGAAGCAACGTCGCAGCGATGACGATCGGGGTCGTGGCGTGTCGGCAGCGGCCGTCTTCGCCGCACTGTCCGAGCACCTTCCCGAAGACGCCGTCGTGGCCGTCGACGTCGGAAACCACGCCTATTCACTCGGTCGCTACCTGGAGTCGAAGGGCCAGCCGGTCCTGATGTCGGGCTACCTCGGTTCGATCGGGTTCGGCTACCCGGCCGCCATGGGTGCCTGGGCCGCCGACCCGTCGCGGCCCGTCGTCGCGGTGACCGGGGACGGTGGGTTCGCCCAGTACGCCATGGAGCTCAACACCGCGGTGAAGTACGGCATCGGCATCAAGCATGTGCTGGTGAACAACAACGCCCTGGGCAAGATCGAGAAGGAGCAGATCGCTGGTGACTACCCGGTCTGGCACACGTCGCTGACCAACCCCGACTGGGCGGAGTACGCCGAACTGTGTGGCGCCACCGGGATCCGCGTCGATGCACGCGACCAGCTCGACGACGCCTTCCGCACGTTGTTCGTCACCCCCGGGCCGGCCCTTCTCTGTGTTCACCAGGACGCTGCCCTGCTATGAGGAACGGGGGACGAGGCCCATCATGAGGCGGGTCGTGCGGGCCTACGTCTCCACGGGTGCCGCTGCTGACGCGGTCGGTCCGGATGCCTGGCTCGGAGCGGTTGGATCTTCCCGGTCACCTGGCCGTCCACGAGGACGCCGCGATGACCGCAGCCACCAACGAACAGGCCCGCTCGACGTGTTGCTCGAGGCCTTCCCGGAGTGGCAGGTCACGTCACAGATCCTGAACCGCCGAGACTGAGCGATATGCCTGCCATCGACTTCGGCAACCTGCTCGGCGTCCTCGTCATCGCCTTGTTGGCGCCGCTCGCCCTGGGCTTCGCGCCTCGGCTCAAGGTGCCGGCCGTCGTCCTGGAGATCCTGCTCGGTGTGTTGGTGGGACCTTCGGCGCTCGGCTGGCTCGAACCCGACCTCTCGATCCAGATCGTGGCCCTGCTCGGTCTGGCCATGCTGCTGTTCCTGGCGGGGCTCGAGGTGGACGTGAGGGCGTTGGGCGGTGGCCTCCTACCACTTGCCGTGGCCGGGTTCGTGCTGTCCCTGCTACTGGGTTGGGGAGCCGGCCTCGGCCTGTCGGCTCTGGGCTGGGTCAACGACCCACTCCTGCTCGCAGTGACCGTCTCGGCCACCTCGCTCGGCCTGGTCGTGGCCGTGCTGAAGGACGCCGGTCGCCTCACCACGCCGTTGGGACAGACGACGATCGCGGCTTCGTCACTGGCCGACTTCGCCGCAGTGCTGCTGTTGTCGTTGTTGTTCTCCGCAGACGGCGAAGGCACCGGATCACAGCTGGCGCTGTTCGGGCTGTTCGCCGGGATCGTCGCCATCGTCGGGTTGGCGGCCGCGACCACCTCACGCAACCTTCGACTCGGCGGTGTGCTGCTGCTGCTCCAGGACACCACCGCAGAGATCCGGGTGCGGGCCGCGATGGTGCTGCTCATCGCCTTCGCCGTGCTCGCCGAACGACTCGGCCTCGAGAGCATCCTGGGGGCGTTCCTCGCCGGCGCAGCAGTCGCCATGCTCGACCGCGACACCTCGAGCCACCCGCAGTTCCACGCGAAGCTGGACGCGATCGGCTATGGCTTCCTCATCCCGGTGTTCTTCATCGCCAGTGGGATGCGGCTCGATGTCTCCGCGCTGGTGCACTCACCCGAGCAGCTCCTGCGGCTCCCGGTCTACGTACTGGTGCTGCTGCTGGCCCGGGGACTGCCAGCGGCGCTCTACGTGAGGAGGCTGGGTCGCGCGGGCGCGGTCGCGGCCGGGCTGCTCCAAGCAACCAGCCTGCCCTTCATCGTCGCCGCCACGCAGATCGGGACCCTGACCGGCCGGATGGATCCGCAGACGGCGACAGGCCTGGTGTGTGCGGGCCTGGTCTCGGTCCTCGTCTTCCCGGCGTCGGCGATCGCCGTGGTCACGCTCTCGGGGAGCCGAGGACAGCTGCTGCCCGAAGGACGGGGACCGCACCGGCCCGGTGGCGACATGGATCAACCGGACTCCGAAGGAGAGCCCTGACCCACGTCATCCCAGGCACCGATCGGGCCAGCGTCGCGATCACGGGCGTTGAGGCCCGCGTCATTCCGCGAATCGACGTCGCCGTGGTGGCGTGATCTGGGAGTGGGACCTCGTCGTCGCCCGGCGATGGCATAGTGGCCTCGTGAGCAGCTGGCCGGTCAGCGAGGGCGTTCTCGAGCTGGGCGACACCGAGGTGGAGCGCGGAGGTGTCATCCGCGATGCCCGGCTCGCGTGGCAGGCACACGGCACCCTCAACGCCGCCAAGGACAACGTGATCGTCCACCCGTGCAGCTACACGGCCACGCACGAGGACCTTGCCGAACTCGTCGGCCCCGACCTGGTCCTGGACCCCGAGAAGTGGTTCATCGTCATCCCCGACATGTTCTCCAACGGGCTCTCCTCCAGCGCCGCGGACGACCCGGGCTTTCCTGGTGTCGTCACCGCCGGCGACAACGTCCGTGCCCAGCGACGGCTGCTCCTCGAGGAGTGGGGCATCGATCGGGTCGCCGCCGCCTACGGCTTCTCCATGGGCGCGATCCAGGCCTACCACTGGGTATCGCTGTTCCCTGACGTCGTCGAGCGCGCGGTCGTGGTCTGTGGGAGCGCGCGGACCGCGCCTCACAACAAGGTCTTCCTCTCGGGGCTGCTGCGGATCCTGGAGGCCGCCCCGGAGCACCTCGGGGGCGGACGTTTTTCGGGCGAGCCGGCGGCAGCGCTGCGCGCCTTCGGCCACGTCTACGCCGGTTGGGGCCTGAGCCAGGACTTCTACCGCGAGGAGCTCTTCCGGACAGTCCTCGGGGCGCCCGACCTCGAAACCTATCTGCGTACCGAGTGGGAGACCGGGTTCGCGACCAGCCGGGCGGCGAACCTGTATGCGCAGGCAGTGACGTGGTTCGACGCCGACATCAGCGGCGGCGGCGACCTGCCAGCGGCACTCGCCGCCATCCGGGCCCGCGTGCTCCTGATGCCCAGCGAGACCGACCTCTACTTCCGCGTGGCGGACAACGCTGCCGAACTACCGCACCTGGCGTCGGCGGAGCTCTTGCCGATCCCGGGTGTCTGGGGCCACCGCGCAGGTAGCCCGGCAGGGCTCCCCGCCGAGTTGGCCTTCGTGCGGACGGCCGTGCAGCGGTGGCTCGAGACCTGAGCACAACAGGCCACTGCCTCGACCCACACGACGGGTCGACCGGGTGGGGTTCGTCATCGGCAGCACGCCCCGTGGACGCACTCGACCCGAGCGGTGGCGGGCCTGTCCTCGAGTTCGCTTGACCACGTGGGACATCAGCGAGAGGCTCCGAAGCAATCCTCCTCCGGGAGGTGACAGCGAGAGGACGGAGTGCAACCTGATGGCCATTTCTGCGATGCCCCTGGGTGTCATCGAGGTCACCACCCAAGCTGCCCTCGACGAGAAGGCAAAGCTGCGCAAGCACTTCGGCCGCTTCGATATCTTCTTCTTCCTGATCTGCACGATCGTGGGCCTCGACACGATCGGCGCCGTCTCGAGCTACGGCGCCCAGGCCTTCGTCTGGCTGGTCTTCCTGGGGGTCTTCTTCTTCCTCCCGTACGCCGCGCTCACCGCCGAGCTCGGCTCCGCATTCCCTGAGGAGGGTGGACCCTACGTCTGGACGAAGCTGGCCATGGGGAGGTTCGCCGGTTCGATGAACGCCGTCATGTACTGGCTGTCGAACCCCATCTGGCTCGGGGGCGCGCTCACGATCACGGCGTACGAAGTGTTCACCGAGTTCTTCTTCGACCCGGCGGTGAGCATGGGCGCCACCGGCGAGCGAACGGTGCAGATCACGTTCGGCATCGTCTTCATCTGGATCGCCACGTGGTCAGCGATCTTGTCCTTCGGTGTCGGCAAGTGGATCCCCACCATCGGGGCGTGGGTCAGGGTCCTGCTCCTCGGAGGCTTCACCCTGACCGTGGTCATCTACGCTCTCCAGCACGGCGTGCAGGGCGTGCCGGGTGGCGAGTTCAAGCCGACCACGGCCGTGTTCTTCGCGGCGATCCCCGTGTTGTTCTTCAACTACGTCGGCTTCGAGCTGCCGAACGCCGCGGGCGACGAGATGACCGACCCGCAGAAGGACGTGCCGATCACCATCCGGCGCGCCTGGTTCGTCGCGATCCTCGCCTACGGCGCTCCGATCCTCGCGATCCTGCTGGTGCTGCCCAAGGAGCAGATCACCAGCCTCGGCGGCTTCGTCGACGCCATCAAGACCGTGTTCACCGTCTACGGCGGGGACGTCCAGACGGCCTCAGACGGGACCTTGCAGGCCAACCTCACGGGGGCCGGGAGCGTGCTGGGCCACCTGGCGGCGATCGGGTTCATCTGGGCGCTGCTCTCCAGTGGCGCCACCTGGATCATGGGGGCCGACCGGGCGCAGGCCGTTGCGGCGTACGACGGCGGTGGCCCGCGCTGGCTGGGCATGTTCTCCACGCGCTTCGGCACCCCGATCGCGGTCAACTTCCTCTCCGGTGCCATCGCGACGATCTTCATGATCCTGGCGTTCACCCTGTCCTCGGGCAACACCGCGAAGTACTTCTCCGCGGCGCTGGGACTGGCCATCTCGACCACCACGCTGTCCTACCTCGGCATCTTCCCGGCGCTCTACCTGCTGCGGAAGCGCTACTCCCACGTGCCGCGACCGTTCAAGATCCCGGGCGGCGACGGGGTCGCGCTGCTGGTCAGCCTGGTCTGCTGGATCTGGGCCCTGGTCGCCTCCCTGGAGTTGTTGTTCCCGGGGTTGCTGAGCCGTGTCTTCGTGGGCACGCCCATGTCGGATGCGCTGGTGGGTGGCGACTTCGAGGGACAACGCGCTCAGTACGAGCTGAGCCAGCTGGTTCCGCTGGGGCTGATCCTGCTCCTCGGTGTCTACTTCTACTGGGCCGGTCGTGAGACGCGCTCCCACGCGGTTCGGATCGACCTCAGCCAACGTGGTTCCCGGCTGGTCGACCCGGCGACTCCGGTCGACTGAGCTGGCAGCGATCATCGGCCCGGTGTGGCTTGCGACCCGATTGCGCAGGTGGCCATGGGCACGCGTGAGCTCGAACTCGTGCGCCGGGTCGCGTTGGAGCTACCAGGAGTCACCGAGCGCCGAAGCCATGCCGAACCCTGCTTCTTCGTGGCCACGACGCGACCGCTGTGCTACTTCCACGACAACCACCGCGGCGACGGACGCATCTCCGTGTGGTGCCCTGTCCCACCCGGCGTGGCGCAGGAGCTCGCCGACACCGAGCCCGACCGATTCTTCCGCCCGACCCCTTCCGCCGGCGGGGTCTTCGCTACCTGGGTCGGGTTGTTCGTCGATGGTCATCATGGCGCTGAGACCGACTGGGGCGAGGTCGCAGCGCTCATCGAGGAGTCCTACCGGCATGTTGCTCCCCGAGCCCTGATCGGCGAGCTCGACAGCCGGTGACTCTCGAGTCGGCACACGCTCGGTCGTGGAGACCGTCATCATCCAGCGCGACGTCGTCGAGCAGGTCCTGTCCAGCTCCGCGGCGAGGCGGCCGTGGTGCCCGGTGCCCGACCACGGCACCATGTCGGCATGGTCACTCCCGCCGACGCCACGCCTCCCATGCCCCAGGTCCGCCCCCGGCACTGGACCGTGGCGCCCGCCGACGTGCTGATGGCCGACGGCTCCATCGCGGTGATCCGGCCCCTGCACGCCGACGACGAGCCGGCGCTGCTCGCGCTGCACGAGTCGGTCTCGGAGGACACGCTGCGGATGCGCTTCTTCACCCCCAGTCACGAGGCGGGGCGGCGGTACGTCGCGCACCTCTTCTCACCCGACAACACCGGCTCGGCCGCGCTCGTCGCGGTCGTCAAGGGACGGGTGGCCGCGCTCGCCACCGCCGAGCAGCTCGCGCCGGACAGCGCCGAGGTGGCGTTCCTGGTCTCCGACGAGGACCGCGGCCGGGGTCTGGGAAGCCTGCTGCTCGAGCACCTGGCCGCCCTCGGGCGGCAGTACGGCGTCAGCCGGTTCGAGGCGGAGGTGCTGGCCGACAACTACGGGATGCTGCGGGTGTTCCGGGGGGCCGGCTTCGCCGTCACCCGGCGTACGGCGGAGGGGGAGGTCTCCGTCGAGCTACGCACCGACGCCTCGCAGGAGGTCATCGACGCTGCCGACCGTCGCGAGTGGCGCGCCGAGGCCCGGTCGCTGCGGCCCCTGCTCTACCCCCGCAGTGTCGCCGTGGTGGGGGTGCGCCGGTCGGCGGGCGGGTTCGGCTTCGGTGTCCTCGACGCGATCAGGTCCTCGGCGTACCGGGGCGAGCTGCACGTGGTGCACCCGGAGGCCGCGGAGATCGACGGCGTCACCGCGAGCCCGAGCCTGGCCGCCATCGCCGCGCCTATCGACCTCGTGGTGGTGGCGGTGCCGGCCGACGGTGTCGCGGCGGTGCTGCGCGAGGCCGCCGAGGCCGGGGCGGGTGCCGTCCTGGTGGTCTCGGCCGGGTTCGACGGCCGGCCGGCCGGGGCCGAGGAGCTGCTGGCCCTCGCCCGGGCCCACAGCCTCCGGATGGTCGGGCCCAACTCCCAGGGCGTCCTCGGCAACGACCCCGGCCTCGCTCTCAACGCCACCTTCCTGCGCGACCTGCCGGTGCCGGGCGGCCTGGCCGTCGCCTCGCAGTCCGGTGGGATGGGCTTCGCGCTGCTCGACCTGGCCCGCGACCTCGGCCTCGGCGTCCACGCGTTCGTCTCCCTCGGTGACAAGGTCGACGTGTCCAGCAACGACCTGCTGGCGGCCTGGATGGACGACGACGCGGTCACAGCGGCGGCGCTCTACCTCGAGTCGTTCGGCAACGCGCTCAAGTTCGCCCGGACCGCTCGTCGGTTCGCGGAGCGCAAGCCGCTGCTTGCCGTGGTCGGCGGCCGGTCCCGGGTCCGGCTGCAACGGACCCACGAGGGCCCAGGGTCGCCGGGCGTGGGTGTCGACGCCCTGCTCACCCAGGCCGGGGTGATCGCCTGCCGCACGGGGGCCGAGCTGACCGAGACCGCGCTGCTGCTCACCGAGCAACCGCTTCCCGCGGGGCTGCGGGTCGGCATCGTCAGCAACACCGGCGGCCTGGGCGCGCTCACCATGGACCTGGTCGACGCCCAGGGACTTGCCGTGGTCGCCCTGACCCCGCCGCTGCAGGCGGCGCTGGGCGACGCGGTCGGCGGGGCCGTCGATGCGCGCAACCCCGTCGACCTCGGTGCCGACGTCAGCGCCGAGGACCTCGAGGCCTGCGTGTCGGGGCTGCTGGGCTCCGGTGAGGTGGACGCGGTGCTGGTGCTGCTGGTCGTCACCCGCCTCAGCGACCGAGACGCCCTGTTCGCCGCCCTCGGCCGGGCACGCGCCGGTGTGCCGGACCGTCCGGTGCTCCTGGTCGCCCCCGGTGCTGTCGCCGCCGAGGCCCGCGGCACGGCGGGGGTCACCGTCTACCGGACCGTCGAGGCGGCCACGGGCGCGCTGGGCCGGACGATGCGGTACGCCGAGTGGCGGCGGGTGCCGGCGGACCGGCCGGTCGTCGGCCTCGGCACCCGGGGAGCGCACGCGCGCGCCTGGGCCGCTGCCCGGCTGGCGGCCCATGACGGTCGATCCGAGTGGTTGCCCGCCGACGCCATGCTCGAGCTGCTGGCGCCGTACGGCGTCACGCTGGCCGGCATCGTCTGCCCCCCCGGTGACGCGGTGCGGGTGGCCTCGGCGCTCGGCTACCCGGTCGTGGTCAAGGTGGCTGACCCCACCGAGCTGCACAAGACCGACCGCGGCCTGGTCCGGGTGGACCTGCGCACCGGCGCCGAGGTCGCCGAGGCCGTGGCCGGCTTCGCCGTCGAGGTGGACCGCTCCGGGGAGGACGCCCGTGACGTGCTGGTGCAGCCGTTGCTGCTGGGCCACCAGGTCTCGGTCGGCATCGTCCGCGACGAGACGCTCGGCCCGCTCGTGCGGGTGGCCGCCGGGGGAGGGGCGAGCGAGGGCTGGGACGACGAGGTGCTGCTGCTGCCGCCGGTCGGACCGACCGACGCGGCCCGGGCCGTGCGGGCGCTCCGCCTGTGGCCGCAGCTCCTCGGCAACCTGGGTCTCGCCGCCGTCGACGTGTCGGGGTTGGAGTCGCTGGTGGTGTCGGTCGGGCAGCTCGCCGTCGACGTGCCCCACGTCGCGGCCCTCACCCTCGACCCGGTGGTGCTCACCACCGTCGGCCTGCACTGTGTCGACGTCAAGGCCCGACTGGTCGCGCCACCACCACTCGACGCCGGCATCCCGCGCCGGCTGCGTTCCTAGTCGTCCCGGGTCCGGACCACCGCGAGCGACTGACGGGCGATCTCCCACTCCTCGTCGGTCGGCACCACCAGCACGGGGACCTCGGTGCCGTCGGCCGAGACGACGACCGGCCCCCGGACCTGTCTGTCGTTGAGGTCGGGGTCGAGCCCGATGCCGAGCCGCTCCAGCCCGGACAGCGCGGCGGCGCGCAGTGCCGGGTTGTGCTGACCGACCCCGCCGGTGAAGACGATCGCGTGCACGGTGCCGAGCGCGGCGTAGTAGGCCCCGACGTACTTGCGGAGGCGGTAGGCGTAGACGTCGAAGGCCAGCGCCGCCGCGGCATCGCCGGCCCCGCGCAGCGCCATCAGCTCGCGGAAGTCGTTGTGACCGGACAGCCCCCTCAGCCCCGAGTCACGGTTGAGGGCACGGTCGATCTCGTCGAGCGACCACCCCGCCTGGCGGTGCAGGTGCGCGTGGACCGCGGGGTCGAGGTCGCCCGCGCGGGTGCCCATCACCAGGCCCTCGAGTGGCGTCATGCCCATCGACGTGTCGATCGAGCGGCCACCGCGGACGGCGGCCGCGGACGCGCCGTTGCCGAGGTGCAGCACGACCAGGTGGGTCTCCTCGACGTCTCGTCCGAGCAGGTCCGCCGCCACCTGGGAGACGAAGGCGTAGGAGGTGCCGTGGAAGCCGTAGCGCCGGACCCGGTGCTCCTCGCGCCACGCCCGGGGCACCGCGTAGGTGTAGGCGTGCGGGGGCATCGTCTGGTGGAACGCCGTGTCGAAGACGGCCACCTGCGCAACACGAGGGAAGAGCCGCATCGCCACCCGGATCCCCTCGAGGTTGGCGGGGTTGTGGAGGGGCGCTAGGGGCACGAGCTCCTCGATCGCGGCCAGCACCCCGTCGTCGACCAGGGTCGGCCCGGCGAACCGAGCGCCGCCGTGGACGACCCGGTGCCCGATCGCCGCGAGGGACTGGTGGTCGATCGCCGGGCCGTGCTCGTCGAAGGCCGCCAACGCTGCCTCCAGGGCGTCCTCGAAGGTGGCCACCGCGCCCTCCCGGCGGTGCTCCGTGCCCGCGACCTCGTGGGTGAGCACGCTGGCCTGCTCACCGATACGGTCCACCAGCCCGGTCGCCTCCGCGACGCCGCTGTCACCGTCGACGAGCCGGTACTTCAGCGACGAGGAGCCCGCGTTGACGACGAGCACCCGGGATCCGGTGGAGTCGGTCATCGGCGCTGCTGGGCCTGGATCGCGGTAATCGCCACCGTGTTGA
>JBDSLK010000012.1:0-3171 GCA_039916425.1 Nocardioides sp.
GTGCTGCCACTGGCCAACCGCGCCACGATCGGCAACATGAGCCCGGAGTTCGGCTCGACCATCGCGGTCTTCCCGATCGATGCGGAGACCGTCAAGTACCTCGAGCTCACGGGTCGCTCCGCCGACCAGCTCGCCCTGGTCGAGGCCTACGCCAAGGAGCAGGGCCTGTGGCACGACCCGGACGCCGAGCCGCGCTTCTCCGAGAAGCTCGAGCTTGACCTCGCCACGGTTGTCCCGTCGCTGGCCGGACCCAAGCGCCCGCAGGACCGCGTCTCGCTCTCCAACGCCAAGGAGTCGTTCCGCGAGGCACTGGCCGACTACGTCCACGAGGAAGCCCACACCCAGGGCAACGAGCGAGGGTACGACGAGACCGTCGCGGAGTCCTTCCCCGCCTCCGACGCTCCCTCGAACGGGCACGGAGAGGCCGCTCCGCACGGCCAGGTGGCGGTTGCAGCGGCCGGCCGCGGCCGCGCGAGCAACCCAGCGCTGGTCACGCTCGCCGACGGCTCGACCTACGAGCTGGACCACGGCGCCGTCGCGATCGCAGCGATCACGTCGTGCACCAACACCTCCAACCCGTCGGTGATGATCGGCGCGGCCCTGCTCGCGAAGAAGGCCGTCGAGAAGGGCCTCCAGCGCAAGCCGTGGGTCAAGACCACGCTCGCACCCGGGTCGAAGGTCGTCTCGGACTACTACGAGAAGTCCGGCCTCACGCCCTACCTCGACAAGCTCGGCTTCAACCTCGTCGGCTACGGCTGCACCACCTGCATCGGCAACTCCGGCCCGCTCATCCCCGAGGTCAGCCAGGCCGTCAACGACAACGACCTGGCGGTCGTCTCGGTGCTGTCGGGCAACCGCAACTTCGAGGGCCGGATCAACCCGGACATCAAGATGAACTACCTCGCGTCCCCGCCGCTGGTCGTCGCCTACGCGCTGGCCGGCTCGATGGACGTCGACCTCTTCAACGACCCGCTGGGCCAGGACCACGACGGCAACGACGTCTACATGTCGGACATCTGGCCGACGTCGAAGGAGATCGAGGACGTGATCGCGACCGCGATCACCTCGGAGATGTTCACCACGGACTACGCCGACGTGTTCGCCGGTGACGAGCAGTGGCAGTCGCTGCCGACCCCGGAGGGCAAGACCTTCTCCTGGGACCCCGAGTCGACGTACGTGCGCAAGCCTCCCTACTTCGACGGCATGCCCGACGAGCCGGAGCCGGTCGCCGACATCAGCGACGCTCGGGTCCTGCTCAAGCTGGGCGACTCGGTCACCACCGACCACATCAGCCCGGCGGGGGCGATCAAGAAGGACTCGCCGGCCGGCCGCTACCTGGCCGAGCACGGCGTGGAGCAGCGTGACTTCAACTCCTACGGCTCGCGTCGTGGCAACCACGAGGTGATGATCCGCGGCACCTTCGCCAACATCCGGCTGCGCAACCAGCTGGCCCCCGGCACCGAGGGCGGAGTCACCCGTGACTTCACCGCGGGCGCCGATGACGAGCAGAGCGTCACGTCGGTGTTCGAGGCCTCCGAGCACTACCTGGCCGCGGGCACCCCGCTGGTGGTGCTGGCCGGCAAGGAGTACGGATCCGGTTCGTCGCGCGACTGGGCTGCCAAGGGCACCGCGCTGCTGGGTGTCAAGGCCGTCATCGCCGAGTCCTACGAGCGGATCCACCGCTCCAACCTGATCGGGATGGGCGTGCTGCCGCTGCAGTACCCCGAGGGCGAGACCGCCGAGTCGCTGGGCCTGACGGGTGAGGAGACCTTCTCGGTCTCCGGGGTCACCGAGCTCAACGAGGGGCGTACTCCGCGCACGGTCACCGTCACCGCGGGGGACACCTCGTTCGAGGCCGTGGTCCGCATCGACACCCCGGGTGAGGCGAACTACTACCGCAACGGCGGGATCATGCAGTACGTCCTGCGCAACCTGCGCCGGGGCTGATCCTGGACCTGTCCGACCTCGACCCGGGGGTGCTGGCCGTGCTGGCCGTCACTCTCGTGGTCGGGGCCACCGTGCAGGGCCTCGTCGGGCTCGGCCTGGGGCTGGTGGCGGCGCCGGTGGTGATGCTGCTGGAGCCGCGCCTGATGCCCGACCTGCTCTTGTGGCTGGCGATGTTCCTGCCCATGGCCACTCTCGCCCACGAGCACGCCGAGATCGACTGGCGCGGCCTGGGGTGGTCGCTGGCGGCGCGGGTCCCGGGCACGGTGGCCGGCGTTGCCCTGGTCGCGACCTTCTCGCCCAGGGCGCTGGGGGTCGTGGTGGCCGTCGTGGTGCTGGTCAGCGTGGTGCTGACCGCCCGCGCGGTCGTCATCCCGGTCACCCGACCCACCCTCGTCGCGGCCGGGCTGGTCTCCGGCGTCACCGGGACGGCGTCCTCGATCGGCGGCCCACCCCTCGCGATCCTGCTCCAGCACCGCGGCGCCCGGCAGGTCCGGACCACGCTCGCGGTCTACTTCCTGGTCGGCGCCGGACTCAGCCTCGCCGGTCTCGCGGTCGGCGGGGGCCTGGAGCCGCACGTCCTGGTCCTGGCCGTCCTGCTCTCGCCCACCCTGCTGGTCGGGCTCGTCCTGGCCCAGGCGCTCGCACGCGTGCTGCCCAGCGACACCGTGCGCGTGCCGATCCTGGTCGTGTGCGCCGCCTCGGCGTGCGTGCTGCTGGTGCGCAGCCTGCTCTGACGGTGGGGGAATCGAGCCGCACTCGCGCCCTTGTCGGCGGAGGCCTTGAGGGGTAGAATCGAACGTATGTTCGAGATTGATTGCGTCGAGGTCACTCGGTGGAGGTCCGCCCTGACGGCGGCCCTGGAATCGTCGAGCGGGCTGGACGATGCTGATCGCATCGACGCGATCCGTGCGCTGGAGGAGTTGGTGTGCGTCGCGACCGCGGCGCAGGCGGCACTCGCGGTCGAGCTCGACGTCTCCCAGCAGGCCGCCCAGCGCAGCGCCGGGGTGCCGGACGCGAGACGGGGCTGCGGGGTGGCCGCACAGGTGGCGTTGGCCCGGCGCGAGTCCCCCCATCGCGGGCAGCGGCACCTCGGGCTTGCTCGGATCGTGGCGTCCGAGCTGCCACACGCCTGGTCGGCCTGGCGCGCCGGGCTGATCACCGAGTGGAAGGCGATGCTGATCGCCCGGGAGACGGGCTGCCTCAGCAGTGAGGACCGGGCCGCGG
>JBDSLK010000013.1:0-19613 GCA_039916425.1 Nocardioides sp.
GTCCAGGTCGGCCACGGGTGGCCGACCTGGACGACGGGCTCAGGCCTTGTCGAACCGGTCGAGGTTCATGACCTTGTCCCAGGCGGACACGAAGTCGCGCACGAACCGGTCCTGCGCGTCATGACTGCCGTAGACCTCGGCGACGGCCCGGAGCTCGGAGTTGGACCCGAACACCAGGTCGACCCGGGTGCCGGTCCAGACGACCTCGCCGGCCTCGTTGCGGGCCTCGAAGATCTCCTCGTCCTCCGACATCGACGACCACGTGGTGCCCATGTCGAGCAGGTTCACGAAGAAGTCGTTGGTCAGCGACCCGGGTCGGTCGGTGAGGACGCCGTGGGTGGACTCGCCGCTGTTGGCGCCGAGGACCCGCAGACCGCCGACCAGGACGGTCATCTCGGGCGCGCTCAGGGTGAGCAGGTTGGCCCGGTCGACGAGCTGGTACTCCGCCGGCAGTCGGTGACCCTTGCCGAGGTAGTTGCGGAACCCGTCGACGGTCGGCTCGAGCGCGGCGAAGGCGTCGACGTCGGTCCACTCCTGTGACGCGTCTGTGCGGCCCGGCGCGAACGGCACCGACACCTCGCGGCCGGCGTCCCGCGCCGCCTTCTCGACCCCGGCACAGCCCGCGAGCACGATCAGGTCGGCGAGTGAGATCCGGGTGGTGCCGGTCTGGGTGGAGTTGAAGGAGTCGGCGATGCCCTCCAGCGTCCGCAGCACCCGGGCCAGCTGGTCGGGCTGGTTGACCTCCCAGCCGCTCTGCGGCTGCAGGCGGATCCGAGCGCCGTTGGCGCCGCCGCGCTTGTCGCTGCCCCGGAACGTCGACGCCGACGCCCAGGCCGTCGAGACCAGCTCGGCCACCGAGAGGCCGGAGTCGAGGACCTGCGCCTTGAGGGTGGCGACATCGTCCGCACCGACCAGGGCGTGGTCGACGGCGGGGACGGGGTCCTGCCACAGCAGCGTCTCCTGCGGGACCAGCGGACCGAGGTAGCGCTCGATCGGGCCCATGTCGCGGTGGGTCAGCTTGAACCAGGCGCGGGCGAAGGCGTCGGCGAACTGGTCGGGGTGCTCGAGGAACCGTCGCGAGATCTCCTCGTAGACCGGGTCGACCCGCATGGACAGGTCGGTAGTCAGCATGGTCGGCGGCCGGGAGAGCGAGCCGTCCTCGGGGTCCGGCACAGTGCCGGCCCCGCCGCCGTCCTTGGGCTGCCACTGGTGGGCGCCGGCCGGACTCTTGACCAGCTCCCACTCGTAGGCGAAGAGGTTCTCGAAGTACTTGTTGCTCCACCGGGTCGGCGTGGACGTCCAGGTCACCTCGATGCCGCTGGTGATCGCGTCCCGGCCCTTGCCGCTGCCGTAGGTGTTCGACCAGCCGAGGCCCTGCTCCTCGATCGGTGCTCCCTCGGGCTCGTCGCCGATGTGCTCGTCCGGGTCGGCAGCACCGTGGGTCTTGCCGAAGGTGTGGCCACCGGCGATCAGCGCGACCGTCTCCTCGTCGTTCATGGCCATCCGAGCGAAGGTCTCACGGATGTCGCGGGCCGAGGCGAGCGGATCCGGGACCCCGTTGGGGCCTTCGGGGTTGACATAGATGAGCCCCATCTGGACGGCGGCGAGCGGTCCCTCCAGCTCGCGGTCGCCGGTGTAGCGGTCGTCGCCGAGCCAGGTGTGCTCGGGACCCCAGTAGACGTCCTCGTCGGGCTCCCAGACATCGGCGCGACCGCCGGCGAAGCCGAACGTCGTGAACCCCATCGTCTCCAGGGCCCGGTTGCCGGTGAAGACCATCAGGTCGGCCCAGGAGATGTTCTGGCCGTGCTTCTGCTTGATCGGCCAGAGCAGCCGACGGGCCTTGTCGAGGTTGGCGTTGTCGGGCCAGCTGTTGAGCGGCGCGAAACGTTGCATGCCGGCGCCGGCGCCACCGCGGCCGTCGCTGATCCGGTAGGTCCCGGCACTGTGCCAGGCCATCCGGATGAAGAAGCCGCCGTAGTGGCCGAAGTCAGCGGGCCACCAGTCCTGGGAGGTGGTCATCAGCGTGTCGACGTCGCGGGTCAGCTCGTCGAGGTCGAGGCTCGCGAACGCGGTGGCGTAGTCGAAGTCGCCGCCGAGCGGGTTAGCCACGGCGGGGTGCTTGCGCAGGATCTTGAGGTTGAGCTGGTTGGGCCACCAGTCCCGGTTGCCGGCACCCTCGGTGGGGTGGTTGGGAACGCGGGTGTGGGCCACGGGGCACTCGGCCTCGCTCTCCTCCGAGTTCATGTCTCCGACGACGGCGTCGTGGTTCTCGCTCATGTGAATCCTTTCGGGAGGTGGCGGGTGGACGTGGTTCAGGGGTGCGCGGCGGCCGCGCAGTCAGGGCAGCTGCCCCAGTAGGTGACCTCGGCCTCGTCGATGGCGAAGCCGTGGTCGGCCGACGCGGTCAGGCACGGGGTGGCGTCGACGGCGCAGTCGACGTCGGCGATGGCGCCGCAGGAGCGGCAGACGACGTGGTGGTGGTTGTCGCCGACCCGGGCCTCGTAGCGGGCCACCGAGCCCGACGGCTGGATCCGCCGCACTAGACCGGCGAGGGTCAGCGCCCGCAGCACGTCATACACCGCCTGGTGCGAGACGTCGCCCAGGCTGGTGCGGACGGCTCCGATCAGGGAGTCGGTGTCAGCGTGAGGGTGGTCGTGGACCGCGCTCAGGACCGCCACCCGGGGGCGGGTCACCCGCAGCGACGCCGTGCGCAGCATGGTCTCGGCATCGACGTTCGCGGGCATGTCCGCAGTCTGGCCCACATTCTTGAATCAATCAAGACAACGTGGCGCGTCCGGTCGGAGGTGGCCCGAGACCAACAGAGCAACAGGGGCTGCGGCGGAGATCAGCGAGCCGCGTGAAGGCTGATCCCCCCCTATTGACCAATCTTCAAGCCGGCGCGAGGATCGGACCCTCATCCGCTGCCGAGGCAGTGCCTCATCGGTCTCGGGCGTAACTGTCTGTCAGGGAGCCGAGTTGTTGCTCGATCTGCGTACCCGCTCTGCACGAATTGTCAGCGGCCTCGCCGCAGTCACCGTGGGTCTCCTCGCGGTTGCCGCTCTGAGTTCCGGTCCCGCTTCTGCGATCACCAACGGCGAGCTCGACGGTGCGGGCCACCCAGCCGTCGTTCTCGTGTTGATGGAGGTCGACGGAGAGCCGGCATTCCGCTGTTCAGGAACCCTGATCGAGCCCAAGCTCGTGCTGACCGCCGGCCACTGCACCGGCGAAGGGGGCAAGGGGGGCGAGTTCAGCGGAATGCGGGTCTTCGCCGAAGCTGACGTGCAGAGCGACACCACCTACCCCGGCCCCGGCGGCCCCCACACGGTCGAGGCGACAAACTGGCACACCTTCCCCGGCTTCACCAGCGACCAGTTCTTCCTGAGCGATGTCGGTGTCATCGAGCTCGCCGACCCGATCATCCTCTCCGCCGGCTCGTACGGGCAGTTGCCGACAGCGAACCAGCTCGACGCCTTGAAGCCCAGGGCCAGCACGAAATTCACCGCCGTCGGCTTCGGCCTCCAGCGGGTCAACAACAACCCCAACAACTCCCAGCTGCTCGCGAGCCGAGTCCGCATGGTCGCGCACCCGCAGCTGCTTCAGATCAACACCGGCTTCACCGGCCCCCAGTCGCTTTTGTTGTCGAACAACACGCACACCGGCGGCACCTGTTTCGGGGACTCCGGTGGACCGAACTTCCTCGGGACCAGCCTGGTGGTCGCGGGGGTCACCTCCTTCGGCCTCAACGGCTCCTGCGGCGGAACCGGCGGCGTGTTCCGCGTCGACCGTCCGGCGGTGCTCGACTTCATCAACTCCTACACCACGCCTTAGCGTCTTGGCACCGGCAGCCAAACCAGCCGGGCGCTCGGGCGCACGGACCCGACGACGGTCCGGGGGGGTAGGTACCTGCGCGGGCCTGAGAACAGTGGCCGTCTGACCTGCACGAAAATGAACAGAAGGCCCCGTGGAGCCGGAGCCTTCTGAGTGTCCGAGGGGGGACTTGAACCCCCACGCCCTAATACGGGCACTAGCACCTCAAGCTAGCGCGTCTGCCAATTCCGCCACCCGGACGAGTGCGACGGAACTGTAGCAAAACGCAGGCCCAGCACTCACATCGGGGACGGGCGGTGACGGGTGCCAAGATGGAGGCATGCCGAGCCAGACGGAGAGTCAGACAGGCGTGCCCACCTACGACCCGGCGGCCGAGGTCGTCGGACTGTGCAGTGACCTGATCAGGATCGACACCACCAACGCCGGTGACGCTGACGGACCGGGGGAGCGCAAGGCCGCGGAGCACGTCGCCACCCTGCTCGACGAGGTCGGCATCGAGAGCCGCCTGATCGAGTCCGAGGCCGGCCGCACCTCCGTGGTGGCGCGCTGGGGTGGTGCCGACAGCAGCCGGTCGGACGCCCTGCTGCTGCACGGGCACCTCGACGTGGTGCCCTCGGCCCCCGAGGACTGGCAGGTGCACCCGCTGTCGGGGGAGGTGCGCGACGGCTACGTCTGGGGTCGCGGCGCGGTCGACATGAAGGACTTCGACGCCATGCTGCTCTCCGTCGTGCGGGCCCGGGCCCGGGCCGGCGCGGTGCCCGACCGGCCGATGGTGCTCTGCTTCACCGCCGACGAGGAGGCCGGCGGCATGAAGGGGGCCCGCGTCGTCGTGGACGACCACCGCGAGGAGCTCGAGGGCTGCACTGAGGCGGTCGGCGAGGTCGGCGGCTTCAGCGCCACGGTCCGCGGTCGACGGGTCTACCTCATCGAGGCCGCGGAGAAGGGGATGGCCTGGATGACCCTGACCGCTCGGGGTCGGGCCGGGCACGGGTCGATGATCAACCGCGAGAACGCCGTCACCAACCTGGCGGCCGCGGTCGCGCGGATCGGCGACCACGAGTGGCCGGTGCGACTCACCCCGACCATGGAGGTGCTGCTCGCCAGCATCGCCGAGCTCGCCGGCACCGAGGCGACCCCCGCCAACGCCGAGTCGCTGATCGAGGAGTTCGGCAGCGCTGCCCGGATGCTCGGCGCCGTCATCCGCAACACGGCCAACCCGACGATGCTCGGGGCCGGCTACAAGGTCAACGTGATCCCCACCGAGGCGACGGCGCATGTCGACGGTCGCTTCCTCCCGGGCTACGAGGACGAGTTCTTCGCCACCCTGGCCGAGCTCTGCGGCGAGGACGTCAGCATCGACTTCATCACCAGGCAGGCCGCGTGGGAGATGCCCTACGAGGGTGGGCTCGTCGACGCCATGGGGCGCAGCATCCTCGCCGAGGACCCGGGCGCGCTGGTCGCGCCGTACACGATGAGCGGCGGGACGGACGCCAAGCACTTCAACCGGCTCGGGCTCCGCTCCTACGGCTTCGCCCCACTCCGGCTGCCGGCCGACCTGGACTTCACCGCGCTGTTCCACGGGGTCGACGAACGGGTGCCGACCGACGCGCTGGAGTTCGGCGCACGCGTCTTCGACCGGTTCCTCGACCAGGTCTGACCGGCCAGGCTGCGTCAGACGAGGCCGACCTCGTAGAGCCAGGCCGGGCGCTGACGGATGATCTTGCGGCGCAGCACGATGCGGCGGGTGCCGTCGGGGGAGATCCGGACCCGGTCCAGCTCCCAGCCGCCGTACTCGGCGCGCTCGACGAGCATCCGGGTAACGGCGCCGCGGGAGAGGTCCGAGGGCACCAGGAGCCGTTCGAACTCCCACTCCACGCCCCGGGCGGGCGCGCGACGCTCGACGCGAGGCACGCGCTACCTCCCGGACACGTCGTCGAGGGCGTCGACGATCTCGGTCGGCAAGGTGAGGTCCTCGACGGCGAGGGCGCCCTTGAGCTGGGCTCCCGTACGGGCCCCGACGACGGGAGCGGTGACGCCGGGCCGGTCACGTACCCAGGTCAACGCGACCTCCAGAGGGCTCCACGCCAGCCCGTCAGCGGCCCGGGCGACCGCCTCCACGATCCGGGTGCTGCGCTCGTCGAGGTAGGCGCCGACGAAGCCGGCGAACATCGAGGAGGCGCCGCGCGAGTCCGACGGAGTGCCGGAGCGGTACTTGCCGGTGAGCACCCCGCGACCCAGTGGCGACCAGGGCAGCACCCCCAGACCGAGCGCGACACAGGCGGGCAGCACCTCGGCCTCGACGGTTCGGTTGAGCAGGGAGTACTCCACCTGCGTCGACGCCAGCGGGACCCGGCCAGGCACCGCGCGCTGCCAGGTCGCGGCCTGCGCGGTCTGCCAGCCTGAGTAGTTGGAGACGCCGACGTAGCCGGCGCGGCCGGACGTGACGGCCAGGTCGAGGGCCGTGAGGGTCTCCTCGAGGGGGGTCTCGTCGGACCAGATGTGCACCTGCCACAAGTCGACGTGGTCGACGCCCAGCCTCTTCAACGAGGCGTCGAGGGTGGTCAGCAGGTGGCCACGGGAGGCGTCGGTGACGCGCTCGCCGGTACGCCGGGAGATACCCGCCTTGGTCGCCAACACCACCTCGTCGCGCGGCACCACGTCGGCCAGCAGCCGGCCGACCAGCCGCTCGGAGTCGCCGTCGGCGTACCCCGCCGCTGTGTCGAGGAGGGTGCCGCCGGCATCGACGAACGAGACCAGCTGCTCCCTGGCCTCGTGCTCGTCGGTGTCACGGCCCCAGGTCATCGTGCCCAGCCCGAGCCGGGAGACCTTCAGGCCGGTGCGTCCCACGGACCGCTGCTGCATGGGAGGCAGGTTAATCCACCGCACCCAGACGTTGCCCCCCAGCCACGCCGGGTGGCAGTGCACTGATCAGTGTGGGGGAGCCGTAGGGTTCGTCGTCGTGCTGGATCTCCTCAAGGCAATCGTGCTCGGCGTTATCCAGGGCCTCACGGAGTTCCTGCCGATCTCCAGCAGCGCCCACCTGCGGATCTTCCCTGAGCTGTTCGGCTGGGGGGACCCCGGTGCCGCCTTCACCGCCGTCATCCAGATCGGCACCGAGCTCGCCGTGCTGCTCTACTTCCGCCATGACATCTGGCGGATCGCCTCGATGTGGGTGCGGTCGCTGGTCAAGCCCGAGCTCCGCGGTCACCTCGACGCACGGATGGGGTGGTTCATCATCATCGGCTCCCTGCCGATCGTCGTGCTGGGCGTGCTCCTCAAGGACGTCATCGAGCGGGACTTCCGCAACCTGTGGATCATCGGCACCACCCTGATCGTGCTCGGCGTGGTCCTCGGCATCGCCGACCGGGTCAGCAAGGACACCCTGCGGGTCAAGGACATCTCGCTGCGAGACGCGGTGTTGATGGGCGCTGCCCAGGCGCTGGCACTGGTCCCCGGGGTCTCCCGCTCGGGCGCGACGATCTCGATGGGCCGGTTCCTGGGGTACGAGCGGGAGGCCGCCACCCGCTACGCCTTCCTGCTCGCCATCCCCGCCGTCGTCGGCGCGGGCCTCTTCGAGCTCAAGGACATCCCCGGCGGCGACAACACCTACGGTTGGGGACCCACCCTGGTCGCGACGGTGGTCGCCTTCGTCGTCGGGTACGCCGCGATCGCCTGGCTGCTGCGCTACGTCTCGACCCACTCCTACACGCCGTTCGTGCTCTACCGGGTGGCCCTCGGCGGAGCGACCCTGCTCCTGCTGGCCACCGGCGTGCTGGCCGCCTGACCCGCTACAGCCAGCCCGACTTCTTGAAGAGGGCCAGCAGGCCCAGTGAGACCCCCAGCATCACCAGCAGGGCGAACGGATAGCCCAGCGTCCAGTGCAGCTCGGGCATGTGGTCGAAGTTCATCCCGTAGATGCCGGCGATCAGCGTCGGCACCACCACCAGCGCGGCCCCGGCCGAGATCTTGCGCATGTCGTCGTTCTGCTGGACCGAGATCCGGGCCAGGTGCGCGTCGAAGGCGGTCGACAACAGCGAGTCGAGGCTGTCGATCACGTCGGCGGTGCGGCTCAGGTGGTCCGAGACGTCCCGGAAGAACGGCGCCGCCTGCGGGTCGATCCCCGGCACCAGACCCGACGCGAACCGCCCCATCGGCTCCCGCAGCGGCAGCACCGCACGGCGTACCTCGGCGATCTCGCGCTTGAGGGTGTAGATCCGCACGGAGTCGTTGGTGCGGGCGGGGGAGAAGACCGACTCCTCCACCTCGTCCACGTCGGTCTCCAGGGCGGCCGCGACCTCCTCGTAGCGGTCGACCACGGAGTCGCACACGGCGTAGACGACCGACGACGGGCCATGGGCCAGCACGTGCTCGCGACTCTCCAGGGAGATCCGGGCGTCGTGCAGGGCACCGTGCTGGCCGTGCCGGACGCTGATCACGAAGTCGGGCCCCACGAAGAGGTTGATCTCGCCGGTCTCGACCGCGTCCTCGGCGTCGACGTAGGACAGCGTCTTGAGGGTCAGGAACAGGTTGTCCTCGTAGCGCTCGAGCTTGGGCCGCTGGTGCGCCGACACGGCATCCTCGACCGCGAGCTGGTGCAGCCCGAACACCTCGGCCACCTCGGCGAGCTCGGCCAGCTCGGGCTGGTAGAGGCCGACCCAGACGAAGTCGCCGTCCTCGGTGGCGCGCGAGTGGAGCGTCTTGATCTCCTGGGCGGTGCAGTCGACCGGGACGCGGACCCCGTGGCGGTAGAGGGCGCTGTCGACGATCACAGGGTCAGGTTAGCCGCACTAGAGTCCGCACCATGGCAACGCTGATCCTGGTCCGGCACGGCCGGACGACGGCCAACAGCTCCGGGGTGCTGGCCGGGCGCACCGCCGGGGTGCGCCTGGACGACCTGGGGGCTACGCAGGCCGCCGCCGCCGCCGAGCGGCTGGCCGGGGTGCCCTTGGCCCGCCTGGTCACCAGTCCCCTCGAGCGCTGCCGCCAGACCGCTGCCGCGATCGCGAAGGCCCAGTCGGGCGGGCCGCGCGTGGTCACCGACAAGGGCATCACCGAGTGCGACTACGGCGAGTGGCAGGGGCGGGCGCTCAAGGACCTGGCCAAGGACAAGCTCTGGAAGACGGTGCAGGCCCAGCCGTCCGCGGTGGAGTTCCCCGGCGGGGAGACGATGCGCGCCATGCAGGAGCGTGGCGTGGCCGCCGTACGCCGCCACGACGCGGCCGTCGAGGCCGAGCACGGCCCCGGCGCGGTGTGGGTGGCGGTGAGCCACGGCGACGTGATCAAGGCCATCCTGGCTGACGCACTCGGCACCCACCTCGACCTCTTCCAGCGGCTGCACGTCGACCCGGCCTCGCTCTCGATCGTCCGCTACACCGAGAGCCGCCCCTTCGTCCTGGGCGTCAACACCCACGAGGGGAAGCTCGACTGGTTGCGGCCGCCGCCGGCGAAGGGGCGCAGGCGCCGCCGGAGCACGGACGCCGCAGTCGGTGGAGGCGCCGGCCCGGCTGGGGCCACGTCCTAAGGTGGGCGACATGCCGGTCATCCATGGCTTCGACCCACCGGAGCGCTTCGTCGCGGGCACCGTCGGCCCGCCGGGTTCACGTACCTTCTTCCTCCAGGCTCGCAGCGGCACACGGGTCGTCAGCGTCGCGCTGGAGAAGCAGCAGGTCGCCGCGCTCGCGGAGCGCATCGACGAGCTCCTCGACGAGGTGATGACGAGCGAGGGCAACGCCACCGTCGTGCCGGCGGTGACGCCCCTGGGGCTCGAGGACGCCGGGCCGCTCGAGCAGCCGATCGAGGAGGAGTTCAAGGCCGGCACCATGACGTTGTCGTGGGACACCGCGGACGCTCGGGTCGTGATCGAGGTCTTCCCCTTCACCGAGGCTGCGGTGGTCTCGCCCGAGCAGCTCGGCGAGGACCTCGAGGAGCCGGAGCCAGACGAGATCTTCCTGGTCCGGCTGGCCGCCGGCGCGGCCCGGGCGTTCGTGCAGCGCGCGGCCCAGGTGATCGAGGCCGGACGGCCACCCTGCCCGTTCTGCGGCGGTCCTATCGACCCCGACGGCCACCTGTGCGTGCGCGCCAACGGTTTCCGGCGACGGGACCCCTGAGCCGGTGAGCCTGACCGCCGGCGAGCTCGCGCTCCACGGCCGGGTGATGCCGGCGTCCAACGCCACCTTCGTCGGCGAGATCGAGGGTGTGCGCGTCGTCTACAAGCCGGTCGCCGGTGAGCGACCGCTGTGGGACTTCCCCGAGGGCACCCTCGCGGGGCGCGAGGTCGCGTCGTACGCCGTGTCCGAGGCGCTGGGCTGGGACGTCGTGCCGCTCACCTTCCTACGCGACGGTCCTCACGGCCTCGGCATGGTGCAGCTGTGGAAGGAGCCCGACGAGGAGCAGGCCGCCGTCGACCTGGTGCCTACCGGTGAGGTCCCGGAGCGCTGGCGGCACGTCTTCGACGGTCTCGACGAGCACGACCGTGGCGTCGCGCTGGTCCACGAGGACTCCGTGCCGCTGCGCCGGATGGCGATCTTCGACGTGCTCGTCAACAACGCCGACCGCAAGGGTGGTCACGTGCTGGCGATGGTCGACGGCCACCGCTACGGCGTGGACCACGGCGTCACCTTCCATGTCGAGAACAAGCTGCGCACCGTGTTGTGGGGCTGGTCCGGTGAGGGGCTCGACGAAGTCGAGGTCGCTGGCGTCGAGCGGGTGCGTGACGCTGTCGTGGGTGACCTGGGCGCGACCCTGGCCGACCTGGTGACCGAGCGAGAGGTCGCGGCTCTCCTCGGCCGTTGCGAGCGGCTCCTGCGGCGACGGGCGATGCCCGAGCCGGGTGGGTCCTGGCCGGTCATCCCGTGGCCACCGTTCTAGCGTGAGACCCTAGACTTCGCGGCATGCGTGCGTGGTCGGCTCCCGAGGTCCCTGCTCTCGACGTGACGGGTCCGGCGGTGCGGATCCACGACACGGCGACCGGTGGGCCGCTGCTCACCGATCCGCAAGGGCCCGGCGGCGCAGCCCGCCTCTACGTCTGCGGGATCACGCCCTACGACGCCACCCACCTGGGACACGCCGCGACGTACGTCGCCTTCGACCTGCTGGTCCGGGCCTGGCGTGCCGCCGGCCACGACGTCGACTACGTCCAGAATGTCACCGACGTCGATGACCCGCTCCTGGAGCGGGCCGACAAGATCCACCTCGACTGGGTCGAGCTCGCCGAGCGCGAGACCGAGCTGTTCCGCCAGGACATGACCGCGCTTCGGGTGCTGCCGCCGGCGCACTTCGTCGGGGCCGTCGAGTCCATCCCGCGGGTCATCGACCTGATCGAGGTCCTCGACGCGGCGGGCGCGATCTACCGCGTCGAGGACGACCTCTACTTCTCCGTCACTGCCGACCCGGCTTTCGGCGACGTCTCCGGCTGGGACCGCGAGCAGATGCTCGAGATCGTCGGCCAGCGCGGCGGCGACCCGGAACGACCCGGTAAGAAGGACCCGCTGGACTGCGTCGTGTGGCGAGGCGAGCGTCCCGGTGAGCCGTCGTGGGAGAGCCCTTTCGGCCCGGGGCGTCCGGGGTGGCACATCGAGTGCACCGCGATCGCCCGCGAGCACCTCGGCACCGCCTTCGACGTCCAGGGGGGTGGCAGCGACCTGGTCTTCCCCCACCACGAGATGTGCGCGGGCGAGGGCCAGGTGGCGGAGCCGGGCACCCGCTTCGCGCTGGCCTACGCCCATGCCGGCATGGTGGCCTACGACGGCGAGAAGATGTCGAAGTCCAAGGGCAACCTGGTCTTCGTCTCCGCCCTGCGCAACTCCGATGTCGACCCGATGGCGATCCGCCTGGTGCTGCTTCGTCACCACTACCGCAACGACTGGGAGTGGACCGACGACCAGGTCTGGGCGGCCGTCGACACGCTGGCCGACTGGCGCAAGGCGCTGTCGCTGGGCGCGGGTGCCCCCGCCCGGCCGGTGGTGGAAGCCGTGCTCGCCGCGCTCGCCCACGACCTCGACGCCCCCACCGCGGTGCTGGAGGTGCAGGCCTGGGTCGACGCCACCCTCGGCGTCACCGGTCACCTGGCCGAGACCTCGGACCCCGCAGCGGCCGACCTGGTCCGTGCGGTTCTCGACGCGTCGCTCGGCCTCGCGCTCTGACTGACCGGGAGCGGAGGACTACTCGGCGTCGCCGCGCTTGAGGTAGCGCTCGAACTCACGCGCGATCGCCTCTCCGGACGCCTCGGGGAGCTCAGTGGTGTCGCGGGTCTCCTCCAGCGCGCGGACGTAGTCGGCGATGTCCTCGTCCTCCTCGGCGAGCCCGTCGACGCCCCGCTCCCAGGCCCGGGAGTCCTCGGGCAGGTCGCCGAGAGGGATCCGGGTCTCGAAGAGCTCTTCGAGGACGCCGAGCAGCGCCAGGGTGGCCTTGGGACAGGGCGGCTGGGCGACGTAGTGCGGGACCGCTGCCCAGTAGGAGACCGCCGGGATATCGAGGCGGGTGCAGGCGTCCTGGAAGACGCCGACGATGCCCGTCGGTCCCTCGTACGACGACTGCTCGAGCTTGAGCCGGTCGACCAGGTCGGGCTCGGTGGCCGTGCCGCTGACGGGGATCGGCCGGGTGTGCGGGGTGTCGGCCAGCAGGGCCCCGAGCGTGACCACCAGACCACCGCCGAGCTCGTCGCAGGCGGCGAGCAGCTCGGCGCAGAACTGGCGCCAGCGCATGTTGGGCTCGATGCCGCGGATCAGGATCACGTCGCGGTCCAGGTCGGGTGGCGAGGCGACCGCGATCTGCGTGGACGGCCAGGTCACCCGCCGGTGGCCGACCTCGTCGGTGCCGACCATCGGCCGGTTGACCTGGAAGTCGTAGAAGTCCTCGGGGTCGACGGTCCCGACGGTCCGGGCGCCCCAGACCTCCATCAGGTGGTCCACGACCCCGGAGGCGGCGTCGGCGGCGTCGTTCCAGCCCTCGAAGGCCGCGATGACGACCGGGTCGACCAGGTCGCCGACGTGCTCGATCTCGATCACTGCACCACCCTAGTGCGGTGTCGGCCGCCCGCGAGGATTTCTGCCGGGTCGACGGCCGGTGTCACGATTCGGGAATCAGGTCCGCCTGTCGGACGCTGTGTCCTGCAACGAGACCGACCACGAGGAGCGCTTTGCCCGACCACCCAGTGGACCTCCGACCCGACGTCACCGAGGAGCTCACCGCCGCCCTGCGCGAGCGGATCCTGGTGATCGACGGTGCCATGGGCACGGCCATCCAGCGCGACCGACCGTCCGAGGAGGGCTACCGGGGCGAGCGGTTCGCCGACTGGCCCAGCGACCTGCAGGGCAACAACGACCTGCTGACGCTCACCCAGCCGGACATCATCGAGAGCATCCACCGCGAGTACCTCCACGCCGGTGCCGACATCATCGAGACCAACACCTTCAACGCCAATGCGGTCTCGCTCTCCGACTACGGCATGGCCGAGCTGGCCTACGAGCTCAACCACGCCGCGGCCAGGCTGGCCAGGCAGGCGTGCGACGCGACGACCGCGGAGACGCCGGACCGGCCGCGCTACGTCGCGGGCGCCCTGGGCCCGACGACCCGCACGGCGTCGATCTCGCCCGACGTCAACGACCCGAGTGCTCGCAACGTGTCCTACGACCAGCTGGTCGCGGCCTACCACGAGGCAGGCCGGGGTCTGCTCGACGGCGGTGCCGACCTCATCGTCATCGAGACGATCTTCGACACCCTCAACGCCAAGGCGGCCATCTTCGCGGTGGAGACGCTCTTCGAGGACTACGGCCGCCGCTGGCCGGTCATCATCTCCGGCACGATCACGGACGCTTCCGGCCGGACCCTGTCCGGTCAGGTCACCGAGGCGTTCTGGGCGTCGGTGCGACACGCGCGGCCGCTTGCCGTGGGGCTGAACTGTGCCCTGGGCGCGAAGGAGATGCGCCCCTACATCGCGGAGATGAGCCGGATCGCCGACGCCTTCGTCTCCTGCTACCCCAACGCCGGGCTGCCCAACGCCTTCGGTGAGTACGACGAGTCGCCGGAGGAGACGGCCGCGACCATCGAGGAGTTCGCCGGGGCCGGCTTCGTCAACCTGGTCGGCGGCTGTTGCGGCACCACACCGGCCCACATCACGGCGATCGCCGAGGCGGTCGCCGACAAGACCCGCCGCGAGCCGCCCCAGGTCGCGTCCGCGATGCGCCTGTCGGGCCTCGAGCCGTTCACCGTGACCGAGGAGAGCCTCTTCGTCAACGTCGGCGAGCGCACCAACATCACCGGGTCGGCGAAGTTCCGCAACCTGATCAAGGACGGCGACTACGACGCCGCACTGACGATCGCCACCCAGCAGGTCGCGAACGGCGCTCAGGTCATCGACGTCAACATGGACGAGGGCATGATCGACGGCGTCGCCGCGATGGACCGCTTCCTCAAGCTGGTCGCCTCCGAGCCCGACATCAGCCGGGTGCCGGTGATGGTCGACTCGTCGAAGTGGGAGGTCATCGAGGCCGGCCTCAAGTGCGTCCAGGGCAAGGCGATCGTCAACTCGATCTCGCTGAAGGAGGGCGAGGAGGCGTTCATCCACCACGCCCGTCTGTGCCGCAAGTACGGCGCCGCCGCGGTCGTGATGGCCTTCGACGAGGACGGTCAGGCCGACTCGCTGGAGAAGCGCAAGGCCATCTGCCGTCGCGCCTACGACATCTTGGTGGAGCGGGTCGGGTTCCCCGCCGAGGACATCATCTTCGACCCCAACGTGTTCGCCGTGGCGACCGGCATCGAGGAGCACGCCTCCTACGGCCTTGACTTCATCGAGGCGACCCGCTGGATCAAGGAGAACCTCCCCGGCGCCAAGGTGTCCGGCGGCATCTCCAACGTCTCCTTCTCGTTCCGGGGCAACAACCCGGTGCGCGAGGCCATCCACGCCGTCTTCCTCTACCACGCGATCCGCGCCGGGCTGGATATGGGCATCGTCAACGCCGGGGCGCTGGTGGTCTACGACCAGGTCGATGTCGAGCTGCGCGACCGGATCGAGGACGTCGTGCTCAACCGGCGCCCCGATGCCGCCGAGCGACTGCTGGAGGTCGCCGAGACCCACAACCGCGCCGCGGAGGTCGAGGAGGGGCGCGAGGAGGAGTGGCGCACACTGCCGGTTCGCGAGCGCATCACCCATGCCCTGGTCAAGGGGCTCGACGCCCACGTCGAGTCCGACACCGAGGTCCTCCGCGCCGAGATCGAGGCCGCCTCCGGGCGGCCCATCGAGGTCATCGAAGGCCCGCTGATGGACGGCATGAACGTCGTCGGCGACCTCTTCGGCGCCGGCAAGATGTTCCTCCCACAGGTGGTCAAGAGCGCCCGGGTCATGAAGAAGGCCGTCGCCTACCTGATCCCGTTCATCGAGCAGGAGAAGCTCGACAACCCGGAGTACGCCACAGTCAAGGACACCAACGGCACCATCGTGATGGCCACCGTGAAGGGCGACGTCCACGACATCGGCAAGAACATCGTCGGCGTGGTGCTCCAGTGCAACAACTACGAGGTGATCGACCTCGGCGTGATGGTGCCCGCGCAGAAGATCCTCGACACGGCGGCCGAGGTCGGCGCCGACATCATCGGGCTGTCCGGGCTGATCACGCCGTCCCTTGACGAGATGGTCAACTTCGCCGCGGAGATGCAGCGCCAGGGGCTGGAGATTCCGCTGCTCATCGGCGGTGCGACGACCAGCCGCGCCCACACGGCCGTCAAGGTGGACCCGAAGTACGACGGCCCGGTGGTCTGGGTCAAGGACGCGTCCCGGTCGGTGCCGGTCGCCGCCGCCCTGCTCGACGACCGTCAGCGTGACAAGCTCCTGGCCGACGTGCAGGCGGACTTCGACGGACTGCGCATCCGCCACGCCGCCAAGCACGACCGCCCGATCGCCTCCCTGGCCGCGGCCCGCGCCAACGCCAGCCCGATCGAGTGGGACGGCTACGCCGTGCCCGCCCCGGCCTGCCCGGGCCTCCACGTGCTCGACGACTACGACATCGGTGAGCTGCGCGACTACATCGACTGGCAGCCCTTCTTCAACGCCTGGGAGATGAAGGGCAAGTTCCCCGACATCCTCAACAGCCCGACGTCCGGGGAGACCGCACGCAAGCTCTACGACGACGCCCAGCAGATGCTCGACAAGATCGTGGCGGAGCGCTGGATCACCGCACGGGGCGTCTTCGGCTTCTTCCCGGCCGCGTCCGTGGGCGACGACATCGAGGTCTACGCCGACGACTCCCGAGCCGAAGTGCGGGCCGTGCTGCACCAGTTGCGCCAGCAGGGTCAGCACCGTGACGGGGTGCCCAACCGTTCGCTAGCCGATTACGTCGCCCCGCGCGAGACCGGGCTGCCCGACCACGTGGGTGCCTTCGCCGTCACCGCCGGGATCGGGCTGGGCGAGCGGGTCAAGCAGTTCCAGGCCGACCTCGACGACTACAACGCGATCCTGATCGAGTCCCTGGCCGACCGGCTCGCCGAGGCCTTCGCCGAGCGGCTGCACCAGCGGGTGCGCATCGAGCTGTGGGGCCATGCCGCCGACGAGACGCTCAGCAACGAGGACCTGATCCGGGAGCGCTATACCGGCATCCGGCCCGCGCCGGGCTACCCCGCCTGCCCCGACCACACCGAGAAGACCACCCTGTGGGAGCTCCTCGACGTCGAGGCCAGCACCGGTATGACGCTTACGGAGTCGATGGCCATGTGGCCGGGGGCCTCGGTGTCGGGGTGGTACTTCTCCCACCCCCGGTCGCAGTACTTCGTCGTCGGCCGGCTCGGTCGTGACCAGGTTGCCGACTACGCCGAGCGGAAAGGCTGGTCCCTGGCCGAGACCGAGCGCTGGCTCTCGCCCAGCCTGGGCTACGACCCCGACGACTGAGGAACTGAGGTCAGAAGGCAGGGTGAGATTCGCGTCGTGTGCGGCCAGAGTCACCGGACGGGTCTTGCCGGACGCGAGGACGGTGAGGCAACCCCCGTCACCTGGAGTGTCGCCTCAACCGGTCCGCGACGGCTCTCCGGGGCCGGAAACCGGCGGCCGCACCTGTCACCGTCGAAGCTCGCCGCGGGCAAGCCCCCATGGAGGCGCTGCTGTGCTTGAAACGACGGCTGTCCAACTCAAGAATCCAGCGTGGCCGACCTGATCCCGCGAATCGACACTGTCGCCACCTACGCCTGCACAGCCTCCATGCCCTGCGCCGCGCAGCACCAGGGTTGACCCAGCGGCGGTTCCGACGGCGGTCGCTTGCACCGGACTCCTCCCTCACAAGCGGAGCAGCGATTGACGCTGCGGTCTTGTCGTCACAGTCACTGTCGTCCCGCAGCAGGATCCTGACTGGTTCCGCTACTCCACGCAGAACTCGTTGCCGTCCGGATCCTGCATGACGACCAGATCTTGCTCTGTACGAACGACGACGGCGCCGAGCCGGCTCAGGCGGCGCACTTCGTCAGCGAGCTCCCCGGGGGCACGGAGGTCAAGGTGAACGCGGTTCTTTGCAGCCTTCGGTTCGGGGACTTGGTTGAACCACATGCTCGGGCCACCCCAACCGGGTGCCTCGACGTATGCCTTCTCCACAGTCGCATCCTCATCGAGGTCCGAGCCCAGGGCCGCAGCCCAGAACCGGCCCGCCACGAGCGCGTCGCGGCAGTCGAACGTCACGCTCTTGATGAAGGTCGCCATGGGTGTCATCTTGCAGGCTCCTCTGCACTCGCCGCCAGTGATCACGGCCCAGCAGCACGATCCGAGTGGCATGGAGCTGCCCCCCGCAGACGGATCGGCTAGGGAGACGAGAGCATATGACTGCGGCCTGACCGGCTGTCGTCGACGCCCGCACTGGAGGCTAGGGCAGCATCTCCGAGTACTTATTGCGGGCTGGCATGGCGTGGATGACCATCTCGTCGTCACTCGCGAGGACGAGTATGACTGCTCTCTAGCAGCCGAGCGTTGGTGTCGAACCCGCGCCGCAACTCTCGGTCTGGCGGGCCGTCAGCGTCGAGCGGCTTGAAGCCTCGGCGGCGCTTGGTCATCAGTTCAGATGTCCCGACAGCCCCGACGCCGTGGATTGCCAGGGAGGCGGCTGCGATACTTCCGCATGGCGAGATTCACCCAGGACGATGAGCTTGCGGGCGCCGAGTTCGTCGACACCAACCTGCGGGGTGCGCGGTTCGTGCGGGGCGACCTGTCCGAGATCCGCATGCGCGCGGTCCTCATCGAGTCCGCCGACATCGACGCTCCCTGGCTCGGCTCGCTGCTCGTGAACGGGGTCGATGTCGCGCCCCTCGTCGAGGCGGAGCTGAACCGCCGCTTCCCCGGTCGCGCCGACCGCCGCGCCGAGACCCCCGAGGCGCTCCGAGCCGCCTGGAGCCACGTGGAACAATCCTGGGATGCCGCCGTGGTCCGCGCCGAGGCCATGCCCGCCGGCACCATCGACATCTCCGTCGAGGGCGAGTGGACCTTCGCCCAGACCCTGCGCCACCTGGTGATGGCCACCGACACGTGGCTGCGCGGTGCCGTCCTGAAGGTCGAGCAGCCCTACCACCCCGCCGGGATGCCCCACGCCGAGTACGCGACCGACGGCTACGACCCGTCGGTGTTCTCCACCCCCGACCCGAGCCACGACGAGGTGCTCGCCGTCCGAGCCCAGCGGGTCGCCATGGTGCGCGACTACCTCGCCGACGTGACGCCCGAGCTGCTGGACGAAACCCGCGCCAGCCCGTGGGCCCCCGACCACCAGAAGTCGGTCCGCTCCTGCCTACACACCATCCTGGTGGAGGAGTGGGAGCACCTGCGCTACGCGCTGCGCGACCTCGACGCCATCGACGCCCGTGGTTGAGCGGGCCTCACGCGGGGACGGGCGACCCGTACAGGCCCCGTACTCCAAGTCGAGATCCTCGACAACGCGCTAACGGCGGCCGGCTCGTCCGAGGCACCACCTTCGAGATGACCGACCCTATGCTCATCGCGCCACCCACGAAGGCCTCGGGCCACAACCCACTGGGCGGCGCCTGACCCAGGACACGCACTCGATCTCCGTCCGTGCTGGCCAAGTCGTGGGCTGGGGTGAGGTCAGGCGTAGGTGTTGACATCGGAAATGAGCGCGAGGAGCGCGACGACGCCGATGGCGCCGAGCACGGCACGGGCTGCCCAGGCGCCTGCGGACCTCGTGCTCGCGGACAAGTGGCTGACGGCCTCGCGCGCGACGAAGGCGGCGGCGAGGGCGAATGCTGCCAGGAGCACGAGCACGCCGGTCGCGATCCAGACGAGGAGGACTGCGGCAACCTTGCGTTTGTCTGCCGTGTTGAACCAACTGGTGGGTCGTAGCCAGCGCTCCGTGAGGATTCCGGCGGCCGGTATATAGATCAGCGGGATCGCGAGGAAGAGGACGACTGGTAGCCAAGCCGGCTGCAGGAGTGTGAAGTCCACGCCGTCGTGAATGACCAGGGCGCCGAAGACCACGGTCCCACCGGCGGTGAGACTGGCGATGCGTACCCATCTCGGTCCGATGGCAAGGCTTCGGAGCGCCAGATAGATGAGGCCGGCGATGAGTCCGAACTGGAGGGCGGTGAGCAGAAACTGAGCGGTGCCGCCGAGGGTGATGCGGCCCATCTGGAATCCGTCGTCAGAGATGACGCCTTTGTCTTCTGGGTTCAGTGAGGCCAGGAAACCCATCGCGATCCGGCCGCCCACCCCTCCGATGACGACGCCGAGGATGGCGCCCGCGGCCGTGGCGGCGGCGAGAGCCCGGACCGCTGACTCAGCGGTCCCGACTCGCGTAGGACTGCGACCCGGT
>JBDSLK010000014.1:0-13751 GCA_039916425.1 Nocardioides sp.
GAAGGCCTCCTTGGTGGGGAGCGGTTTCTAGACAGCTCCACTCCACACCGGGAGGCCTTCACCCATCCACGACCTCAGACCGTGTCGTCGCAGGTTCTCGACCAACCTGCCTGGGCATCACAACTAGTCGTACGCCGCGGCCGGCGCCTTGGTTACCAGTCGGTAGGATTCATCTCACGCCCGCGACCCGTGCCAGGGGCCGCCCCGCGGACCTAGGCTGCGCCAGAGCCCCGCTCGTGCCCGCCGCTCGTCGAAGGAGCCCGCATGGACCCCCTGCAGATCGTCGCCCTCGTGGTGTGCCTGGCCTTCACCGCGGTGGGGCTGACGCTCTTCGTCAAGACGATCGGCCGGATCGTCGCGGTGATCCGGCTCGGGGAGCCCGCCCACCGCACCGAAGACCTCGGCGTGCGGGTGGTGGTGGCGCTCAAGGAGACGCTGCTGCACACCCGGATGCTGCAGTGGACGAAGGTCGGCGCCGCGCACTGGGTGATCATGGTCGGCTTCGGGCTGCTCTTCTTCACCCTGGTCAACGCCTACGGCCAGCTCTTCGACGCCCACTTCATCCTGCCGGTCATCGGCCACTTCCCGCCCTTCGAGTGGCTGACCGAGCTGTTCGCCTGGGCCATGCTCGTCGCGATCGTGCCGCTGATGGTCTACCGCGTGACGCGACCCAAGGAGCGGGTCCGCGGCACGGACGGCCGTTTCTACGGCTCCACGATGTGGCAGGCGTACTTCGTCGAGTGGGTCATCCTCGTCGTCGGCGTCTGCATCCTGCTGCTCCGGTTCCTCGAGTTCGGCCTCCAGGAGGCCAGCGGCGACGAGCGCTACACCACCGCGCTGCACTTCCCGTTCACGTTCTTCCTCGGCGGCCTCTTCTCCGGTCTCTCGGTCGGCACCCTCGAGCACCTGGTCTGGATCGTGGCCACCGTCAAGATCGTCGTCTCGATGACCTGGATGATCGTCCTGGGCCTCAACGCGACGATGGGGGTGGCGTGGCACCGCTTCACCGCGCCGTTCAACATCCTGTTCAAGCGCGACGCCTCGGGCCGTACGGCGCTGGGCGCGGTCAAGCCGCTGACGTCCGGTGGCAAGGCGGTCACCCTCGACGACATCGACGACCTCGACGAGGAGTCGGTGCTGGGGGTGGGGGCCGCGGAGCAGTTCTCCTGGAAGGGAATCCTCGACTTCACCTCGTGCACCGAGTGCGGGCGCTGCCAGTCGCAGTGCCCGGCCTGGAACACCGAGAAGCCGCTCTCGCCCAAGCTGCTTATCACCGCGCTGCGCGACCACACCTACGCGAAGGCGCCGTACCTCCTCGCCGACGAGGGTGACCGGGAGGCGGTGCTCGCCGCGGGCGGCGACACCCTGCTCAAGGAGGTCGAGCGGCCGCTCGTCGGCGACACCGGCGACGGCTGGTTCTACAACCCCGACGACGGGTCCGCGGTCATCGACCCCGACGTGCTGTGGTCCTGCACCAGCTGCGGTGCCTGCGTGCAGCAGTGCCCCGTCGACATCGAGCACGTCGACCACATCATCGACATGCGCCGCTACCAGGTGCTCGTGGAGTCCAACTTCCCCGCCCAGCTCAACCAGCTCTTCAAGGGCCTGGAGAACAAGGGCAACCCGTGGGGCATGTCGCCGAGCTCGCGTCTCGAGTGGACCGAGGGGCTCGACTTCGAGGTGCCGGTGGTCGGGGACTCCCTGGAGTCGCTGGACTCCGTGGACTGGCTGTTCTGGGTCGGCTGCGCCGGCGCCTACGAGGACCGGGCCAAGAAGACCACCCGGGCGGTCGCCGAGCTGCTCGACATCGCCGGCATCACGTTCGGCGTCCTCGGCAACGGCGAGACCTGCACGGGCGACCCGGCCCGGCGCGCCGGCAACGAGTTCGTCTTCCAGGGCCTGGCTCAGCAGAACGTCGAGACGCTGACCGCCGCCAAGGCCAAGAAGGTCGTCTCGACCTGCGCGCACTGCTTCAACACCCTCAAGAACGAGTACTCCCAGTTCGGCATCGAGCTCGAGGTCGTCCACCACACCCAGCTGCTCAACCGGCTGGTCCGCGAGGGCAGGCTCACGCCGGTCACCGAGGGCGCGGGCGCTGCGAAGCGGTCCATCACCTACCACGACCCCTGCTTCCTGGGCCGCCACAACCAGGTCTACTCCCCGCCCCGGGAGCTGTTGTCGATCCTGCCCGGCGCCGAGGTCGTGGAGATGGAGCGCAACTCCGAACGCTCCTTCTGCTGCGGCGCCGGCGGCGCCCGGATGTGGATGGAGGAGAACATCGGGGAGCGGATCAACGTCAACCGCACCACCGAGGCGGTCGGCACCCAGGCCGACCAGATCGCCGTCGGCTGCCCGTTCTGCCGGGTGATGCTCTCCGACGGGCTCACCGCCCTGCAGGCCAAGGGGGAGGCTCGCGAGGAGGTCGAGGTCCTCGACGTCGCCCAGATGCTGCTCGCGTCCGTCAAGGGAGTGGCTGCCACGCGGACGCCGAAGCCGGCCGGTGCGGCCGTCGCGGCCGTCGCCGCGCCCGCCGCCCGGGACGTCGCCACCCAGGCCGAGCCCGAGACCGGCGACGTGACCCGGACCGACGACACCGTCACCGCGACCGAGGACGTCGGCCCGCTGGCCAAGGCCTCGGGTGGCAGCTCCCTGTTCGACGTGGCGCCCGAGGCGTCGGCACCCGAGCGGGCACCCACCGCGGGGGCGCCCGCCGCGGAGGCCCCGTCGGGAGGCTCGCTCTTCGACGTGGCCCCCACCGAGCCCGCCGCGGCGCCGTCGGGAGGCTCGCTCGGCGACATCGCGACCCCCCAGCCCGCCGAGGCTCCTGCGGACTCCGCCGACGAGTCCGAGGCCGCCACGAAGGCCGAGCCCGCGCCGAGCGCCACCCTCTCGGAGAGCAGCTCCCTGTTCGACATCGCGACCCCCGAGCCACCCGCGACCCCTGAGCCGAGGCCCAAGCCGGAGCCGGTGCCGGAGCCGGAGCCGAGGAGCGTCGAGCCGACACCGAGCGCCACGATCACCGAGAGCGGCTCGCTCTTCGATATCGCCACCCCCGAGCCGAAGCCCACACCCGAGCCCGAGGCCACTCCCGAGCCGAGCACTGCGCCCGACTCCGAGCCGAGCCCCGGGGCAGCGCTCAGCCAAGCGGCGACAGTCGCGGCCAGCAACGACCCGGACACGATCCTCGACACCGACACCGACACCGACACTGACACCGACACCGACACCGACGACGAGCCGGAGCCGGCGGGCGCGGACGAGACGAGCGGGGTCGAGCCCACACCGAGCCCGTCCACCGGACCGGCCCACCAGCCCAAGACCGACGTCGACATCAACCAGGGCGGGTCGCTCTTCGACCTGTGAGCGGTGGCACCTGGTGCCGAGACGACGTCACCATGTCGTCATAGTGACATCACAATCACTTGACATGACGCCATTGTGACATCAAGATGGTGCACATGGACATCACACCGTACGTCGACAGCCTGCGCCGGGACCTGATGGCCGCGGCCGAGACCGGAGACGAGGATGTCCGGCGGGCCGCCGAGCGCCTCGGCTTCGCCCTCGACGCCGCTGCGCGGCTCGCCCTGATGGAGATCGTGTCCCAGGCTGCTGCCGAGATCACGGCCGAGCTCCCGACCGGTGGGGTGGACGTCCGGCTCAACGGCCGCGAGCTCGACTTCGTCGTCCACAGCCTGGCCCCCATGTCGCCGCCGGCGCCGCCGCTGCCGCCCGCACCGCCGGCCGGGGCCGAGACCGTCGAGGAGGATCCAGAGGGCGGACTGGCGCGGATCACCCTCCGCATCCCGGAGTCGGTCAAGGCCAAGGCCGAGGAGCGCGCCGGCCGGGCTGGCCAGAGCCTCAACACCTGGCTGGTCAACGTCGTGCGGGCCGCCACCAGCGACAGCGCGATCAACGTCGACATCGACCTGTCCAGCCTGTCGTTCCTCGACAACTTCGACCCCTTCGGGGGCAAGCGCAAGCCCGGCAACCGCCGGATGACCGGCTGGATCTGAACCCGCGCCCGACCGCAAGGCACATCAAGCACCCCGCACGGACCGGCAGCAGGCTGGCCCGGTGGACGAGCACACCCTGGAGACCTCATGAGCGAGCACCGCTTCCCGACCCCCGGACCCCTCAGCCTGTACGTCGAGAACGGCAGCGGGACGGTGACCGTCACCGCTGCCGACACCGCGGAGTCGACCGTCGACGTCACTGGCCGCGACGCCGACGACGTCCGCGTCACCGAGGACGACGGCCACCTCAGCGTCGTCTCCCCCCAGCGCCGGACCGGCTTCTTCACCGGCGACGCCACCCTGCACATGCGCATCACCGTGCCGACCGGGAGTGAGTTGCTGGTCAAGACCGGCAGCGCCGACGTCACCGTCACGGGGAGCGTCGGCACCACCCAGGTCAAGTCCGGCTCGGGCGAGGTCCGCCTCGACCGGCTTGCCGGCCCGGCCCTGGTCGAGACCGGTTCGGGCGACGTCACCATCGCCGCCGCGCACGCGGAGCTCCGGGTCAAGAGCGGCTCGGGCGACGTCGCGGTGACCCGTAGCGAGTCGGCCGTGGCCGTCTCCACCGGCTCCGGCGACGTGCACCTGGGCAGTACCTCGGGGCCGGCCGTGGTCAAGACCGGCTCGGGCGACTTCAAGGTGGTCGAGGCCGGCGACGACGTCTCGCTTTCGACCGGCTCCGGCGACCTGCTCGTCGAGACGGCCCGCCGCGGCCGCTTCACCGTCAAGGGAGCCTCCGGGAACGTCCGGATCGGGGTCCCCTCGGGCCTGCCGGTGTGGACCGACATCACCACCGTCAGCGGCCGGATCCACTCCGACCTCGACGGCGCCGGCGAACCCCAGGCCGGGGCCGACCACCTGGAGGTCCGTGCCAAGACCGTGTCGGGCGACGTCGTCCTGACCCAGGTCTGACCCCGCCGACGCCACGCCCATCCCTCACAGCCCCTCACCAGCACCGTCACCAGTACCGAGAGGACACGACCATGAACCTTCTGACCGAGATCGAGATCGCCGCCCGCCAGCACCTCGGCGAGCGCACCCACCACGAGACCCACCTCCCGCGCCTGCCACGTGTCAGGCGGCGTACCCGGATGGCCAGCACGCTGCGCCGGGTCGCCGACCGACTCGACGGCTGAGCCCCCGCGCGACGGGCTCCAGCCGGTCGGGCGCTGGGTCAGATGGAGGTGCGGTGGAAGTTCTGGAAGGACCGCGAGGGCGTCGGCCCACGCTGGCCCTGGTAGCGGGAGCCGTACTTCTCCGACCCGTAGGGGTGCGCCGAGGGCGAGGAGAGCCGGAAGAAGCAGAACTGACCGATCTTCATACCCGGGTAGAGCTTGATCGGCAACGTGGCCACGTTGGCCAGCTCGAGGGTGACGTGGCCGGAGAAGCCGGGGTCGACGAAGCCGGCCGTCGCATGGGTCAGCAGGCCCAGACGGCCCAGCGACGACTTGCCCTCGACCCGCGCAGCGATGTCGTCGGGGAGGGTGATCACCTCGTAGGTCGACCCGAGCACGAACTCCCCGGGGTGGAGGATGAACGGCTCGTCACCGTCCGGCTCCACCTGGCGGGTCAGGTCGGACTGGTCGACCGCCGGGTCGATGTGGGGGTAGCGGTGGTTCTCGAAGACCCGGAAGAAGCGGTCGAGCCGCACGTCGATGGACGACGGCTGCATCATCGTCGGGTCGAACGGCTCGAGAGCCACCCGACCGGCCTCGATCTCGGTGAGGATGTCGCGGTCGGAGAGCAGCACGGCGACAACCTACCGGCCTGCTCGGGCGGCTCGTCGGGTGCCACCGTGACCGCACGGCACCCGGACCTGACCCGACCGCCCGACCGCATGTAATCTTCGCTCCAGTGCATGATCGGATGCACGATCCGGCCCTCCGGGGCCGATGCGGATGTAGCTCAGTTGGTAGAGCGCGACCTTCCCAAGGTCGATGTCGCGAGTTCGAGTCTCGTCATCCGCTCCAGTTCCGTGGCAGTTGCGCCTGGTGTGAATATTGGGGACAGTGGGATTCCTTTGCCTCCCATCAGGACGAGGTCCTCCTCATGCCCCGCCGCCCCACGCGCACCGACTGGCTCCTGCTCGCGGTCGGCCTGCTCGCGCTCGTGGTGGGCCTGGCCCCCCTGCTCCCCGACGCCGGCCGATCCGATCGGTCCGACCGGCTCGCGGAGGCCCTCGCCCCCGCTGCCCAGGAGCCCCCTCTCCTCGCCGCCGCGACGGCGGGTCGGGGCCGCCTTACCCCCGCCCTGCGCGCCGAGGTCGAGCGGGTGGTCGACCTCGGCCGGACCCAGGGGCGGATCAGCGCCCGCGCCGGCACCGCGGCCCTGGTCGAGGCCCAGGTCCGCTGCGCGCTCTTGGAGGGGCAGCGCTACTGCCTCGGCGTGGGCTGGACCGACCGTACCGAGACCGAGGTCCGTGACCGCCTGGTGGCCGCCGCCGACCTGGCCGCGCGGCCCACGACCCGCGAGTCCACCGGCGACCTGGACGCGCTGGCCACCCTGCGCCGCCTCGCGGCCATCACGCCCGAGGCGCGGGCCGTCGCCGAGCGTGACGAGCTCACCGAGGCCGCCCGGTCGGTCGCGAAGGTCTGGCTGATCCGCCACCAGGTGCAGGGCGTGGCGCTTCCTGACGGCTTCCTCGAGGAGCACCCCGAGGCCCGCGCCGACGCGACGGCGACCCGCGCGCGCGAGCGCAAGCGGCCCGCGCGGTTCTCCCTGATGAAGCCCGCGCGCACCAACGAGCAGTCCCGCACCTACTGGTGCGGCCCGGCGACGCTGCAGATGATCGCCTGGGGCTGGCAGAAGGAGCGTCGCTCCCAGCGGCACTGGGCCGGCGAGCTCGGGACCACCACGGACGGCAGCGCGATCAGCGAGCTGGTGCGGCAGGTCAACCGGAGCACGGGGTACGACGGGAAGCGCCGGGCCGGGCCCTACGTCGTCCTCGACGTCTCCGACTTCTCCTTCCGCCAGTGGATGAAGCTCGCCAAGCGCCACCTGGCCGACTACCGCGCCCCGCTGGTGCTGCACCCGGTACTGCTCCAGCGCTTCTTCCCCTACCTCGACGACGACGCGTCCGGACACTTCCAGGTCGGGCGGGGCTACCGCGCCGAGAAGGGCCGGACCCGGCGGATCGGCTACTTCGAGCCGTGGAACCAGCAGGCCTTCGACCCGTCGGAGCCGTTCGTCAAGAGGGTGCAGTGGCGCAACGCCTACCGGAGCTATCGCGCCAACCTGGCCCACTTCCAGCAGAGCATCGGGGTCTGAGGTGACTCGCACCGCCGTCGCCGTGGCCCTGGCCGGGGTCCTCGCGCTCGGGGGCTGCGCCGGCCCGACGTCCGGCCCGTCATCCGGCCCGTCACCCACCGACTCCGAGCCCCCGCAGCCCGAGACCACCAGCGCGAGCCCGGTCGTGACGACCCCGCCCACGCCGGTGCCGGCCCTGCTCGCCTGGGAGCCGGCCCTGCGACCGGTCGAGGAGACCGTCACCACCGGGGGCGGCTGGACCATCGTCGTCGACCAGGAGCGCAGCCTGGCCACCCTCGACGGCCCCCGGCCACGCACCGTCGCCGGCGACAAGCGGTTCCGGGTCAGCGACGTCCTGCTCGACACGGCGTACGCCGTCGTGGTCACCTCCGACAGCCTCGAGGAGCGTCCGGCGGTCGCGACCGTGGTCGACCTGGCGACCGGCCGGACGAGCCGCGTCGACGGCCGCTCCGACGCGCCCACCACCAGCGGCGGCACGTGGGCGCTGCACGGCACCCGCCTCGTGCACGCCACCGTCGACCCGGACGGCGCCTACTGCCTCGCCGAGCGCGACCTCGCCGCCGACACGGCGGCGGTCTCGTGGTGTGCGGAGAAGCGGCACGGCTTCACCTCGGCCCACCTCACCACCCGTGGCCTCACGGTCACCGGCTTCGACGACCAGCGACCCTCCTGCCGCACCGTGGGCGTCGTGACGGACGGAGCCCTCGAGCCCTTCCCCGACGTCGCCGGGTGTGCCGGGTGGGAGGGGGTCGTCACCGACGGCGGTGCGGTGTGGTCGGTCATCTCGAAGGAGAACGACCTCGAGGCGGCCGTCGTCTACGCACGCACCGCGATCGGTGTCGTCGAGCTCGGTCCCGCGACCGCGGGCACCCTCACCTGGTGTGGTGGAGCGACGTACTTCGTGCGTGACCCCCAGGGCCCGGGAGAGCCGGCCCGGCTGCTGCGCTGGAGCGACGCCGGGTCCCTGGAGACCGTCTACGAGTCGAAGGGCGGGCAGGCCTTCCTGAGCGCGCCGCGCTGCGGGGGTGACCGGATCACGGTCTCGGCGTTCGCCGAGTCGGGTGACGAGCAGGTCTCAGCACCCCTTGGCTAGTCTCACCGCGTGAGCTTCTCCGGCTTCCCCGTCGCGGCGCTGGACTTCTACGACGACCTGGAGATGGACAACACCAAGTCCTACTGGGAGTCCCACAAGCATGTCTACGCCGAGAGCGTGCGGGCACCGATGACGGCCCTCTGCGCGGAGCTCGCCCCGGAGTTCGCCCCCGACGGGCAGAGCGCGAAGATCTTCCGGCCCTACCGTGACGTCCGGTTCGCCAAGGACAAGACTCCCTACAAGAACCACCAGGGAGCCTTCGTGGGCGTCGGGGCCGCGACCGGGTACTACGTCGAGATCTCTCCGCGCGGGGTCCGCGCCGGCGCCGGTTTCTACGAGGCCAGCGGGCCACGGCTGGCCGCGATCCGGGAGGCGATGGCCGACGACCTGTCCGGGCGCCGGCTGCAGCGCCTGCTCGCGGCGTACGAGAAGGACGGCTGGGACATCGGCGGCGAGCAGCTGAAGACGGCGCCGCGCGGCTACCCGGCCGACCACCCCCGTATCGACCTGCTGCGGCGCAAGCAGATCGTCGTCGGGCGGGGCTACGGCTTCGACGACGTCATCCACTCCCCCGAGCTCGCCGACCGCGTGCGCGCCGACTGGCGCTCACTGCGCCCCCTCGTCGAGTGGGTCGCCTCCCACGCGGAGGGCTGAGCCGTGGCCGAGCGCGCGGTACTGCCCGACGGCGTCGGGGTGTGGGTCTGGCCGCTGCTGCGGACCGACCGGCGCGCGCTGGCCGTCGAGTTCGAGTCGCTGACGCCGGAGTCGGCACGGCGCCGATTCCTCGGCCCGGTGATGCACCTGACCGAGGCGATGCTTACCCACCTCGTCGACGACGTCGACGGCGTCGACCACGTCGCCCTCGTGGTGATGGGGGAGACCGAGAACGACGACGTGGTGCCGATCGCCATCGGACGGATCGTGCGCTATCCCGACCAACCAGACGCCGCCGACCTCGCGGTCACGGTCAAGGACGACTGGCAGGGCCGGGGCGTGGCGTCGGTGCTCGTGCCGATGCTGGTCGCGCACCGGCCTCCGGGTGTGACGCGGCTGCTTACCGAGGTGTCGGTCGACAACCCCGCCTCGCTGGCGATGCTCCGCCACGTCGGGCCGATGCGCACCGATTACGACCACCAGGGCAGCTGCGAGGTCGAGGTGCAGCTGCCCCCGCTGCCGGGTGCGTTGCCGGCCCGGCCGGCGGGCGCGGTGCCGGGCGGGGACTGGAACCAGCGCCTGCACAGCCGCGACCTGGTCTGCCCCTGGTTCCGCGACCCCGCCTGAGCGGGGGGTACCGCCGGACCGTCTAGTGCGGCTGCCAGGCGTCCTCGTCGGAGGTCCGCGAGGTGACGGAGTCGGGGAGGGTGCGGTCGGCGAGACCCTGGATGGTCACGGTCTCGAAGACGTCGCGCAGGGCGCGGCGCGCGGCGATCCAGACGTGCTGGAGCACCTCGGCGGACTCGTTGTAGGTCACCGACTCCGGTCGCAGGCCGTAGACGGAGACGAGCGGACCGTCGACCGCCCGGATGACGTCGGCGACCGAGACCTCGACCGCCGGGCGGCCGAGCCGCCAGCCGCCGGACTGACCTCGCTGCGACACCACCACGCCGGCCCGGCGGAGGTCCGCGAGGATCGCCTGGAGGAAGCCGTGCGGGATGTCCTGGAGGCGCCCCAGCTCCTCGGCACTGACCGGGGCACCATCGGTGCGGCCAGCCATCTCGATCAACGCCCTCAGGGCGTAGTCGGACTTGGCGGAGACGCGCATGTCGCCAGTCTCGCAGATAAGTCGATGAGTTTTGTGGGCGAGGCATCGAGCGGCGGCACCGCCTCCCGTCGGGCTCGGCCGGGCACCGTGGTGACTGCCCGCCGGGTCACGGTTTGGCGCATTCGCCTTGCATCGCGAGGGATCGGCAGGCAGACTTATGTTACCGATGAGTATTACTACTCGTCGGTAGCCCCGAATCGACGACGCCGACAACCCCACGAGGTGGAGCTGTGACCCACTACAAGAGCAACCTGCGCGACATCGAGTTCAACCTCTTCGAGGTGCTCGGTCGTGACGAGATCCTCGGCACCGGGCCGTTCGCCGACGTCGACGGGGAGACTGCCCGCACGATCCTGGCCGAGGTCGACCGGCTCTCCCGCGAGGACCTCGCCGCGTCGTACGAGGAAAGCGACCGCGTCCCGCCCGTCTTCGACCCCGAGACCCACACCGCGCCGGTGCCTGCGTCGTTCAAGAAGAGCTACGACACCTGGATGGACGCGGAGTACTGGCGCCTCCAGATCCCCGAGTCGCTCGGGGGCACTCCCGCGCCGTCGTCGCTCAACTGGGCGATGGCCGAGATGGTGCTGGGGTCCAACGCGCCGATCTGGATGTACGCCTGCGGGCCGGCCTTCGCCTCGGTCATCAACCGTGCGGGCAACGAGCGCGACCAGCGCATCGCCCGGTTCATGGTGGACCGCCAGTGGGGCTGCACCATGGTGCTGACCGAGCCCGACGCGGGCTCCGACGTCGGCGCCGGCCGCGCCAAGGCGACCTCCAACGACGACGGCTCGTGGAACATCACCGGCGTGAAGCGGTTCATCACCTCCGCCGAGCACGACCTGAGCGACAACATCATCCACCTCGTCCTGGCCCGTCCGGCCGGGGTCGAGGGCCTCGGCGGACCGGGCACCAAGGGACTCAGCCTCTTCATCGTGCCCAAGCACCACTTCGACCACGAGAGCGGCGAGCTGACCGGCGAGCGCAACGGCGTCTACGTCACCAACGTCGAGCACAAGATGGGCATCAAGGTGTCCAACACCTGCGAGCTCACCTTCGGGGACACCTCCATCGGCGATGGCCGCCCGGCCCAGGGCTGGTTGCTCGGCGAGGTCCACGACGGCATCGCCCAGATGTTCCAGGTCATCGAGAACGCCCGGATGATGGTCGGCACCAAAGCCATCGCCACCCTCTCCACCGGCTACCTCAACGCGCTCGACTTCGCCAAGGAGCGCGTCCAGGGCGCCGACCTGACCCAGGCCGCCAACAAGACCGCGCCGCGCGTCACGATCACCCACCACCCCGACGTACGCCGGTCGCTGATGACCCAGAAGTCGTTCTCGGAGGCCATGCGCGCCCTGGTGCTCTACACCGCGAGCTGGCAGGACGAGATCCAGGTGGCCGAGCACGCCGGCGGTGACCGTTCGGAACGCACCGAGCTGGCGGCCGCGGTCAACGACCTGCTGCTGCCGATCGTCAAGGGCTACGGCTCCGAGCGGTCGTGGGTGCTGCTGGGCACCGAGTCCCTGCAGACGTTCGGCGGGTCGGGCTTCCTCCAGGACTACCCCCTGGAGCAGTACGTCCGCGACGCCAAGATCGACACCCTCTACGAGGGCACCACGGCGATCCAGGGCCAGGACTTCTTCTTCCGCAAGATCGTCAAGGACCAGGGCCGGGCACTCGGCCACCTGGCCAAGGAGATCGAGCAGTTCGTCGCCTCCGAGGCCGGTAACGGCCGGCTCAAGCAGGAGCGGGCGCTGCTGGCCACCGCGCTCCAGGACGTCAACGCGATCGTCGGTCACATGATCAACGACCTGATGTCCGCCGACGCGTCGGCAGAGGGTGGGGACCTGCGCAACATCTACAAGGTGGGTCTCAACACCAGCCGCCTGCTCATGGCGCTGGGTGACGTGGTCTGCGGCTGGCTGCTGCTCCGGCAGGCCGAGGTCGCCCTCGACAAGCTGGGCGGCGAGGTCGCGGCCAAGGACCAGGCCTTCTACGAGGGCAAGATCGCGGCGGCGCAGTTCTTCGCGCTGCACTTCCTGCCCAAGATCACCGCCGAGCGCGCCATCGCCGAGGCCACCGACCTCGCGATCATGGACCTCGACGAAGCCGCTTTCTAGCAGGCGCTGCGCTTCCCCGGCCATTGCCGGCTGGGGAGGCGCACCCTTCGGGGTGAAGACGCCATCCACCCCGCACGTTTGACTGGCGTCGGAACCCATCCCTGGAGTGGTCGGCCGGCCAGGGTACGAGAGGGGCCGCCTTCGGGGGAGCGGCTCCTTCACACCTGCCGGGCTCAGCGCCGCAGGCCGGCCCGCGCCGCGCGTCGTACGACGTCACTGAGGCGGGTCAGCAGCATCGAGTCGAGGCGCCACCGGTGCCAGAAGAGCTCGACGTCGACGCTCCGCCGCCGGCCGAGCGCCACCAGGGTCCCGTCGGCGAGGTCGGGCAGCAGCTGCGGCTCGGGGAGCATCGCCCAGCCCAGCCCGAGCCGGACCGCCTCGTGGAAGTCGGCCGAGGTGGGCACCCGGTGGACCACCGCGGGTCGCTCGACGCCGCGCTCGCGCAGGGCCCGGTGCTGAAGGTCGTCCTTCTCGTTGAAGACCACCACCGGCATCCGCGCCCAGTCCAGACCACTGCCGCGGCGCCAGCGCTCCACCAGGTCCGGCGTGGCCGCCGGGAGGTAGCGCATCGTGCCGAGGCGCTCGGCGACGCAGCCCTGCACGGCGGCGGGCTCGCTGGTGACCGCTGCGAGCACCTCGCCGCGGCGGAGCAGGTCGGCCGAGAAGCCCTGGTCCTCCACGACGAGCCGCAGCGCCGCACCGTCCCAGCGGGCGACCTCGCCGAGCACCGGGCGCAGCCAGGTCGCGAGAGAGTCGGCGTTGACGGCGACCGGGAGGTCCACTGCAGAGCCGTCGCGGTCGAGCGCGTCGCCGACCTCGGCCAGCAGCAGCTGGGTCTGTCGGGCCGCGCGCAGCAGGGTCTCTCCTGCCGGCGTCGGGACGCAGGGCGTCGAGCGCCGGACCAGCACCCGACCCGCCGCGGACTCCAGCGCACGGATCCGCTGGCTGATCGCGCTGGGGGTGACGTGCAGGTGGCGGGCGGCGGCCTCGAAGGTCCCCTGGTCGGCGATCGCGACCAGCGCGGAGAGCTGGGCGGTGGTCAGGTCCATGAAGCAACGCTAATGGTCATGGCGAAAGTTTCGTTGGCCTTCACACCACGCACCGCCTAGCGTCGTCACCATGGACCTCGCCTCAGCCCTCGCTGGCCTCGTGGCCGGCCTGTCGCTGATCGTGGCCATCGGCGCGCAGAACGCCTACGTGCTCCGACAGGGGCTGCGTCGCGAGCACGTCGGGGCCGTGGTGTCCGTGTGTGCGCTCTCCGACCTGGTGCTGATCCTGGCCGGAGTTGCGGGCATCGGCGCCCTGGTCGAGCGGGCGCCTACCGCGATCGAGGTGGTGCGCTGGCTCGGCGTCGCCTTCCTGACGGCGTACGCGCTGATGTCGCTGTGGCGAGCACGGCGGGCCGAGGCCCTCCACGCCGAGGCAGGGCGCACGACCTCGCGCCGCAGCGCCGTCGCCCGAGCGACGGCGCTCACCTGGCTCAACCCGCACGT
>JBDSLK010000015.1:0-7078 GCA_039916425.1 Nocardioides sp.
CGTCGTGCACGACCCCGGCCACGTCGGTGGCCAGGTGCATGACGTTGGGCAGGTGGAGCACGAAGGGTGCTTCGGGCACGTTCATCGACGAGCAGTGCGGGTCCAGGGCGTCGGCGACCGACCGGACGGCGTACTCGTGCTCCTCGAGGTCCTTCGACGACCTGGCCAGCATGGCGGCCAGGGCCAGGTCGCGCTCGTCGTCGCCGGTGCGGCGGATGGTGCCGGCGAGCACCCGCGAGGTGACCAGGCCGCGCTCGCGACGGACCAGCATCTCCGGCGTCGCCCCGAAGAGGCCGTCGACGTGGAAGGTCCAGCACATCGGGTAGAAGGAGGTCAGTCGGGCCAGGGGCCAGCGCACGTCCACGGGCGCCTCGGCGGTGGCGATCAGGTCGCGGGCCAGCACGACCTTCTCCAGCACGCCGGCGTTGATGCGGGCGACGGACTCGGCGACCAGGCCCATCCACTGCTCGCCGTCGACGGCGCCGTCGGCGAAGGTGACGGCGCTGGGCGGGACGGGTGGCTCGGCGGGGCCCGGGGGTCGCACGGCGTCGGGCCTGACGAGGACCTCGGCCTCCGGCGCGATGGTGGTCAGCCAGGTCCGGTCGCCGCGGCGCCCCACGATCACCCGGGGCACCGCCATCACCGAGTCGCCGGGCTCGTCGGCGAAGGCGAAGGAGCCGAAGCCCACCAGGCCGCTGCCGGGTTCGCCGACCTCGTCGTGGACGACCGAGCGCGCGATCATCTCCGACCACCACTTGTCGGCGTCGGTGAAGCGGGTCGCGCCCGCGGTGCGGACCTCGGCGGCGACTCCCCAGCCGACCAGCCCGTCGCCGCGGCGCAGCCACGCGACCGGGCGGTCGGCGGGCACCAGGTCGAGCAGCGAGCCGGCGGTGCCCAGGTCGAGGGCGACCGAGCGCACGACGAGCGACGCCGTCACGGCCTCGGACGAAGCGACCGGCGTGGTGGCACCAGAGGTCGCGCGGGATGTCACGACAGCAAAGAGTACGCCGCGGGCCCAGGCTCGGACCGCAGCCGGCCCCGGCACCGCCCCCCTCTAGGCTTCCTTCGTGACCAGGGCAGACCTCGACAAGCAGCCGACCGACGTGCGCCGGATGTTCGACGCCGTGGCGAAGCGGTACGACGTCACCAACGACGTGCTCTCCCTGGGCCTGGACCGGCGATGGCGCAGGCTCGTCACCGAGGCCGTCGACCCGCAGCCGGGGGAGCGGGTCCTCGACCTGGCCGCCGGCACCGGCACGTCGAGCCAGCCCTTCGCCGACCTCGGCGCCGAGGTGGTCCCGTGCGACTTCTCGCTCGGCATGCTGGCGGTCGGCAAGCGCGACCGCCCCGACCTGCGGTTCGTCGCCGGCGACGGCACCCGGCTCCCGTTCGCCGACGCGACGTTCGACGCGGTGACCATCTCCTTCGGGCTGCGCAACATCGTCGACCCGCTCGCGGGGCTGCGTGAGATGCGCCGGGTGACCCGGCCGGGCGGGCGTCTGGTCGTGTGCGAGTTCAGCCAGCCGACCTGGGCGCCGTTCCGCACGGTCTACACCGAGTACCTGATGAAGGCCCTGCCCTCGATCGCCCGAGCGGTCTCCTCCAGCCCCGACGCCTACGTCTACCTGGCCGAGTCGATCCGTGCCTGGCCCGACCAGCGGGGCCTCGCGGGCCTGATCGCGGCCGCGGGCTGGACCGCTCCGCAGTGGCGCAACCTGACCGGCGGCACCGTCGCGCTCCACCGCGGGGTGCGCTGATCGGTCCGGCTCAGGTCGCCGCGAGCAGCATCAACGCGAGCGAGACCTCGATGGCGGCGCCGTAGACGTCGCCGGCCACGCCGCCGAAGCGTCGGGACGCCCGGCGGATCAGCCACGCCGTGGCGCCCAGGGCGACCGCGCTGCACACGACGCCGCGCCACCACGGCTGGTCATCGAGCACGAACACCGCGGCCAGGACGCCGGTGAGCACGAGCCACGAGGCCCCGGCTAGCGGGAGGGACACCCGGCCGACGTACGTCGAGGCCAGGCCGGTGCTCCGGGCGGCTGGCACGCCCCGCAGCGACATCACGGTGGCGGTGCCCCGCGAGACGCAGACCAGCACCCCGGCGAGCACCGGACCCCACGCGGAGGTCGCGACCACGGCGACCGCGGCGGCCTGGATGCCGAGCACCAGCGCCAGGGCAGCGGCACCCGCCGGCCCGGCGTCGCCGCGTCGCATCACCTCCAGGGAACGCTCGGCGTCGTAGGAGCTGGTGAGGGCGTCCACGGTGTCGGCGAGGCCGTCGAGGTGGAACGCCCGGCTCGCGAGGGCGAGGGCCGCGATGGCGGTGACGGCCACCGCGAGCGGGGCCAGGTCGAGCTCGCGGCCGCCCCAGAGCACCAGGGCGACCAGCGCGCCGAGCGGGGCGACGGCCAGGGGAGCCACGACGATCCCCGGGACCGTCACGTCCGGGCCGAAGGACTTCGGGGGTGTCACCGGGATCGCCGTGAGCGTCCCCACCGAGAAGCGCAACACCTCCAGCGGCGCGATCATCGGGGCAGCACCTCCGAGAGCAGGGCGGTCTCGGCGAGCAGCAGGGCTGCGGAGCGCAGCACGGGGAGCGCGGTCAGGGCTCCGCTGCCCTCCCCGAGCCGCAGCCCGAGGTCGAGGACCGGCGTCAGGCGGAGGGCCTCGAGGGCGGCCCACTGTGCAGGTTCGGTGGATCGGTGGCCGGCCGCGAACCACGCGGCGGCGCCCGGCGCCAGCCGGTCCGCGAGCAGTGCGGCCGCGGCCGAGACGAGGCCGTCGAGCAGCACCGGGACCCCGGCGCGGGCGGCCGCGGCGTAGAAGCCCACCGTGGCAGCCAGATCGGCGCCGCCCAGGGCTGCCAGCTCCTCGACCGGGTCGCGGTCGCGACCACCGACCCGAGCCAGTGCGAGTCGGACGATCTCGGTCTTGCGCTGCAACCCGGCGTCGTCGAGCCCGGTGCCACGGCCGGTCACCTCGGCGGCCGTCAGGCCGAGGCTGCGGCCGACCAGCGCGGCCGCCGCGGTCGTGTTGCCGATGCCCAGGTCGCCGGCCACGAGGAGCTGCCCGCCGGCCGTGATCTCGTGGGTCGCGACCTCGGCGCCGGCCGCGAGGGCGCGGCGTACGTCGGCGGGGGAGAGGGCATCGCCCAGCTGGATGGCACCGGTGCTACGCCCGACCTTGTGCGCCACCACCTCGGGACCGAGGTCGGCGAGGTCGGCGTCGACCCCCAGGTCCAGCACTCGCACCGGCACCTGGTGCTGGCGGGCCAGGACCGAGATCCCGGCGGTGCCGGCCGCGACCGTGCGGACCATCGCCGCGGTCACCGAGGCGGGGTACGCCGAGGCGCCGTACGCCGCGACCCCGTGGTCTCCGGCGAAGACCACGCACCGCACGCCCTCGACCACCGCAGAGGGCTCCACGCGCGTCGCCGCCAGCCAGACCGCCAGGTCGCCGAGCCGCCCCAACGCTCCGGCGGGGGTCGCGAGGCCGGCCAGCCGTTCGCGAGCCGCAGCCCGGGCACTCTCGTCGACGGGAGCGGCGACCCGTCGGTCCACGCAGGCGGATGGCTTCGTCACGCGCCCCATCATGGCGGGCGTCGCTCCGACGCGCGCGGTCCGCCTGGAGCACACCGCCCTCGACGAATTAGGTGACTTACGTGTGCTCTAAATGGGTGGATCGGTGCCGGGTTGGCGCTGCGAACCCCTGGGATGCCAGATGGTGGGGGCGCCCTCTAGACTGTGCCGCGAGCCACTCGTGAACCCGTTCACAAAGTCACATGCGGGACGTGCGAGCGGCGCGTTCGCAGTCACGAGGGAGGCAACCACCGATGGAGCTCTACACGCCGGTCCTGGCGTTGGCCCTCCTGGCAGCGGGCTTCGCGATCTTCTCGGTCGCGATCAGCTCAGTGACCGGTCCGAAGCGCTACAACCGGGCCAAGCTCGACTCCTACGAGTGCGGCATCGAGCCCACCCCGCAGGCACTCGGAGGCGGCCGCTTCCCCGTGAAGTACTACATCACCGCGATGATGTTCATCGTCTTCGACATCGAGATCATCTTCCTCTACCCCTGGGCCGTGCAGTTCGACGCGCTCAAGTTCTTCGGGCTGGTCGAGATGGTCATCTTCATCGCCACCGTGTTCGTCGCGTACGCCTACGTCTGGCGACGTGGCGGCCTGGACTGGGATTGAGGCTGAGCTCATGGGACTGGAAGAGAAGCTGCCGAGCGGCGTGCTGCTGACCACCGTCGAGGGGGTCGCGGGCTACTTCCGCAAGGCGTCGTTCTGGCCGGCCACGTTCGGCCTGGCCTGCTGCGCGATCGAGATGATGACGACGGGCGGTCCGAAGTACGACCTCGCGCGCTTCGGCATGGAGGTCTTCCGCGCCAGCCCGCGACAGGCCGACCTGATGATCGTCGCCGGCCGGGTCAGCCAGAAGATGGCTCCCGTGCTGCGCCAGATCTACGACCAGATGGCCGAGCCCAAGTGGGTCCTCGCCATGGGCGTGTGCGCCAGCAGCGGAGGGATGTTCAACAACTACGCGATCGTGCAGGGCGTCGACCACGTCGTACCGGTCGACATGTACCTCCCCGGCTGCCCGCCCCGGCCCGAGATGCTCATCGACGCGATCCTCAAGCTCCACGACCAGGTACAGGCCGGCAAGCTCGGCGCCAACCGGCTCGCGCAGATCGAGGAGCTCGAGACCGCGGCGCTCAAGGCTCTGCCCACCTCCGAGATGCGAGGTCTGCTCCGTTGAGCCACGACGACCCGGACAAGACCGACCAGCCGGACGAGACCGACCAGCCGGACGAGACCACGGCGGCCCCCGTGGCAGCGGTCCCGACCGACCACAGCCCGACGGTCTCGCGCGAGAACGTCGAGCGCAGCGAGGCCCGTGAGGACAAGGTCCGCGCGTCCCGGGAGGTGCTGGCGCCCGGCTCCACCGAGGAGCGTGCCGTCGGCGCGCGCCGCGGCATGTTCGGCACCAAGGGCTCCGGCGACACCAGCGGGTACGCCGGCCTGGTCTCGCCGATCGTCTACCCCGGCTCCACCCAGCGCCCGTACGGCGGCTGGTTCGACGACGTGGCCGACGCCCTGCTCGCCCGCCTCGAGTCGACGGACCTGGTGCCCGCGATCGAGCGCGTGGTGGTGCACCGCGGCGAGATCACGTTCCACGTCCGGCGCGAGGACCTGCCCTTCGTCGCCCAGATGCTGCGCGACGACGAGGCCCTCCGCTTCGAGTTCTGCTCCGGCGTCAGCGGGGTCAACTACCCCGACGACGAGGGCCGCGAGCTGCACGCCGTCTACCACCTGCTCTCGATGACCCACAACCGCCGGATCCGCCTCGAGGTGACCGCCCCCGACGCCGACCCGCACATCCCGAGCATCGTGAGCATCTACCCCACCAACGACTGGCACGAGCGCGAGGCCTGGGACATGTTCGGGATCGTCTTCGACGCTCACCCGGCCCTGACCCGGATCCTGATGCCGGACGACTGGCCCGGACACCCGCAGCGCAAGGACTACCCCTTGGGCGGCATCCCCGTGGAGTACAAGGGCGGTTCGATCCCGCCGCCCGACGAGCGGAGGTCATACAACTGATGACACAGGACATCTACGCAGGCGCCACCGAGACAACCGAGGGCCGCGTCTTCACCGTCAGCGGTCAGGACTGGGACTCGATCGCCGAGGGCCTCGGCGACTCGCCCGACGGCGTCGAGGAACGCGTCGTCGTCAATATGGGCCCGCAGCACCCGTCCACCCACGGCGTGCTCCGGCTGATCCTCGAGCTCGACGGCGAGTCGGTCACCGAGGCCCGCTGCGGCATCGGCTACCTCCACACCGGCATCGAGAAGAACCTGGAGTACCGCACCTGGGTGCAGGGCACCACGTTCGTCACCCGGATGGACTACCTGAGCCCGTTCTACAACGAGATGACCTACGCACTCGGCGTCGAGCGGCTGCTCGACATCGAGGGCGACATCCCGGAGAAGGCCCAGGTCATGCGGGTCCTGCTGATGGAGCTGAACCGGATCTCCTCGCACCTGGTGTGCATCGCGACGGGCGGCATGGAGATCGGGGCGCTGACGGTGATGACGATCGGGTTCCGCGAGCGCGAGCTCGTGCTGGACCTGTTCGAGCTGATCACCGGCCTGCGCATGAACCACGCGTTCATCCGCCCCGGCGGCGTCGCCCAGGACCTGCCTCCCGGCGCCCTCGACGAGATCCGCGACTTCATCGCCCTGATGAAGAAGCGCCTCCCGGAGTACGCCGCCCTCTGCAACGCCAACCCGATCTTCAAGGCCCGCCTCGTGGGCGTGGGTCACCTCGACATCTCCGGCTGCCTGGCGCTCGGGCTGTCCGGGCCGCCGCTGCGCGCCACCGGCTACGCCTGGGACCTGCGCAAGACCCAGCCCTACAGCGGTTACGAGACCTACGACTTCGACGTCCAGACGTGGGACACCGCCGACGCCTACGGCCGCTTCCGGGTCCGCCTCAACGAGATGAACGAGTCGCTCAAGATCGTCGAGCAGGCGGCCGACCGATTGGCCGGCCTCGAGGGTGAGCCGGTGATGGTCGCCGACAAGAAGATCGCATGGCCCAGTCAGCTCGCCATCGGCTCCGACGGCATGGGCAACAGCCTCGACCACATCAAGCACATCATGGGCGAGTCCATGGAGGCCCTGATCCACCACTTCAAGCTGGTGACCGAGGGCTTCCGCGTGCCCCCGGGCCAGGCCTACGTGCCGATCGAGTCGCCCCGCGGCGAGCTCGGCGCCCACGTGGTCTCCGACGGCGGCACCCGGCCGTTCCGCGTGCACTACCGGGACCCCTCCTTCACCAACCTCCAGGCGACGAGCGTGATGAGCGAGGGCGGCATGATCTCCGACGTCATCGTCGCGATCGCCTCCCTCGACCCCGTGATGGGAGGCGTGGACCGGTGACCCCGACCGAGCCGAGCCGGGCACGAGCGAGCGCGATCGACGACAAGACCAGGGCCGAGCTCGAGGAGATCGCGGCCCGCTACCCGCACAAGCGGAGCGGGCTGCTGCCGATGCTCCACCTCGTGCAGTC
>JBDSLK010000016.1:0-8994 GCA_039916425.1 Nocardioides sp.
ACGGGCCACGCAGGACGAGGTAGTTGGGACCCCGAGGGACCGCACGACTGTTTCCAGTCGGCCCCCCCCGGGGTCCCGCCGCCCGAAGGCGGCCACCGACACCAAGCTGCGCCTCTCCGACGGCACCACGGCACTGATGAAGACCCATTCCCACACCCCGCCCGGCTTCTTCGAGGCCGAGGCGGCCGGGCTCGCCTGGCTCGCCGACGCCGGAGGAGTGGCCGTCCCGGAGGTGCTGGCCACCGACCACGAGTGCCTGATCCTGCGCTGGGTCGAGCCCGGCCGGGCCAACGCCGACGCCGCCAGTGCCTTCGGTGAGGCCCTCGCCACCACGCACGCGGCCGGCGCGGCGGCGTACGGCATCTCGGCGAGCCCCGACCACGAGGGCTACATCGGGCGGCTGCCGCTCACGGGTCGGACGGCGCCGACCTGGGCGGACTTCTACGCGACCCGGCGGGTGCTGCCCTACCTCCGGCTCGCTCGCGACCGGGGGGCGGCCACCGCCGCGGACGCCGCGGCCGTCGAGGCCGTGCTGCGCCGGCTCGCGGACCTGGTGCCCGAGGAGCCACCGGCGCGGCTGCACGGCGACCTCTGGAACGGCAACGTGCTCTGGGGTACCGACGCGCGGGTGTGGGTGATCGACCCGGCGGCGCACGGCGGGCACCGCGAGACAGACCTGGCGATGCTCGCGCTCTTCGGGCTCCCCCACCTGGCGCGGGTCACCGACGCCTACGACCAGGCCTCCCCGCTGGGCGATGGCTGGGAGTCACGCCAGGGGCTCCACCAGCTCTTCCCGCTGCTGGTGCACGCCTGCCAGTTCGGGGGCGGCTACGCGGCGCGCGCGGCCGAGACTGCGCGACGCTACAGCTGAGGCGGGGCGGCCGGGAGTGTCGACCCCGCACGGGCCACGCAGGACGAGGTAGTTGGGACCCCGAGGGACCGCACGACTGTTTCCAGTCGGCCCCCCCCGGGGTCCCGCCGCCCGAAGGCGGCCACCGACACCAATCCCCCCGGATGGTGTGGTGTGTCCGTGACGAGATCGCAGACTACGTCTCGGTCCCCCCCAGCATAACCCTCTTTTGGTCTGCGTCATGGTCTGCGTCATGGTCTGCGTCTGGGTGAATGTCCTTTCGACGCGACTCTCAGCACGGCTTCAGGCTCGGCTGGCACAGTGGGGCGATGATCTCGCCCGGCGCCGCCGCCCCCTCCGCCACCGGAGGCCAGCCTCGGCCCCGGGTGCTGGTCGTCGACGACGACCGCGCGGTGCGGGAGTCGCTGCGCCGCTCCCTCGACTTCAACGGGTACGCCGTGTCGCTGGCCGCCGACGGCGCCGAGGCGCTGGCCGGCATCGGCACGCTCGCCCCCGACGTGGTCATCATGGACGTGATGATGCCGCGGCTCGACGGGGTCGAGGCGACCCGCGCGCTGCGGGCGGCGGGCAACGACGTCCCCATCTTGGTGCTCACCGCCCGCGACGCCGTGGGCGACCGGGTCGAGGGCCTCGACGCCGGTGCCGACGACTACCTCACCAAGCCCTTCGCGCTCGCCGAGCTGCTGGCCCGGCTCCGCGCCCTGCTGCGCCGCGCCGTCCCCCAGGAGGACGACGACGAGGTGCTGACCTTCTCCGACCTCACCATGGATCTCGCCTCGCGGGAGGTGCGCCGCGGCGACCGGCCGATGGAGCTGACCCGCACGGAGTTCACCCTCCTGGAGATGTTCCTGCGGCGTCCGCGTCGCGTGCTCGAGCGCTCCTTCATCCTCGAGGAGGTGTGGGGCTACGACTTCCCCACCACCGCCAACTCCCTGGAGGTCTACGTCGGCTACCTGCGCCGCAAGACCGAGGCGGAGGAGGAGCCCCGGCTCCTCCACACCGTCCGCGGCGTCGGCTACGTCCTCAAGGAGTCCTGAGGTGGCGCGGTAGATGGCGTTCCCGATCCATCCGACGAGTCGTCCCGGCGATCCCGGGCCGCGGGGCTGGCACTACCAGCGCTCGCTGGCCAGCCGCGTCGCCCTGCTCACGACCATCGTGGTCGGCCTCTCGATCGCTGCGGTGTCCCTGGCGGCGTTCTTCACCGTCCGGATGCAGATGCAGACGACGCTCGACGAGTCGATGCTCAACCGGGCGCACAAGGCCGCCGAGGGCGGGGCCCTCGCCGAGATCACCCTGACGATGCCGTCGTGGATGCTCGGCGCCGCCGACGTCCGGATCGCCGTGATCACCGCCGACAGCCAGGTCCGCTCGCTGGACCGCGGCCCCCAGCTCACCATCGGCTCCCCCGAGCTCGAGGTCGCCCAGGGGGCGAAGGACCAGTCGCTGCGCACCATCCGCGCCGGCGACGTGCCCTACCGAGTCGTCACCGTGCAGGCCGGCGAGGACCAGGCCCTGGTGCTGGCCCAGTCCCTCGAGCCGCAGGACCGGGTGCTGCGCCAGCTCGGCATCGCGATGCTGATCTTCGGGGGCATCGGCGTCCTCGCTGCCGCGCTCGCTGGCTGGGGGGTGGCCCGCAACGGCCTGCGGCCGGTCCGCCGACTGACCAGCGCCGTCGAGCAGATCGCCCGGACCGAGGACCTCGCCCCGCTCGCGGTCGAGGGTGACGACGAGGTGGCCCGGCTGGCGTCGGCCTTCAACTCGATGCTCACCGCCCTGGCCGCGTCCCGCGACCGGCAGCGCCGGCTGGTCGCCGACGCCGGTCACGAGCTGCGCACCCCCCTGACGTCGCTGCGCACCAACCTCGACCTGCTCGCCCAGGTCGACTCGGCCGGCAACGCCCTGCCGCCGGGCGCCCGCGAGGAGCTGCTCGACGACGTCCGCGCGCAGATCGAGGAGCTCACCACCCTCATCGGCGACCTTGTCGAGCTCGCCCGCGACGAGCCGCTCACCCACGTGGTCGAGGCGGTCGACCTCAGCGAGGTGCTCGACCGCTCCGTCGCCCGGGTGCGCCGCCGGGCCCCGGGCATCGAGTTCGAGGTTCGGGCAGCGCCCTGGTGGGTCACCGGGGAGGCGCCGTCGCTGGAGCGCGCGGTCACCAACCTGCTCGACAACGCGGCCAAGTGGAGCCCGCCGGGCGGCGTCGTCCGCATCGACATGCACGGGGGCCGGTTGGTCGTCGACGACAGCGGGCCCGGCATCGCCCCCACCGACCTCCCCCACGTGTTCGACCGCTTCTACCGCTCGGAGGAGTCGCGCTCGATGCCGGGCTCCGGGCTGGGGCTCTCCATCGTCCGTCAGGTCACCGAACGCCACGCGGGCACCGTCTACGCCGGGGCTGCCCCCGGGGGCGGCGCCCGGCTGACGCTGACGCTGCCCGGCTCGCCCGGTCCCGACGCGGCCACCGGGACGGTGGCAGGGACGAGCGCCGAGACGCGCGGCGACGCCCTCCCCTCGTCCGCGGACCGGCGCTAGCCTGGGCCGAGGCCGGCGCCGCCGGCCGAGGAGGCCCGATGAGCAGCACCATCCCGCGCGACGCGGACGACACCGGCGCCGGCCCCGCGGGCACGGCCCGCGACCCCGCCGACTACCGCCGGTCGGGCGGCCTCAAGTCGGCGGTCTACGACGCCGAGATGGCCCGGCTCCAGGAGCAGCTCGTGCTCCTGCAGTACTGGGTCCAGTCCCAGGGCCTCAAGGTGCTGGTGATCTTCGAGGGCCGCGGCTCGGCCGGCAAGGGCGGAGTGATCAAGCGGATCACGGAGCGCACCAGCCCCCGCACCGTCCGGGTGGTGGCGCTGCCGCGGCCCTCGGAGCGCGAGCGGACGCAGTGGTACTTCCAGCGCTACGTCGAGCACCTGCCCGCCGCCGGCGAGATGGTCCTGTTCGACCGTTCCTGGTACAACCGCTCCAACGTCGAGTGGGTGATGGGCTACTGCACCGAGGACGAGCACGCGGAGTTCCTGCGCAGCTGCCCCGAGTTCGAGCGGATGCTCGTGCGCTCCGGGACCGTCGTGCTGAAGTACTGGTTCTCGGTCTCCGCAGGCGTGCAGCGCAAACGGTTCGAGGCGCGCAACGCCGAGCCGTTGAAGCGCTGGAAGCTCTCCGAGATGGACCTCGCCGAGCGCGAGCTCTACGTCCGCTACTCGATGGCGAAGGACACCACCTTCCAGTACACCGACATCAAGCAGGCGCCCTGGTACGTCGTGCCCTCCGACGACAAGCTGGCCGCCCGGCTCAACTGCATCAGCCACCTGCTCGACCAGTTCGACTACGAGGACGTCGCCCCCGATGTGGTCGAGCTGCCGCCGATCCGCGACCTCCCCTACGTCCGGCCGCCGATGCACGAGCAGACCTTCGTCCCGCGCCACTATTGAGTTGGGCCCCGTGGCCCAGCGAGGTGGGCATTGTGGTCGTGTCCCCGGCCTCGATACCCGACTCAGAGCACCACCAGGCCCAAGTGGTGAGGCCGCGAGGCCCAAGTCAACGGAGGGCGGCGAGCAGCCGTTCGGCCTTCCAGCGGGACTCGGCGTACTCCTCGGCCGGGTCGGAGCGGACCGTGATCCCCCCACCCGTCCCGAGCAGGTAGCGGCCGTCCCCGGCAGTCAGCAGCGAGCGGATCACCACCCCCAGGTCGGCGCGGCCGTCGGCGGCGATCCAGCCGAAAGCCCCCGCGTAGACCCCCCGCGGCGTCCCCTCGACGGCGTCGATCACCTCCATCGTGCGCAGCTTCGGCGCCCCGGTCATCGAGCCGGCCGGGAAGAGCGCCCCCAAGGCGCCGACCGTGGACACGTCGGGCCGCAGCGTGCCGCGCACCGTCGAGACCAGCTGGTGGACCGTCTCGTAGGACTCGACCTCCATCAGGACCGGCACGTGCACCGAGCCCGGGGTGCTGACCATCGACAGGTCGTTGCGGAGCAGGTCGACGATCATCAGGTTCTCGGCGCGGTACTTCGGGTCGGTCGACAACCGCGTGCGCAGCTCCTCGTCGGCCTCGGGGGTCGCCCCACGGGGGGTGGTGCCCTTGATCGGCTTCGTCTCGATCGTGCGCAGGCCCTCGGCGCCCACGTCGACCAGGGCGTAGCGCTCCGGCGACGAGCTCAGCAGCCAGGCCCGCGCGCCCGGGACGTCGTGCTGCAGGAAGCCGGCGTACGGCGCGGGGTTGAGCTCGCGAAGCCGGAGGTAGGCCGCCGCGGGCGCCAGGTCGCTGGTCCGCTCGACCCGGTAGGTGAGGTTGACCTCGTAGGTGTTGCCGGCTCGCAGCTGCTCCTGGACCGAGGCGAAGGCCGCGGCGTACCAGTCCGGGACGTCGTCGTCGCCGGCACCGGTGGGCGACATGGGGGAAGGAGGGGCGGCGGCCGAGCCCGCGGCGTCGGGATGGGTGAAGAACCGGATCTGCGTCGCCCGCATCCACACCGCGTCGGGCAGGTGCTCTCCGGGCCTGGCCGGCAGATCGGGACGCGAGGCGTAGCCGAGGTAGCCGAACCACTGGTCGTCCGCGCCGCCCCCCGCGAGCTCGGCCTCGAGGGCGGCCAGGACGTCGCGCCCGACGACCTCGGCCCCGCCGGCCTGGTGCCGGGTGACCTCGCGGCGCGCGGCGTCGTAGGTGAGGGAGACGCCGTCGTCGTCGAGCCAGCCGATCATCGAGCGTCGCCCGGACCAGTCGCGGGCACCGCCGCCGTCGAGCCAGAAGCAGCGGCGGTGGGCCGCGGCGACGTCGCGGAAGTAGCCGAGGGGGTCCTCGCTCACGCCGCCGCCAGGAAGGTCGCGACCAGGCGGGCGCCGTGCTCGGAGAGGATCGACTCGGGGTGGAACTGGACGCCGTGCAGCGGCAGCGACACGTGGCGCACCCCCATCACGACGTCGCCGGCCCAGGCGGTGGCGACCAGGGTCGGCGGCAGCACGGTGGCGGCGAGTGAGTGGTAGCGCACCGCGGCGAAGTCCTGCGGCAGTCCGGCGAACACCCCGGTGCCGTCGTGGTGGACCTGCGCCACCTCGCCGTGTGCCGGCTCGTGGCGCGCCACCGTGCCGCCGTACGCCGTCACCAGACCCTGCATGCCCAGGCAGACCCCGAGCACCGGCCGCGTGCCGGCCAGCAGCACCTCGCGGCCGACCGCGAAGTCGGCGGGATCGACTGGGTGGCCGGGTCCCGGCGACAAGAGCACGTGGGAGTGGGCCAGCACGGTCGCGACGTCGACCTCGTCGTGCTGGACGACCGTGGGCAGCACCCCGGTCACGCCCGCGACGAGGTGCACGAGGTTCCACGTGTAGGAGTCGTGGTGGTCGACCACGATGACGTCCGGCCCGGGCACCGGCACAACGTACTGCCCGGCTACGCCGGCGGGGCGTCCGCCAGCCGCCGGCAGTCGCCGCGGACCGGGTCGTTGCGGACGTCCACGGTGCAGGCGTCGAGCCCGCGCAGCTCGCCGCGCAGCAGCCGCACGTCGTCGGCGTACTCGGCGCGACCGTAGAGGTTGGTCTTCTCGAAGCGGTCGCGGGTCAGGTCGTAGAACTCCCAGACGTAGCGGGTTCCGGCGCTGCGGTCGAGGTCGAGCCGGATGAGCAGCCGGGTGCGGCTGCGGACCGCGACGTAGGACGGCACGACGTCGAGCCCCGAGTCCACCCGGTCGGGATCGCCGGCGCGGTAGCCGCTCCAGGTGTGCTCGAAGAACACGTAGTCCCGGTCCCGGGCCCTCGGATCGGCGAGGCTGGGCAGGAGCGAGTGCCCCGAGCGGTAGCCCGCAGGCCGCAGGCCCGCCAGTCGTTCCAGGGTGGGCGCCAGGTCCAGGTTGGTGACGATCTCGCGACGCCGACCGGGCTTGACACCCGGACCGACGACCAGGAGCGGCACCCGGGTGTCGGTGGTGTAGGCGGTCCCCTTGCCCAGCGACAGGCCGTGCTGGCCGAGGTGGAAGCCGTTGTCGGAGGTCAGGATGACGTAGGTGTCGGGGCTGACGGCGTCCAGGATCCGGGTAACCATCCGGTCCGCCGACTGTGCCATCCGGGCCCGGTTGCGGAGCATGGTCAGCGCCGTCCCCGGCGGCAGCCCGCTCGGGTTCTGGTTCCATGCCGGGGCCGGTGCGCCGTCGTAGGTCCGCGGTCCGTTGTCGCCCTGCGGATCGGCGTACCCCGGCAGGTCCCGCAGGGTCAGGGAGGCGCACGGCACCCGCCCGCAGTTGCCGGTCGGCTGCCCGGGGCCGGGGCGGTCCGAGAAGGCCGGCGGGAAGAAGGGGTCGCCCTCGTAGTGCGGCCTCGGGTTCACCCGGCTGTGCGGCGCGTAGGGCGCCACCTGCAGGAAGTACGGCGTCGGGTCGTCCTCGTGCTCGGTAATGAAGTCGAGCGCCTCGACGTCGATGACGGTGCCCGCGTAGGCGGTGTCCTTGGCCAGGCCCGACGCCTCCGGCGGCGGCGCCGGATGGTTGACCAACTGGTAGGCGCCGTCCTCGAGCCGGGTGCTCCAGAACTCCCAGCCGTCGTACGCCGAGCCGAACACCACCCGGAGGTCGGACCACCCGGGGATCACGGGGGGGATCGGACCGCCGGGGCGGTACTCGTACTCGTTGAGGTACTTGCCGACGTACCCCGTGGTGTAGCCCGCCCTCTGGAGCCGCACGGCCACGGTGCGGTCGCGGTTGCCGTTGGCGGCGAAGGCGGTCCAGCCGCCCTGGGGGTCCTGGGGGTGGCGCAGGTCGGCCACGTTGGTGCGGACCCCGGTCTGGTGGGGGTACTGCCCGGTGAAGGTGCTCGTCCGCGAGACGCAGCAGAGCGAGTCGACGACGAAGGACCGGGGGTACGACGCGCCCCGCGCGCGCATCGTCTCGGCACTGTGCAGGGTCTGCACCAGGTCCATGGAGAAGTCGTCGAGCAGGACGAGCACGATGTTGGGCTGCGTCGACGGCGGCGCGGCCGCCTTCGAGAGCGTGGTCGTCGCCGTGCCGGCCCCGGGCAGCACCGCCGCCACCAGGGCCAGCGTCAGCAGGGCCACCAGTCCGGCCAGTCCGCGCATGCGTCCCTGCATCCTCATCCCCCGATCACGAGTCCAGCAGGAGAAAGGGACTGTAGCCGCCGCTCGACCCGGCCGGGACGCTACCGCTCCCTTCGGTCCCAGACGAACACGTCCGCCGTGCGGTCGGGTCGCCGTCGAGCACGTTGTCGGCGTCGCTCACGTGGACGACGGTGCTGCCGTCGGCTGAGACAGCGACGTCGGTGACGGTCGTGGAGGTGGCGTGGCGGGGCGCGGACAGGGATGCGTCGGGGCCCCGCCTTGACCAGTGCGCCTGTCGAAGTGCCGGCCCAGGCGGGCGCCGAAGCCCTCTCCTACGACCGGGGCGCCGAAGCCGTCGACGACCAGCCGGGAGCCGTCGGCGGAGGACGTCGCGTCGCCGAGCGCGCCGAAGGACTGGAGGTGGCAGCGCCGGGTCGGGGCGCCCGTCGTGGCGTCGGTGACCAGGCGGGTCGAGTGGTCCCACCACGCCCGCCACCGGCCGTCGCGCGAGACGCCCGCCAGCTCGGCCCGCTCCGTGGAAGACGCCACCCGGGTGACCAGGGCGTGGCGTGGTCCCAGCGCCACACCGTGTCGACGCTGGCGAGGCCACGTGGAGTAGGACTCGCCGGTGACGACCACCGAACCGTCGTCCAGCACCTGCGGGTCACGCCAGCGGTAGGGGCGCTGCACCCCCTGCGAGACCGTCACGAGGGCATCTGTCGCCAGGTCACGGACGAAGACCTCGTCCGCCGCATGGCCGGGAGCGCTGGCGAGATCGGTCGCCTCGAGCGGACCACGACACATCGGCGGTCGGCCGAGACCGCGGCGTCCTCGGAGCGCCGGTCGCCGGAACCCCACCGACGGCGTGGGAGACCAGGCTGACCCTCGCCGTCGGCGCGATCGGGCGCCGAGGTGTCGGCGGCGCGTGACGGTACTCCGTCCAGCAGGGTGAACGACCTAGGTCCGCGTGATGAATCTGAGCTTGCCGTGGGCGGTGGGGTTGGTGGTGTAACGGGGGTCGTGGGTCAAGGTGTGGTGGCGGGGGCAGAGGAGGCGGCCGGTCTTGACGTCGGTGTGGCCACCC
>JBDSLK010000017.1:0-4524 GCA_039916425.1 Nocardioides sp.
CCACCACGCGAGCCGCCGCTCGGTTGGCGCTGGCGGCGCCCTCGGCCAGGGTCTCGCCTCGCAACAGCGCGGCAGCGAGGTGACCCACGAACTCGTCTCCTGCGCCGGTCGTGTCCAGCGCGTCCACGCTGACGCCGAGCACGTGCTCCACGCCGGTCGGCATACCCACGTGTGCGCCCCGTGCACCGTCCGTGACGACGACGGACAGCGCGCGAGCGGCCAGGGCTGCGGCCAGCTCCGCGACGTCGGTGCCTGCCGCAACGCCGAGGATCTCGGCCGCCTCGCCGGCGTTGACGACCAGCGGGTCGCACGCCCCGACCAGCCAGTCGGGGAGTTCGCGGACCGGGCTCGGGTTGAGCACGAACCTCGCCCCGTGCTCGGAGGCCCACATGGCGGCTGCCAGCACCGATTCGAGCGGGACCTCGAGCTGGGCCAGCACGACGGCAGGTCTCAGCTCGACCAGGGCCCCGCGCACCTCCTCGGCGGTGAGCTGGGCGTTGGCGGCCGTGGCGACCACGATGCTGTTCTCCCCGCCCGGGGCTACCTGGATGAACGCCCGCCCGGTCGGCGTCGCGACTCGCCGCACGCGACGGGTGTCCACGCCCGCCTCCTCCAGCCGGGAGGCGAGCAGCCGACCGGCGTCGTCCTCACCCACGCAGCACACGACGGCGGACGCTGCAGTGCGGGCGGCGGCGACGGCCTGGTTGAGGCCCTTGCCTCCGGCGACCTCCAGAAAATCGCCGCCCAGCACCGTCTCGCCGGGGGCCGGAAAGCGCTCGACCATGACGACTAGGTCCAGGTTCGCCGAGCCCACGACGGCGACCAGGGCGTCCCCGCGCCCTGACACCGGTATCACTCGCCCGGGTAGCGCAGGCCGATGGCAGCGCGCACCCGGTCCAGGGTCGTGATGACGGCAACCGACGCCTCCGGCGTGAGCAGCGGGCTGCTGGTCCCACCGGAAGCAAGCACGCGCTCCACCTCGGCCGCCTGGTACTGCATGCCCCGCCCGCTGACCGGCTGCTCGAACCGCTCGACCTCCAGGCCCTTCGCATCCCGGACGACGACGGCCGAGGGCGAGTACCACACGGCTTCGATGTCGATCCGTCCGTCGGTGCCGAGGACCGAGGCGACGTTGCGACCGCAGGTCCTGCTCGACGAGAACGACGTCGAGAGCCCACCTCCTTCGTGGCGCAGCATCGTCGCCACGTCGGCGTCGACGCCGGTCTCGCGCATGGTGGCCGATGCCGACACCTCGATCACTGGGCCGAGCACATCGTGGGCGAAGGAGACGGGATAGACGCCGAGGTCGAGCAGGGCTCCGCCGCCCAGCGCGGGGTCGTTCAACCGGTGCGCTGGGTCGTCGGGCAGCTTCTGGGTGTGGTCGGCGTGCACGGAGCACACCTCGCCCAGCCGGCCGCTGGCGATGATGTCGCGGACGAAGGCCATGTGCGGCAGGAACCGCGTCCACATCGCCTCCATCACCAGCAGCTGCCGCTCGGCTGCTTCGCGCACCACGGCGCGCGCCTGGTCGGCGTTGAGCGTGAAGGCCTTCTCCACGAGGACGTGCTTGCCGGCGGCGAGTGCCGCCATCGCGTTCTCGGCGTGCAGGTGGTGCGGGGTGGCGACGTACACGACGTCGACCTCCGGGTCGGCCAGGAGCGCGTCGTACGACGCGTGGGCCCGACGGATCCCGTGCTCGGCCGCGAAGGCAGTAGCGGCCTCCGGTCGCCTCGAGGCGACCGCAGTCACCCGGTGTCCGTGCAGCAGCAGGTCGCGGGTCATCAGGTGGGCGATGCCACCGGTCGCAAGGATGCCCCAGCGGGCCCCGCCGCGTGAGCGGGGCGCGGCCTCGGGAGAGGGCGTCACGGCACTGTCCCGTAGTCGAGGACGACCTGCAGGGCGTCCTGGGGGTCCTGGTCCAGCATCTCGAAGGCCACCGGCGCATCGGCGTCGGGAAGGAGGTGGGTCACCAGGGGATCCAGGGACAGCCTGCCGTCCGCAGCGAGCTGTAGCGCGGTCTTCGACATGCGCAGTTCGTCCCAGCGGTGCCGCAACTGCGGCGCCACACCGGAGATCTGGGACCCCACGATCGTGACGCGGTTGTGGTGGAACTCCTCGCCGAGCCGGAGCGGCACGCCGTCGCCCTGGTAGAAGCCTGCGGCCACCACCCGCGAGCTGTACCCGACGGTCCGGACCGCCTCCTGCAACGCCTGGTACGCCCCGCTCATCTCGATCACGACGTCGGCCCCGCGGTCGTCGGTCATCGCCCGCACTGCCTGCGCAACGTCCTCCTCCGCGGGGTCCAGCACGGCGATGGCCCCGAGCTCCAGGGCCAGTCGCCGTCTTGCCTCGACGAGGTCGGCCACCACGACGCGACCGCCGCTCAGCCGCGCGAGCTGGGCCACGATCTGTCCTGGCACCCCGGCCCCGAACACGGCCACGGTCTCACCCACGTGGATGTCGGCGTCGAGCACGGCGTTCAGGGCGATGGCGCCGATCTTGGCGAAGACGCCGACCAGGAGGTCCTCGCCCGGCGGCATCACCCGCGAGCGCGCGTATCCGGCGTTCCGCACCGCGTGGGAGCGATGCCCCCACCCACCCCAGACCCAGCAGTCGAGCAGGTCCTCGTCCTCCGCGGACCCGACGGCGACAACCCGGCCGACCTCCTCGTAGCCCCAGCCATCCAGCGGGTAGGACTGCGTCGACCCACCAGTCACGAAGAGCCGGCGCTCGGAGTCCCAGATCCGGGAGAGGTAGGGGTTGCTGCCGCGGTACGCGGTGAGCTCGGTCCCCGCCGAGATCCCGGAGTACGCCGTCTCGAGCAGCACCTCGCCCGGGCCGGGGACGGGGTCGTCGACGTCGACGACCGACGCCGTGCGGGGGGCGGAGAAGCGAACGACCCTAGTCATCGACCTTCCTTCACTCAGTTCTCGGGCACGGGGTCCGGCGTCAGGCCCTCGGCCACGACGCGGAAGAGCAGTGCCTGTTCCGGATACAGCATGGGACCCTGCAGTCCCACCGACTCCAGCACCTCGCCGAGCACGGTGGTGGGCTCGGTCCACCAGCGGGGCTCACCGCTGCGGGTGCGGACCATGGCGCCGGCCGAGAGGTGGACGGGGTCGAGCCGGTAGGACAGCGAGGGGTCCAGTCCCACCAGGCGGAGCCGGCCGGGCTGCGCGGCCACCGCGGTGTCGAGGGCGACGAAGGCAAAGAGCCCACGCCGTCGGTCCTCGGAGACGACGCCGTGCAGCCAGTGCGCCACGTCGGCGTGGTCGGCCCGGACGGTCGTGCCGTGGTGGAGGAGCTCGCGCTCCTCCTTGTAGAGCGAGACCCAGGCGGCGAGCTCGTCGAGCTCCCCCGCGGAGGCGGTGCGCAGGTCCCACTCGATGCCGAAGTGCCCAAAGACCGCGGTGGCGGCCCGGAAGGCAAGCGCGTGGGTGCGGTGGGTGGTGTGGGCGGTGGGCGCGCCAACATGACTCCCGACCAGCTCGGGAGGAAGCAGCTGCCCCGTCCAGCGCTGGATCCGCTGGCGTTCCAGGGCGTCGATGCAGTCACTGGCCCAGACGCGGTCCGTGTGCTGGAGGACCTCCAGGTCCACCCTTCCGCCGCCCGAGGAGCACGACTCGATCTCGAGGCCCGGATGGCGTCGCTTGAGCTCGTCCATCAACTCGTAGACGGCCAGCGTCTGCGCATGGACCCGCGGCTCGCCCGTGCTGCGCTCGCCAGCCTCGACGAGGTCGCGGTTGTGGTCCCACTTGACGTAGGCGACGCCCAGCTCCCCGATGAGGGTGCTCATCGACTCCAGGACGAAGGTCCACGCCTCGGGGATCGTCAGGTTGAGGACCTGCTGGTTCCGGGCGGCCAGGGGCAGTCGGCCGCCGGGCGCCAGGATCCAGTCAGGATGGGCGCGCGCGACGTCAGAGTCCTCGTTGACCATCTCCGGCTCGAACCACAGGCCGAAGTCCATGCCGAGCTCCCGGACGGCTACGACCAGGGGTGCGAGCCCGAGCGGCCAGACGGCCGGGTCGACGCGCCAGTCCCCGAGGCCGGCGGTGTCGTCCCGGCGCCCCAGAAACCACCCGTCGTCGAGGACGAACCGCTCGGCCCCGACCTTGGCCCCGAGCTCGGCGAGCCCCACGAGCTGGTCGAGGTCGTGGTCGAAGTACACCGCCTCCCATGTGTTCAGGACGACGGGGCGCGGGGATCTCGGGTGGGTCGGCCGCGCGCGCACGTGCCGGTGGAAGGCTGCGGCCACCGCGTCGAGCCCCGCGCCGTACGTCGCCAGCAGCCAGGGGCTGGTGTAGCTCTCGCCTGGTCCTAGCACGACCTCGCCCGGCAGCAGGACCTCCCCGCCGCCGAGGACCCGCAGTCCCGAGAGCACCCGCTCGGCGTACACCACGTGGTTGCCGCTCCAGGCGGTGTGCACCGCCCAGACCTGCCCGTGCCGGAAGCCGAAGCCCGGCGTGCCCGCGGCCATCAGGAAGGCCGCGTCGGAGCCGGTGCGCCCGCGCCGACCTTCGCGCA
>JBDSLK010000018.1:0-3744 GCA_039916425.1 Nocardioides sp.
CACGGACGCGGTAGCCGTCGGTGGGGGCGGCGGCGCCGTGGTGGGGACCAGTGTCGTCGGCGGAGGCGGTGGGGCCGTGGTCGGCGGCACCGTGGGAGTGATCGTGGGCACGGTCTCCGTCGGGGTCGGAGTCGGGGTCGGCTCCTCGGTAGGGGTCGGCTCGTCGGTGGGCTTGGTGGGCCGCGTCGGCGACGGCCGCCGGCTCGGCGGCGCCTGGGTCGGTGAGGGCGGCGGGGTGTACTCGTGACCGTCGGTCGGCGCCTCGCCGTCGAGCATGGCCGGCTCCGGGAACTCCTCCACGTCCATGCCCTCGGTGACCTTGCCCATCACGTTGGTCCAGGTGCTGGCGGGGTAGTCGGCCCCGAAGTACGACGGCAGCCAACCGTCGAGCTGGTCGTCGCCGTCCCCGCGGACGTACATCACCGCGGTCGAGAGCTGCGGGGTGAACCCCACGAACCACGCCGAGGAGACCTGGTCCTTGTCGTTGGTCGCCGTGCCGGTCTTGCCGGCGGCGGGACGGCCAAGCGCCAATGCGGCGCGGCCGGTGCCCTCCTGCACGACCTGCTGCATGGCGTAGGACACGTCCGAGCTGACGTCGGCGGGCAGCGCGGTGGTGTTGGAGGACTTGAAGGAGTAGTCGGTCTCACCGTTGACGTCGACGACCTTCTCGATCACGTGGACGTCGGCACGCTGGCCCTCGTTGGCGATCGTGGCGTAGGCGTTGGCCATGTTGATCGGGCTCACCCGGGACTTGCCGAGGGTGATCAGGGCGTCGGCCTCGAGGTCGCGGGACGTGCCGGGGATGCCGGGGTACTTCTTGTTGGCCTTCGGCGGCGGGACGCCCATGCTCTCGGCGGTCGCCAGGATCTTGGCGGGACCGTCCGGGATGGAGTCGCTCATGTCGACGAAGGCGGTGTTGATGGACTGCTCCAGCGCCGTGGTCGCGGTGACCGCGGTGCCGTAGTCGTTGCCGTCGCCGTCGCCCTCGTTGCGCACCACCAGACCGTCGGGGAACTCATACGGTGAGTTGCCCTCGAAGGTGTCGTCGAGGGAGAAGCCCTCGTTGATGGCGGTCGCGAGGGTGAAGGGCTTGAACGTGGAGCCGACCATCCCGCCGGCGACCGCCCAGTTGATCTGGGACTCCAGGTAGTCCTGGCCTCCGTAGAAGCCGCGCAGGGCCCCGGTGCCGGTCTCGACGGTCGCCACCGCGACGTGCAGCGCGCCGCCGTCGAAGCCCTCGGGCCGCTCCTCCCGGACGCCCTGCTCGGCCGCGGCCATCGCCGCGGACGTGAAGGTGGTGGTGACCTGCAGGCCGCCGCCGTCGATCTCCCGGTCGGTGTAGCCCAGGGAGAGCAGCTCGTCGCGGACCATCTTCAGCATGTGGCCCCGCTGCCCGCCGTACTGGCTCTCGGCGGCGATCTCGGGGAACTTCGGCAACCGGTTCATGGCCTTCTCGGCCTCGTCTGCGGTGACACTGCCGGTCTCGGCCATGCTTCCGAGGGTGTAGTCGTAGCGCTCGCGGAGCGCGGACTTGGCGTCCTTGCCGTTGGCCGGGTCGAGGTTGGTCGGGTTGTTGAGCACGCTGGCCAGTACCGCCGCCTCGCGCAGGCTCAGGTCGGCGGCCGGCTTGTCGAAGTACGCCAGCGACGCGGCCTGGACGCCGTAGGCGCCGCGGCCGAAGTAGATGGTGTTGAGGTAGCCCTCGAGGATCTGCTCCTTCGACAGCTGCTGCTGGAGCTTGAGGGAGAGCATCGCCTCGGTGAGCTTGCGCTTGAGGCTCCGCTCCTGGGTGAGGTAGAGGATCTTGACGTACTGCTGGGTGATCGTGGAGGCACCCTGGGTGGAGTTGCCGGCCGCGTTGCTGAAGGCGGCGCGCAGGATGCCCTTGGGGTCGATGCCCCGGTCGGTCCAGAAGGTGCGGTTCTCGGCCGCGACCACGGCGTCCTTGATGGTGGCCGGCATCTCGTCCAGCGAGATCGACTCACGGTTCTGCGTCGCGAACCGGCCCATCTCGTCCTTGCCCCCCGAGTAGTAGACCCGGGTGGTCTGGGCCTCGAACTCCGCGTTGGGGTCGGGGATGTCCGTAGCGCTGTAGAGCGCGAAGAAGGCGCCGGCCACCAGGACGGCACCGACCAGCCCGAGGACGAGCAGGATCTTGACGACCTTCAGCACCCGGCGCTTGCGGTCGCCTGGACGCTGGGGCTTCTTCTTCACTGCGGGGCCGGTGGCCCTGCGCTTGGCAGTCACGTCGTGGAACTCCGATGAGTCGGGGGCGGCACCAGGGTACGCAAGGACCCGGCGAGGCTCGGACTCCCCGTGCGTGCCGTCCTCGTCACCCCCGGGGCTTGGCGAGTTCACGTCGCCGGGATATATCGCTACGATAGGTCCGTGGCACGTCGAGCAGAGACCATCGAGTTGGCAGTCCTCGGACTGCTTCACGAGGGACCCGTGCACGGCTACGAGCTGCGCAAGCGGCTCAACCTGATGCTGGGGTGGGGACGGGTGCTGTCCTACGGCTCCCTCTACCCCACGTTGAAGAAGATGCTCCGCTCCTCCCTGATCGAGGAGACTCCGGTCGCCCCGACCCCTGTCACCCGTCGTCCCCGCATCGTCTACGCCGTCACCGACGCCGGACACCGCGAGTTCGAGCGGCTCATGTCGGAGGTCGGTCCCACGGCCTGGGAGGACGACAACTTCGACATCCGGTTCGCGTTCTTCGGACGCACCGACATGGAGATCCGGCTGCGCGTCCTCGAGGGCCGCCGTACCCGCCTCCAGGAGCGGCTCCACCGGGTCCAGAAGGAGCTCGCCCTGACGCAGGCGGAGGTCGACCGGTACGCCGGCGAGCTCCAGCGCCATGGCGTGGAGTCGGTCGAGCGCGAGGTGCGCTGGCTCTCCGACCTGATCAGCGCCGAGCACCGTCGCGGCGAACCTGTACCGGACCAGCCCAGCCACCCGGGCTGAGTCAGCACCACCATTCGTCCCAGATCGAAGCAATGGAGAAGGAGAGCCCGATGGGTTCGATTCGAGTAGCCATCATCGGAGTCGGCAACTGCGCCACGTCCCTCATCCAGGGCGTGGAGTACTACAAGGACGCCGACCCCACCGTCGAGGTCCCCGGCCTCATGCACGTCATGTTCGGCGAGTACCACGTCAACGACGTGGAGTTCGTCGCCGCGTTCGACGTCGACGACAAGAAGGTCGGCAAGGACCTCTCCGAGGCCATCAACGCCTCCGAGAACAACACCATCAAGATCGCCGAGGTCCCGACCCTCGGCATCGAGGTGCAGCGCGGCCCGACCATGGACGGTCTCGGCAAGTACTACCGCGAGACCATCGAGGAGTCCGGCGCCGAAGCGGTCGACGTGGTGCAGGTCCTCAAGGACACCCAGGCCGACGTGATGGTCTCCTACCTCCCGGTGGGCTCCGAGCTGGCCGACAAGTTCTACGCGCAGTGCGCCATCGACGCGGGGGTCGCCTTCGTCAACGCGCTGCCCGTCTTCATCGCCTCCGACCCTGTCTGGGCCAAGAAGTTCGAGGACGCCGGCGTCCCGATCGTCGGTGACGACATCAAGTCCCAGGTCGGCGCCACCATCACGCACCGCGTGATGGCGAAACTGTTCGAGGACCGCGGCGTCGCGCTGGACCGCACCTACCAGCTCAACGTCGGCGGCAACATGGACTTCAAGAACATGCTCGAGCGTGAGCGCCTGGAGTCCAAGAAGGTCTCCAAGACCCAGGCCG
>JBDSLK010000019.1:0-34440 GCA_039916425.1 Nocardioides sp.
CACTCGCGAAGGCCTTTACGACCTTGTCGAGAGAGGTGCTGTAGCCGTCGAAGACGGTGAACCGAGAAAGCCAGAAAATGTGGCCGAAGCGCCCGATGGGACAATCGACGTACGTCTCCGCGTCGACCCAAGGTTGCTGCGTGGCGAAGCCGTACGTGTGAGCCGATGGCTGACCTGGCGGCTCGGTCTACGCCAAACACCTTCGAGCCGACGGTTCGACCTCCATGGGTTCGAGGGTGGGCGTGAGGTCGTTCTCCATCGCAGAACCGGTGCTTCGGCATTGTCGAGCCTCCGGGCAGCAGCGCATTCGCTTGACGTGGTCGCGGGGTGCGAGATCGCGGTGCAGTTTCGGCCTCAGCTCGGTACGGCGGACATACGCCACTCCTGCGACTTGCCTCGGTGCCCAAGGGGCCACTCAAGCCGGGACCTCGCTGGACCAGCGGTCGTAGCGACGCTTGTGGGACGCGAAAAGCTAGGCCCGAACTTCGACCCGAGACTTGGACTGCTTGGGCGCGGCGTCGATAGGTCGCGCTAACTGCCGTCGGCATGGGCACTGGAAGCAGCGCCCTCCGTGGGGTGGAGGGCTCCAACGGCGTGGCGGCGGCGATGGCGGTGATGGCTCCCGTCCCGTAGTGGCACCCGACCGCTGACAGTGCCCCGGACAGCGCGGAGCCGCCCATGCTCATGCCGCTCACCCTCCAGCCAAAAGCAGATGGATGGAGGGAGGGAGCGATCACGAACTATGCGCCTCCCGCTACTCCCAGCAATGCCCCGAACAGTTGGCCAGAGCGCCGAGCGCCCTTCAGCAACCCCGCTCCCATGACCGCAGCGACACCGGGGGCGAGGTGCAGCGTCAGGTGGCTCTCACTCCGCTCCCATGCCTGACTGTTGCCATGCTGTAACCGAAGGACGGACCTAGGAAGGGGATGACGGCGCCCCAGATGCCGACGACGCCCACGATGACCGCCGCGATCTTGACACGACGCGACGTGTCGAATGCACAGACGTGAGTGACTACTCCAGGTACCGGGATCCACCGATGAACCCCGAAGTCGATCGTCTAGCGATGCCGAGGGCCAACCGATCGGTCGCCGTGATCCGCGCCGCGATCGCGGCGAATATCGGTGACCACGGACTCGGCTCGGGGCCACTCGATCACCGGGACGCGGTGCCGATCGGCGGCGACGACCGCCCCGCTCCATGGCACACTGCTGGGCAGTTCGGCACCGGCGACAGCGAGCGGGGCAGGGGCGATCGACGGGGTCCACCGACCTGCGTCGCACGGTCCGGTCGACGCGCTCGGAGGCCAGGGGCCGTGGCGATTGCCAGGGTTCCGACAACCAACCCCATCCCAGCGGCGTGGTGCGGAATGAGGGCGATGCCGTCGACGACGTCGGAGCGGAGACAAGCTCCACCTCACCGAGGACGGCGCGCGATCGGAGGAGAGCGAGGCGACGGAGTAGTTGGCTCCGAAGGGAGACTGAGAACCGACCCCGAACAGGCGCTGCGGAGACGCTGCTACCGTGCCGGGAAAGCAAAGCGGAATGCTGGCGTATCCCCGGCTACGGGCATAACCTGCATGTGAACTACGGACGAGGCACCCAGACCTCGCGCCGTGACCATGGAGGATATGTCCCATGACGACCCAATTAGCGCTTGCCTACGGCTTGGGGATGCTCGCCTTGGTCAATCCCTGTGGCTTCATGATGCTGCCGGCCTTCCTGGCCTTCAACCTCTCCAACAGCAGTCAACCCGGCGCCCGATTGGGGTCGCGGCTCGGCCGAGGGGTTGGTGCGGGATTGTTGGTGAGCCTCGGCTTCGCCGGCACCTTCATCGGGGGCGGACTGCTTGTAGCGATGGGTCTCCGATCGATCACCGACGCGGTCCCGTGGTTCTCGGTGGTGATCGGCGCCGGGCTCGTGGTCGTCGGGTTGGCGATGGTCGCCGGCCGTCAGTTCCGTGTTCAGGTCGGCCGCACGAGCCTGAAGCAGGCCAGCCCTGCCGGCGGCCATCTGGTCGGCTTCGGCGGTGCCTACGCGCTGGCTCAGTTGGGCTGCGGGATGGGCTCGCTGCTCGCGCTGATCGGCACCGGCATGGCCTCGGAGTCCACGCTGGGCACGATGGGGGTGTTCGGCGCCTTCGCACTCGGGTCCACCACGATGTTGGTGATGCTCGCGGCCTCGACCGGGCTGATGAGTGATGTGCTGGTCCGTACGGTGCGCGGCATCCTACCAGTGGTGAATCGAATCTCCGGCGTGGTGCTGGCCACCACCGGTGTATACCTGATCGTCTACTGGTCGCCTGCGTTGCTCGGCGGCGGTTCCTCGAAGACATGGGCTAGTCGCCTGGTCCACGACATGTCCGCCTCGACCCGGGACCTGGTCCGCGACAACGAGCTGACCCTGACGCTGATCGCCGTCGTGGTGGCCGGCGTCAGTCTGGCCGTCGTCCGTGGGGCCCGCGCGAGCGACGGCCGCCACGGCGCCAGCCGGGGTCGGCAGGATCAGGACGCCCTGAAGTAATGATCCGTCAGGTTCGATCGTGCAGCCGCCGTGCGACGTCGGGCGGGAGCTCCGGTGCAATCTGCGGCGTCTCGAGCAGCCCGAGGTTCTGAGGCGGCACCGCCACGCGGTTCCTCCGCGCGGTGAGCACCACCAGGGAGCCGTCGCCGAGCACATCGACCGCCTCACCGACGACCTCCGGACCGTCGGCACCCATCGGGATCATCCGGGCGCGCACCTGCCGACCCAGCGTCAGACAGCGCGACCGGTACGACGACAACACTTCATTCTCGTCACCGGCCAGCCTGAGCTCCACGGCCGTGACCAGTCGATCCAGCAGCTCGACACGCGGTGGCTGAGCTGACGCGACGAGGACCGTGACGCACACCCACTCGGTGCGATCCGGGCCGAGCTCGACGTAGGTGCCCAGTTGAGCCAGTGTGTCGCCGCCCGCGGCTCCGGACACGGTGTCCGGCCACTCCACTCCGGCTTGGTCGCCGAGCACGTCGGCCACAGCCAGCGACGACGCGACGTAGGGCCAACCCTCGCGCTCCGGCGGCAGCGTCGGTCGAACGATCAGCGAAAAGCCGAGACCCCGCCCCGCCTCCACCGTCCACGGCAGACCACCACGGCCGCGCGGTGACGCCTGGTAGTCCGCCACCACCACCGACCCCGTGGGCGCCCCGGCCCGGGCCCACGCCATGGCCGCCGCCTCTGTAGACAACAAGGCGGGGTAGGCCCGCACCGGACGCCCGCCGAGGGCCGCCGCCACCTCGACCGGAGTCAGGTCGTCGGTCATCGCCAGACACCGGTTCGGCCAGCCGCCGCGTCCGCAGCGTTGAGGCTGCCGGCCAGCCGTTGCCACTGCGGGATGGCGAAGCGGGCCATCGCCGAGCCGATGATCGCGTGGATCCGCTCACGGGCCGGCGGCGCCAGCTCCGCGGTGACCTGCACGATGCTCGACACCATCTCGGCGTACGGCGGTGGTGGCAGCTCGATGATGACCGAGAGCAGGCTCTCGGCGAGGTCGTAGGTCGATCCTGGCCGCTCGATCAGTCCGTCGAGGAACCCGCGTATCGCGCTGCGCCGTTCGGGCTGAGGTGCCTCGCACCAGCGCAGCACCTCCTCGCGGACGAGGGCCGACCATCGGTGGGTCGGTTCCGCGTCCAGGACGGTCAGCAGGTCGAGACCGGTCGTGCCGCGCAGCCGGTCCAGCAGCTGCTGAGCCTGGTCGCGCACCGGGGCATCCGCGCTCGCGATCGCCAGCGCCTGGCGCGCGGTCAGCCGCGATCGCGCGACGTTGCCGACCCGCTCGTAGGCCACGGCGAGGTTAGCCTTCACCATCGCGTGCTCGCGCGCCCGAAGGCTGCGGGGGAAGGCGCCCACCGCGCGCGAGAATTCGTCCACGGCCGCGGCGGCGTCGCCCGCGGCGAGATGGGCAAGCCCCAAAGCGTTCGCCGCCGCGCCGAGGCCCGGCAGATCGCCGGAGCGTTGCGCCAGGGCGGCGGCGTCGGCAAGGATCGCACGCGCGGCGTCGATCTCGCCCGAGGTGAGCAGGTAGGCACCGCGTTCACGCGCCGCCGCGCCCGCGCGCGCGAGATGACCGGCGGCGAGGAACAGGTCATAGGCGCGGGAGAGAGCGGTCTGAGCCGCCGCCGGGTCGCCGTTCTGATGCAGGGACAGGCCCAGGTTGTAGGACGCGGCCGCCTCTTCGGCCGGCTGCTCGAGTGCGCCGAATGCCCGTGCCGCTCGCTCGAACGTCACCGCGGCCAGGTCGCCGCGATTGCCCTCCCGCAGGGCGACTCCGTGCATCATCAGCGCCTTGGTCTGCTCGAGCCGCATGTCGAGCCGCCCGAAGGCCTCGTACGCCGTGCCCAGCAACGGGACCGCCTGGTCGATCCGGCCGCACCGCAGATGCACGGTCGCCAGCCGGAAGGCGGCGGTCGCGTGCTGCACGGGATAGCGGGAGGCTGGATACCGTGCCAGCCGCTCGACGAGCTCAGCCGTCTCGGTCTCCGCGGGTCTTTCCACGCTCTACTCTTCCCTGGTGAGCGTGGTGGTGGCCTGCTTCGGCAACGTGCTGCGAGCCGACGACGGGGTGGGCGTCGTGGTTGCGGAGCGGCTGGTCTCCGACCCGCGGCTCACGGAGGCCCGGGTGCTCGATGTCGGGATTGGCGGGATGCGCCTGGTCCAGGAGCTGCTCTCCGGAGGGGTCGACCTGCTGTTGGTCGTCGATGCGGTCGACCTCGGCCGCACAGCAGGTTCTGTCGTGGTGCAGCGTCCCGACGTGCTCGATGTCTCGACGCTGAGCAGCAACCAGCGCCGAGACGCACTGGCCGATACCCACCTGGCCACTCCGGCGCGAGCGCTGATGATGGCGCGCGGGCTGGGCGTGCTCCCGGAGACGACACTGATCGTGGGCGTACAGACCACGGACACCGAAGAACCGCGCGAAGGTCTCTCCGCCACGACGGCGAGAGCCGTGCCCGTGCTGGTCGAGGAGGTGCTCCGACTGATCGACGAGCATCGCGCGCGATTCGACTGAAAGGGGGACACGCGTAGGTCAGTCCGGCCGGGGCGTGATCTGGAGGAGCACCTGGGTAGGCGGCGGGTGCGCCGGGGCGCCGCTGTCGGGAGCGACATCCATCGCCACAAAGCCGGGTAGTCCCTCGCGCAGGGCCTCCTCGACGCCATTGCGCAGGGTGATCGCGGCCGCGGTGCAGCCCGAGCAGGCGCCGGTCAGCTGCACCCGGACGACACCGTCCGTGACCTCGAGAACCCGGACGTCGCCACCGTGCTCGTGAATGTATGGGCGGACCGCGTCGAGCGCGGCCGACGCTGCGTCCACGTCGTCGACGCCGACGCCGTACGCCTCCAGCAGCCAGGCGACAGCCGGGTCCGCCTTCCGCAGTAGTTGTACGTCATCCAGCAGGGCGGCCAGTCTGGTGACGGCCAACCGGTGCAACGCATCGACCCCGTCGAGCAGCTCGAACACGGTCTCCCGGACCGGATCGTCGAGCTCGTCCACCTCGCCGAGGAGCTCCTCGAGACGATCGAGGAGCGGAGCCAGGCCCGCCAGGGTGGCCTCGGTCGAGCCAGCGGGCCACGGGTGCTCGTCGGCCGCGGCTCGGGCAGCCGCGTCAGCCACCGGCGGTGCGGACCTTGGTGACGGCGTAGTCGACCAGGGTCGCGTTGAGCTCGACGCCGTGCTTCTCCTTCGCGTGGGCCGCCACCGCCGCGACCAGTTCGTCGGCGCTCTCGGCCCGGGTTACCTGCTTGCAGGCCACCCCCACGTCCGCACACGCGAATTCGACACTCATAGTGGCCTCTTCCTTCGGGTTGCGGGGTCAGGACGCACGGGCGTCCTGACCAGGGTCGAGATCGCGGGCGAGTGCCTCGAGGGCGTCGGCCACGGCGCCGAGATCGGCGTTCAATTCGGTGACGACCGGCCCAACGGGTTGCACCCGGTAGGCGATCGAGCCGACTCCGAAGACGACCTTGCCCAGGGTGTCGGTGAGCCGACGGAGGATGAGGACGACCCAGATCAGGTAGAACGCGAGCGCGGCGACGAGGACACCGGTCACGACGAGCGCGGCGATGGCAGCGGAGGACATGGCGATTCCGATCGATGAGGGTCAGTCGGCGGCTGGGGCACCGGCGACCAGCCGGCGCAGCGCACCGACATAGGCGACGGCGTTCTGGGTGACCTCGCCGACACGTTCCCGGGTGACCAGGAGCTCCGGCACGGGCTCGAGAGTCACGGTGATCCCGACCCCGTGGGCCAAGATGTCGTCGGCGTAGCGGGCACACTCCAAGGCGGGCCTGATCACTTGGGTGGCCAGCAGTATCACCAGGGGAGCGACCACGAGCAGCCCCACCCCGCTCGCAACCCAGAGGACGACCATCGGGGACTTCCCTTCGTTGGCTCCGGTACCTGTCGACAGTGTGCCCCGGCTAGGTGCGCGGCGCTAGTACCATCGCGATAGCAAGGGGAGGTGCGTACCTCTCCAGCGGAACGGAGCAGAGATGACCGCGAGCACGATCTCGACCGGGTTGAAGTTGGGCGTCGTCGGCAAGGGCGGCGCCGGAAAGACCACCGTCTCCGGCCTGCTGGCCCGCAGCTACAGCGAGCGCGGCAGTCGGGTCGTGGCCATCGACACCGACTCCAACCCCAACCTCGGCCTCTCCCTCGGGCTGTCGCTCGCCGACACCGAAGCCGTGCCGGAGTTGCCGCGAGCAGCGCTCGTGGGCTCCGGCGGCGGGCCATCTGCCGATGCGCTTATCAAGGAGTACGGCCGCCCGACTCCTGCCGGACCCACGCTGCTCTCCGCCATCCGGGTCGCCGAGGCGGGCGCCGGCTGCACATGCAGCGGCCACGCCACCGTGCGCAGTCTGCTGGCGGACGCGCTGGCCGACGTGGACGTCACCCTGGTCGACATGGAGGCCGGCCTCGAGCACCTGAGTCGCTCGGGCGGAACCCTCGCCTACGCGGACGTGCTGCTGGTCGTCTGCGAGCCGACCCGGAAGTCGGTCATCACCGCCGCCCGCACCGCGGCCCTGGCCGCCGAGCTGGGGATCCCCCACGTCCTCGCCCTCGGCAACAAGGCCCGCACGGCGCAGGACACCGACTTCTTCGAGACCGCGTTGGCCGCGGAGGGCATCGAGCTGGCCGGAGTGCTGGCGTACGACGAACGGGTCGCCGCCGACGACCGCAGCGGACAGGTCGGCCTGACGCCTGTCTCCGACGAGACCCTGGCCGCCCTGGCCGGCGCCCTCAAGGTGATCGACCGTCGGCGAGCCGGCACGCCGTAGGGCTAGCCAGCGCGCGGGCTAGCGAGGCTGCGTGTGGCTACGGCCGCGGCATGGCGGCGGCCTCGCCGGGTGAGGCCGCGTGGCTTGTACACCGACAAGACGAGCGCCACGAGAAGCACAGCGATGGCGCCGAGGGCATGCACGATCGGTGACGGGTCACCCATCGCGGCGACCGTGACGTCGGGTGCGTCCCGTGCCTGGGCGGCGAGATAGTCGAGGGTCTGCATGTAGAGCAGCAGGACGACGGTCGCGAGGACATTCATGAGGAGCTTGAGGAGCACCCAGTAGTGCCGGAAAAGTCCCCACGTGGTGCCGAGAGCCTGGATCAGCCCGGTCGCCAAGGACGCGACACCGAACGGCACGAGGGCGTACCAGCCGATCACCCGCAGCGACAGGTAGCTACCGCGAACCAGTTGAGGATCATCGCTGACCAGTGGCAGCGCGGCGAGCACCAGTGAGGTGACGGCCGCGCCGATCCAGCCAACGGATGCGGCGACGTGCACGACCAGCGATAGCTTCCGCACATTGGGTGGCATGCTCACGCGGACACCAGCTTCGTGTGCGTGCTCTGCCCGGCAGCCGGCTCCGGCGATCCGTTCTGTGTGTGTCTTCCGGGTCCGTGTCCACCGGTGAGCAGCACGACGACGACGAGGACGACGAGGACCACGGCAGCGATCACGAATCCCTTCACCCAGGTCGGAATGCCCTGCGTCGCTTTGTCACGGGTGGTGTTATCGGGTTGTTCAAGCACTGCCTTCTCCCTCGTCCTGCTTGTTGGCTGAGCGACGGATCAGCACGCCGGCGGTGCGCAGTTCGCGACGCAACACGTGCGGGTCGCCCCCACGGGCGAGCCGGTTGAGGATCCCTGAGGCCTCCGCCGGGCCGAGCCGACCCGCAGCAACTGCCCCACGAAGGGCCTTCACAAGGTGGGCTTGGCGGAACCCCTTGATGACTTCGTCGCGTTCTGCTGGCGAGGCGGCGACGGCGACCGTCTCCCGCCACTCGGGGGCGAGGCGCCGGCGCGGGTCGTCCTCGCCGTGCTGGGCGTGCGCCATAGCCGGCATATTATCAATACATACTGTCGTGAACAAGACGAAATGTCTTGGATGTGGCGCCATGTATGCTCTGGTTGTGCCGAAGCTGTGGAGCGCGACGATCGATGAGCATCGCGCGCAGGTCCGCGACGCGATCCTCGACACCGCCGCCACATTGATCGGCGAGCAGGGGTTGCTGTCACTGACGATGTCCCAGATCGCCGAGCGGGCCGAGATCGGCCGTGCGACCTTGTATAAGTATTTTCCGGACGTCGAGTCGATCCTGTTGGCCGGGCACGAACGGCAGGTCGGCGCACATCTGAGCCGGCTCGCGCACCTCGCTGAGAGGCCGGGCGTCCCACTTCACCGACTCCACGCCGTCCTAGCCGCGTACGCCGAGATCGCCCGCGACTCCCACGGTCACCACGACGCCGGCATCACCTCCGTCCTGCACAGAGGCGAGCACATTGCGCACGCGGAGCAGGCTCTGAGGCACCTCGTTAGTGACCTCATCGCCCACGCGGTCGACGACGGAGCCGTCCGCGCTGACGTCCACCCCGACGAATTGGCCAACTACTGTCTCCACGCCCTCAACGCTGCCGCCGGCCAGTCCCACGCCGCCGCGCGCCGGCTGGTCGACGTCACCTTGGTCGGACTCCGCACACACTGAGCCCGGCCAGAGTCGCAGCCCCCCGGATCGACTGATGCCCAACACCCTTCTCAATTCCGGTGAGCAGTGACCGATGCAACGCCTGGAACGGGTGAGGGATCGCGCGCCCTCCTGCACGACCTCGCAGACCAGCCCCGGGTATCGATGAGCGTCTCACTGCCCACGTTGCGTGCGTTGCAGGGGTGCGTAGTGGGTACATCCCGTCACATGACGAGACTGGATCGGATCCGCGTTTTCGAAGTTCAGGCCCGGCTTCTTGAGTGGACCTGAAGGGTTCGAAACCCCTCACCTTCTCAGTGCGAAGCAAGGCCATTCACATCTCGTCGAACCTCGCTGGCTCGCGGAGATACACGTCCTGGCCCAGCGTCAGCTCGACAGCCCGATCGCGACGCGCTGCTCGTGCTCGAGCCGCTCGATCATTGCGGCCTGCTCGGGGGTGATCACCTCGCAGACCCAGTCCCAGTGGAGCGAGACCAGGTCCCCGACTTGGGGCGGCTCGATGAGCGTCGACCCGTCGAGTGACCAGCGCGCGCGCTCGGGCGTCGGCTCCCCCGGGCCCAGCCGAACCTCGGACCAGGCCAGCAAGGACGAGGTGACCCCGACGTGCTCCCCGTCCACGGTGGTGACGACGCCGGAGCGGATCCGACAGCGGTCCAGGACCGAGACGGCCGGAGCCGGGGCCAGGCCGCGTAGGAGCATGCCCGCCCACGGGTAGACCTCGAACACCTGGAAGCTGTGGTGGGCACGGGCCCGGTCGGCGGCACCCCGCCACGAGCCGCCCAGCTGGGTCGCGAAGACGGTTTCCAGCCGCGCCAGGACCGCGGCCGGGTCGAGGGCGGCGAGGGCGTCGCCGCCGACCCAGTAGGTCTCGACGACCGCATCGGCCAGTGGGTCGTCGACGCCCATCGCCTCGGCGAGCAGCTCGAGGTAGACCCAGGCTCCCTCGAAGAGCCGGGCCCGTCGTTCGATCTCGGTGACGGCGCCGTCGGCCAGCATCGCGTCGGCACCCTCGGGTCCGCAGTAGCCCAACGCGTTGGGCGGGTAGGCATAGCGGGCGAAGCGCAGCGCTCCCTCGGCCGACACTCAACAGATCCGCGGGAGCTGCTCGCCGATGGGCAGGTCGACGACCCGCGTGCCGCCGAGCCCGGTGCGGGCAACCACCATCCGCGGGTGGTCCTCGACGCACGTCCCGATCCGGCGGGCGCCCGCCCCGAGCGGGTGGCTGTGCAAAGCGGCGAGCGCCTCGTCGGCGTCGGCCGGCGGCACGATCGCGACCAGCTTGCCCTCGTTGGCGACCTGGAGGGGGTCCAGGCCGAGCAGCCCGCAGGCGTCCTTGACCTCCGCCGGGATCGGGAGGTCCCGCTCGACGATCTCGATGCCCACACCGGAGGCCCTGGCGATCTCGTTGAGCGTCGCGGACACGCCTCCGCGGGTGGGGTCGCGCAGGGCGCGCACGTCGATCCCCGTCGCCAACAGGTCGGCCACCAGCGTGTGCAGGGCGGCCGAGTCGCTCTCGATGGTGGTGCCGAACTCCATGCCGGTGCGGACGCTCATCACCGCGATCCCGTGCACGCCGATGTCGCCGCTGACCAGGACGGCGTCGCCGACCCGGGCCCGTGCGGGACCGATGTCGACCCCGTCTGGCACCACGCCGATGCCGGCGGTGTTGACGAACACGCCGTCGCCGGAGCCGCTGTCGACGACCTTGGTGTCGCCGGTGACCAGCTGCACGCCCGCGGACTCGGCGGCTTTGCCCATCGCAGTGGCGATCCTTCCGATGTCGGCCAGCGCCGTCCCCTCGGCCAGGATGAACGCGGTCGACAGATAGAGCGGCGTCGCGCCCGACATGGCCAGGTCGTTGATCGTGCCGTTGATCGCCAGGTCACCGATGCACCCGCCCGGGAAGAACATCGGCTTCACGACGTAGGAGTCGGTAGAGAAGGCCAGCCGCGCCGCCGGTCGCGGCAGCACCGCGGAGTCGCCGAGCTCGGCGTTGGCGGCACTGGCGAACGCCGGCAGGAACAGCTGCTCGATCAGCTCCGCCGACATTGCCCCGCCACCGCCGTGGCCCATCACGATCGTCGGGGTGTCGCGCAACGGCAGCGGGCAAACCCAGCGCTCGAAGTCGAGGTCGTTGCTCCCTGTCGTCATCGCGTCTCCACCAGCTCCAGTCGGCGATAGGTGTGGTACGCCGCACAGGCGCCCTCCGAGGACACCATCGTCGCCCCCAACGGGTTGCGCGGGGTGCACTCCTTGCCGAACGCGGCGCACTCGTGCGGCTTGATCAACCCCTGCAGCACCTCGCCCGAGCGGCACAGCGGCGACTCGCTGGTGTGGATGTCGGTGACGGAGAATCGATGCTCCGCGTCGAAGTCGGCGTACTCCTCGGAGAGCCTCCAGCCGCTCTGCGGGATCATCCCGATGCCCCGCCAGGTGCGGTCGGTGACCTCGAAGACGTCACGGAGCATCGCCATCGCCGGCAGGTTGCCCTGGTCGGTCACGGCACGCGGGTAGGCGTTCTCGAGCTCATGGCGACCCGCCTCGAGCTGGAGGATCGTGCGGCGGATGCCCTCGAGGATGTCGAGTGGCTCGAAGCCGGTGACCACGATGGGAACGCGGTACTTCGCCGCGAGCGGAGGGTAGTCCGCCGTGCCCATCACGCTGCACACGTGGCCGGCCGCGAGGAACGCCTGCACCCGGCAGCGCGGCGACTCCATGATGGCCGCGATGGCCGGCGGCACCAGCACGTGCGAGACCAGCAGCGAGAAGTTGGTGATGCCCTGCCGCTTGGCCTGGTAGACGGTCATCGCGTTGGCCGGCGCCGTGGTCTCGAAGCCGATGCCGAAGAAGACGACCTGGCGGTCGGGGTTCTTCTTGGCCAGCTCGAGGGCGTCGAGTGGCGAGTAGACGACGCGTACGTCGCCGCCGGCGCTCTTGATCGCGAACAGGTCCTTGTTGGAGCCCGGCACCCTGAGCATGTCGCCGAAGGAGCAGAAGATCACCTCGGGCTTCTCGGCGATCGCCAGGGCCCTGTCGATGATCTCCAGCGGCGTCACGCAGACCGGGCAACCGGGACCGTGGATCATCTCGACGCCGTCGGGCAGCAGCTGGTCGATGCCGTGCCGGATGATCGTGTGCGTCTGCCCACCGCAGACCTCCATCATCGCCCAGGGTTGCGTGGTGATCGCGTGGATGTCGTCGAGCAGCTTGCGGGCGAGGTCCGGGTCGCTGAACTCGTCGAGATACTTCATGACTGTGCTCCTTGCTCCTGGCCGGCTTGCTTGGCGGCGAGGGCGAAGCCGTCGCCGAACTCTTCTTCGAGGATGCCGAGCCGCTCGAAGTTGCCGAGCGTCTCCAGGGCGGACTTCTCGTCCAGTCGTTGGATGGCGAAGCCGACGTGCACGATGACGTACTCCCCGATCTTCACATCAGGGATGTACTCCAGGCAGACCTCTTTGCGGAGTCCGCCGAAGTCGACCTCAGCCATCGTGGTGCCGTCTTTCTCGGCCACGGACATCACCATCCCTGGGACTGCGAGACACATGTCGATCTCCTCTTCCTCTCGGCGGTGAGAGCTCTGATGCCGACGGCCACCTGACCGAGGGACAGCCCCCCGTCGTTGGCCGGCACCAGGCCGTGAGTGAGCACCTCGAGGCCCGCGTCGGTGAGCCGGTCGCGGACCAGCGTGAGCAGCAGCCGGTTGCAGAACACGCCACCGGTCAGGCCGACCGTGGGCACGCCGTGGGCGGCCGCGAGGCGCACTGCCAGGTCGGCCGACGCGTGGGAGAGCGCGACGTGGAAGGACCAGGCCAGCTGCCCGGCCGGGAAACCCTCGCGCCAGGCCGCGACCAGGTCGCGCACCAGTGGGTCGGGGTCCAGCCGCGGCAGGCCACCGTCGTCAACGGCGGGGAAGGAGAGGCTGGTGGACGCCGCGCCGTGCTCGCGCGCCCAGCAACGGGCGGCGGTCTCCAGCTCGACGGCCGCCTGGGCCTCGTAGGTGACCCGGGCCCGCACCCCCAGAAGCGCGGCGACCACGTCGAAGAGCCTGCCCACGCTGCTGGTCGGCACCCAACCGGTCTCCGACCCGAGCAGGGACGGCAGGAACGCGCGCTCGGCCTCGGTGAGCGCGGTGTCCACCTCAGTCCCCCCGAGCGAGACCCCCGCCGCCAGCATCGCCAGGGCGGCGGTGCGGACCGGGTTGCGGACGCCGGCATCGCCGCCGGGCAGCCGGACCACCCCGAGATGGCCGAGCCGCTCGGCGGTGCGTCCGCCGTCGCCGAGCAGCAACACCTCGCCGCCCCAGACCCCGGCATCGCAGCCGTAGCCGGTGCCGTCGAAGACCAGGCCGAGGAGCGGGTCGTCGAGGCGGCCGTGCTCGGCCGCGAGCGATGCGAGGTGGGCGTGGTGGTGCTGGACGCCGTACAACGGGACGCCGAGGTCGGCAGCGAACGTCCGTGCCCAGGCGCGGGAGGCGTACGCCGGGTGCAGGTCGGCCACCACGAGCTCGGGCGCGGCGCGGTGGAACCGGAGCAGCTGCGCGGTGGAGCGTTCGTACGCCGTCCGGCTCTCCAGGCTGCCCAGGTCGCCGAGATGCGCGGAGACGAAGGCGAGCCCGTCGCGCGCCAGTGCGAAGGTGTTCTTGATCTCGGCACCCGCGGCCAGCACCACGCCGGTCCCGCCGAGGAGGTCGACGGGCAGCGGGGCGTGGCCGCGCGAGCGGCGCAGCGGCACGACGTCGCCGTCGTGCCGCCCACTCCAGGCGACGACGGAGTCCTCGCAGGGCACCGCGATCTCACGGTCGTGGGCTAAGAACACGTCTGCGATCGCACCGAGCCGGTCCCGGGCGTCGGCGTCGGCGTAGCAGAGCGGCTCGCCCGACAGGTTGCCCGAGGTCATCACCAGCGCCTCGGGAGCGCCCGGCGAGCCGTCGGGCAGGTCGGCGAAGAGCAGGTGATGCAGCGGGGTGTAGGGCAGCACGACGCCAAGCTCGTCGAGCCCCGGCGCGACGCCCTCGGCGACCGGCGCGCCCGGACGCCGCGGCAGCAGCACGATCGGCCGCTCCGGCGAGGTCAGCACCTCGGCGGCGGCGCCGGCCTCGACCAGCGTCTCGGCCGTGGTCAGGTCGCGCACCATGACCGCGAACGGCTGGTCCGGCCGCTCCTTACGCCGCCGCAGCGCCGTCACGGCTGTGACCGACGAAGCATCGCAGGCGAGGTGGTAGCCGCCGAGGCCCTTGATCGCCACGATCGCGCCGCCCCGCAATGCGGTCACGGCGCCGCGTAGCGACGCCTCGGTGCCGGCCGCGATCTCGGTGCCCTCCCGGGTAGTCAGCGCCAGGGTCGGGCCGCAGTCGTGACAGGCGATCGGCTGCGCGTGGTGCCGGCGGTCCTGCGGGTCGGCGTACTCCTTGGCGCAGGCCGGGCACAGCGGGAACGCCGCCATCGTGGTGGCCGGCCTGTCGTAGGGCAGGTCCTCGGTGATCGTGAAGCGCGGGCCGCAGTTGGTGCAGGTGACGAACGGGTGCCGGTAGCGCCGGTCGGCGGGGTCCTGGAGCTCGCGCAGGCAGTCGGCACAGGTCGCGGTGTCCGGCGGCACCAAAGTGCGCGGGCCCGGCGACGACGACGATCCGGTGATCACGAAGCCGTCGACTCCCAGGGCATCCACGTCGGCGGCAGCCACCGACATGATCCGGGCCAGCGGCGGGGCCTCGGCCTCGAGCAGCCGGGCGAAGTCATCGACCCGGTCCAGGGTGCCCTCGACCTCGATCACCACACTGGTGGCGTCGTTGCAGCAACTGCCGGTCAGGTCCAACCGTTCTGCGAGTCGGCGCACGTGCGGCCGGAAGCCGACGCCCTGCACGACACCGCGAACCACGAGGCGGCGACGGGTCGTCAGAGCGCGCAACTCATACATCGGACCCCAGACGGATGCCGAGGTCCGCGGCCATCACGGACACTGCGTCGACCACGCACGCGGCGAGGGGCCAGTCGATCACCGGCACGCGCTGACCGTCGGCGGCCACGACCTCGTCGCTCCATGGCACTGCGCCGACCAGTTCGAGGTCCTGGCGATCGCAGAACTCGGCGATCGCCTCGTGGTCCTGGGCCGAGCGAACCTTGTTGGCCACCACCGCGATCCGCCCGACGGGCAGCTCGGCGGCGAGCGCGGCCATCCGGCGTACCGTCTCCAGGGATCGGTAGTACGGCTCGGCGACCAGGCAGACCACGTCGGCGTGTCGCACGGTCCCGCGACTGAAGTGCTCGGGGGAGGCCTCCATGTCGACGACGACGAGCCGGTTGGCGTCAGCGCCCAGGTCCTCCATCAGCGCGGACACCACGGCATGGGCCGCGCACAGACACCCCTCGTCGGCGTGCGCCGGTGCGCCCATGGTCAGCAGCCGTACTCCATCGGGGGCCTCGAGGGTGTAACGGCCCAGCACGTCGTCGACGGGCTCGGTGAGACCCGCACCGCCTTGGCGACGGGAGACCAACGAGGTGGGTATCGCCTCCAGCCGCGCCGCCGCCGTCGGCGGCATCCCGAGCGCCGTGGCGAGGTTCGGGTTGGCGTCGGCGTCGATAGCAACAACTCGTGTCCCGGCCTGCGCGGACAGACGCGCAAGGGTCGAACTGATCGTCGTCTTGCCCGCCCCGCCCTTGCCGGCGACAGCCAACCTCACCGGACCGGCTCGTCCTGCGTCGTCAGTCTCTGGTAGCGACGCTGGTAGGACCCGAGCGCCCGCGACACCTCAGCCAGCGAGCCTGCGAGGGCATGGAGCCAGTCGCGACCTTCGCTGGTCAGTGCATAGGTTCGCCGGGCGGGTCCGGTGGTTGATGGAGTCCACTCCGAGCGCACCAGGCCGTCCTCGTCCATGGCCCGCAGGCTGCGGTACACGCGTCCGGGGTCGGGCCGGTCCAGACCCAGCGCGGTCAGCTGCTCGAGCAGCTCATAGCCGTGCGAGGTGCCCTCACCCAGCAGCAGCAGCAGCGCCGGGCGCAGGTAGTTGCGGGGCATCCCGATCTGGAACTCCGCCGCCGGTTCGCCGCTCATCCGCGCGCCGTGACCCGGTCTGCCGCGCAGGCGATGGCCTCCTCCACCGAGTTGTGGCACCAGCAGTCGGCGCTGCACTCCCCGTGGGATGGTCTGGTCAGGTCGGCGAAGCTGAGCGCGAACTCGGTCTTGCCCTCGACCAGGCCGACCTCGGACAGCACGTACCCGTCCGCGACCCTGTCGAGGTAGCCGTCGAGCACCAGTCGGTCAAGGTAGCCGACGCCGACGTGCGACTCCACGCCGAGGAAGCGCTGGAGCAGCGTGGCATCCACCACCTCGCCCAGACCCTCGCCCCGCAGCCAGTACATGACCTGCAGGATCTCGCTGCGCCAGTACAGCACCCGGAGCGCCTCCGACTTGGGCGGGTGCAGCTCGTCCATGCGTCACCGGCCCCCGCCGGCGCTCGCCGCGCCAGCGTCGTCGGCCAGCCGGGTCAGGTCACTCAGCGCGCCCGAGATTCCGCTCAGCTGTTCGTTGATGGTCACCACGCCCGGCCCGATGGCTGAGCACTGGGTCTCGATGGCGCGCACGCCGAAGGCGACCTTGCCGAGCAGGGCCGACGTCCGCCTGAGCGAGGCGGCGATGCGCAGCAGGTAGTAGACGAGCACGATAAGGACGACGACGATCTCGAGCAGGGTCAAGATGGCCAGGAGCGCTGTCATGCTGTGCTCCCTCCGGCGGCTGAGTGGGTCGGGTCCGGCGCGGCACCTGGGCTCAAGAGCTCACCATGCCGACCCGCTTCCTGGGTGAGCAACTCGAGCCGCTGGGAGGTCTCACCCAGCAGCCAGGTGGTCGCGGTGTTGCCGGCGACCTGCTTGCCGGCGGTCCAGACCAGGCCGGCACCGCGCTCGATCCGGTGCACATCACGCAGGAACGTCTCCAACAGGATCACGGCAACGACGGCGACCACGAGGCCCAGCCCCAAGGCCAGGAGCCAGTACGCGTTGTCGCTCATGGACGGCCACCGGGTGTCAGGCTGGTCCGTGCCGACGCGGCGGCGGCCACGATCCGGTCCGCGGTCGCGACCGTGCCGTGCAGCGCCCACAGCGGGGCTGTGCCGTCGCGCGCCTCCTCCAGCCCGGCCAGGACCGCCTCGGCTTTGGCAGCGGTGCGTCGGGCCCCCTGGATCATCAACAGCAGGACGGCAACCACGACGATCACCACGACGAGGCCGATCAGGTAGCCCAGGATCCAGCCGTTCACGGAAGGCCTCCAGGAAGAGTGTGGGAACCGATTTCGCACCCTACACCGGGTCCGGCGCTATGTGTATGGTGCATCTACGAGAGACCGGCGCAGCATGCCACGAGGAGTTGAGTTGCACATGGCGGATCGACGAAGTAGCCCGCAACAGACTCCAGCGCACGATCTGCTGAGCCTGCTGGGTCCGGTGGACTCCTTCCACGACGTCGAGCATCTCGGCGCCTTCGGAATGCCGTCGGGAGCGATGACCGAGGACATGCTCGCCCCCATCGCCGGCGCCACCGGCGCGACCCGCTTCGGACCGCTGGAGAAGGTGCACGCCTTCTGGTTCGCGGGACTGAGCTGCGACGGGTGCAGCGTCGCTGTCACCGGGGCGACGAACCCTTCGGTGGAGAGCCTCATGCTGGGCGCCCACCCCGGCGTCCCGCGGGTGGTCCTGCACCACTCGGTGATCAACATGGAGTCGGGGCCCTACTATCTCCAGCCGGCTGAGCAGGCAATCGCCGGGAACCTCGACGCGCCGTACGTCGTCATCCTCGAGGGATCCATCGCCGACGAGACCATCGCCCACGTCCAGGGCGGATACTGGTCGGCCACCGGCGAAGAGCCCTGGGGACCCGACGGCCAGTTGCGCCCGGTCAGCTCGACGGAGTGGGTGGCCCGCCTGGCGCCCAACGCGGCAGCCATGATCGCCATCGGCACCTGCGCCACCTGGGGAGGCATCCCCGCGGCCGAGGGCAACCCCACCGGCGCCATGAGCCTGATGGACTTCCTCGGCAAGGACTATCGCTCGGTGCTCGGGGTGCCGGTGGTGAACGTCCCAGGCTGCCCACCGGTCGGCGACAATTTCACCGAGACGGTCGCGGCGGTCCTCTACTTCCTCCAGGGCTTCGGGCCGTTGCCCGAGTTCGACGAGCTGGGGCGCCCGGCCTGGTTGTACGGCGAGACCGTCCACCGCCGTTGCGTGCGTGGCGCCTACTACGAGGAGGGCACCTTCGCGACCGAGTTCGGTGACCCGGAATGTTTGGTCGAGGTCGGCTGTTGGGGCCCGGTCGTCAACTGCAACATCACCTCACGCGGCGCGATCAGGGGCATCGGCGGCTGCATGAACGCCGGCGGTGCGTGCATCGGCTGCACGATGCCCGGATTCCCGGACAAGTTCACCCCGTTCTACAGCCGCCCCCCGGGATCCTTGGCGTCCACGACAGTCTCGCGGATGGTGGGCAGCGTGATCCGGCCACTGCGCAGGTTCAGCAACAACAACCTCAACCGTGAGGTGCGGTGGGACGCGCAGGGGGTGACACCCGCTGCCTTCTCTCGCGAGAAGGCCGAACCCTCCGCGCTGTCCGACGTCGGGCACAAGTTCTACGACCGGATGCGTCGGCACGGGGACACCGCCCGCCGCGACGCCGATGTCTGGGGACGGCGTTCCGACGAGACGGCGCCCGCCGAGAACTCCCGCAACGACCGCACCCACGCCTGAGCAGCCGAGGAGTCCCACCGATGTGCTTCAAGACCCTGCCCGTCGAGTTCGACGCGGTCGGCAATGCCGTGCTCCGCGGTGGCATCCCGAACCCCTACGACGTGTCGGTCACCAAGCCCGATGTGGGGATGACCGAGGAGGAGCGATCCGAACGCATCCAGCGCCTGGTCGCGCGCAACGGGCACATCAAGGACCTCAACATGGATCCGGTTACCCGGATCGCTGGCGCCCTCGCGGTGCACGTGACCGCAGACCTGGACAAGGGCGCCTACCTCGACTCGCACTCCCAGGCGACGTTGTTCCGCGGCTACGAGGTGATCTTGATGGGGCGCGACCCGCGCGACGCGATCTTCGTGTCCTCGCGGGCCTGCGGCGTGTGCGGGGGCGTCCACGCGCACGCCGCTGCGTACGCCATCGAGCAGGCGATCGGGATCAAGCCGCCGCCGCTCGGCACCGTCGTGCGCAACATGACCGAGGCCGCGGAGATGGGCTACGACAACCCGCTGCACCTCTACCTGCTGGCCGGTCCCGACTACTCCGAGTCCGTCATCAAGTCCTCCAACCCCGAGCTGTGGCCCAAGGCGGAGGCGTGGAAGTGCCCAAACGAGCACATCCACGGGTTCAAGACGATGGCCGACCTGATGACCGCGTTGAACCCGCTGACCGGCGCCCTGTACCGCGAGGGCCTGGAGTTCACCCGGCTGTCGCGCGAGATGGTCGTCATCCTCACCGGCAAGTACCCCCACCCGCAGAACGTCGTGCCCGGCGGTGTCTCGACGACTATGACGCTGCAGACCCTCAACGAGTACCACTCCCGGTTGGGCAAGATCTTCGACTATGCCCAGCGGATGATGGCGGTGTGGGACGACATCCCCGCGTTCTTCTACGAGGCCGACGAGCGCTACCAGTTCGTGGGCTACCGTCCGACCAACCAGATCGACCCCGGCTATTGGGACGACCCCTACGCCTACGACGCGACGTACGAGAACTGCAACGAGTGGGGCGAGAAACGCTGGTCGACCCCCGGTGTGGTGCTGGGCGGAGAGCTCGTCACCACCCGATTGACCGACATCAACATCGGCTTGGAGGAGTTCGTCGAGCACTCCTACTACGAGGAGTCCGCGACCAGTCGCTACGCGACCGACCCATTGGGCAACCCGATCTCGCCCTACCACCCCTGGAACAAGCGGACCCTGCCCAAGCCGGGGGGACGGGACTGGAAGGAGAAGTACACCTGGGCGACGGCCCCGCGCTGGGACCGCCAGGTGGTGGAGGCTGGCTGCTACTCACGGCTACTGATGACCGCGAAGGCCCAGAAGCTCCCGACCAGCGACTTCATCTCGGCCACTGGATCGAGCATGCGCTTCCTGGTCCCCAAGGGGGAGATCGGCGAGCGCGAGGTGGAGTGGCACGTGCCGGAGCGGTGGAACGCATTCGAACGCAATCGGGGCCGCGCCTACCACTACCTGTTCAGCCAGCTGGTGGCGTTGGAGAGCCTGTTCGAGGCCTACAAGCTCTTCCAGCAGGGTGAGCGTCGGGTGGCTACCCTGACACCTGAGGAGCTGGAGAAGGCAATTCCCAAGGACGAGCGTCGCAGCGTCGGCTGGTGGGGGGCCGGACGTGGCTGGCTGACCCACCATCTGGTCATGGACAACGGCAAGATCACGAACTACCAGATCGTCACTCCCTCGACGATCAACGCGTCGCCGCGCGACCCGTGGGGCCAGCCCGGCCCCTACGAGGAGGCGGTCATGAACACCCCGATCATCGAAGACCTCTCCGACCCCGCCACCTTCACCAGCATCGACATGTTGCGGGCGATCCGCAGCTTCGACCCCTGTATGCCGTGCACCACCCACGTCTACACCGGCGACGGCGAGGTCACCCGGGAGGTCAACACGTGCTCCTGCGGGGGCGATTGAAGGCGACGGCCGAGCCATGACCGTCTTCGTCGGCGGAGTGAGCGAACTCTTCCAGAGCGACCTCGACCTTGGTAGGCTGGCCATCGAACGGCTCCTGGGTGAGTCCTGGCCTGCCGACATCCTCGTCGAAGAGGTCCACTACGGGGCCGTGGCCGTTGCCCAGAGACTCCAGGACGTGCGTCCCGATGCCATGGTGCTGATCAGCGCCGTCCGTCGGGATCGTCCGGCCGGCACGGTCGAGCGACGACGGATCGACCCGCCGAGCCTCGGTCCCGCTGATCTCCAGGCGGCCGTCGGAGACGCCGTTACCGGCTACGTGCACGTCGACCTGATCATCGACGTCGCGTCCGGCTTCGAGGTGTTGCCGGCTCGCACGGTGGTGATCGAGGTCGAGCCGGCCGACACCTCCTCGGGCGAGGGTCTCTCTGTCTCGGCCCAGGCAGGCCTCGAGACCGCGCTAACTCTCGTGCGCCTCGAAGTCCGCCGGTTCCCCGTCCTGCGCCTCGCCGACGAGCTGGCCCCTCTGGTCGAGGGCGATCGGCTCGAGCCGTCCGTCTCGCGCGACGCGCTGCGTGAGGTCCTGGAGGAGCTCGCCCTGCTCGACCGAGAGGGTCGTTGGGGGCGCACCTTCGCGTTGCGAGACCGGCTCAGGCTCGGCCTCGCCCACGAGTTCAGCAGCGAAGGCATGGACCACCGCGACTGGGCACTGTGGTGGGGGTTGATCGAGGAACTGGACCGGCTCCAGGCGCTGGAGGCCGTCTGAGCGGGAGGCTCAGCGTTGCTGGGTCTCGGCGGCGTGGGCTTCGAGTTGGTCGGCATAGAGGTCGTTCAGGTCGTCGAGCGAAGCCAGGACCGACCGCGCCTCCGCGTCGTCCATGCGCGACAGCGCGAAGCCCAGATGCACGACCACCCAATCGCCGGGCTGCGGAACCTCAGCAGAGTCGTCCATCAGCATGGCCGCCGACACCTGCTGCACGTGACCCCCGCTGTCAACAAGGACGGTCTGGCGGACTCTGTCCACCGGCTCCACCACGCGGGCAGGAATCCCCAGGCACACAGCCGGCCCTCCTTCGTCGTCTCGCCGTCCCCACACTCTAGCTCCTCACTAGATGATCCAAGCACTTAGTTCACGTCGCAGGGATGCGTATCGTCCGCCGATGGGCGGCACTTCGCACCTGTGACGAGAGGCTCGAGACTTCCATGCGTCGATCACTCGGTTCGGTCGTCTTGCTGTTGACGTTGGTCACCGCCTGCACGGGTGCCGAGGACAACGACAACGAAGAGCCGGCCTCCGAAGCCGGCGGCACCCTCGTGGCGGCGATCTCGAGCGATCCCGGTGCCCTCAACCCCGCGGTGACGACCAGCGGGGGAACGCACACCGCCTCGGAGTTGGTGTTCAACGGGTTGGTCGAACTCGACCCCGAGGGGCAGCCGGTGCCCGAACTGGCCGAGTCGTGGGAGGTCGAGGAGGACGGCGCGCTCTACCGCTTCCACCTCGTCGATGGCGTCGAGTGGCACGACGGCATGCCGTTCACCTCGGCGGACGTCAAGTACACATTCGAGGAGGTGTTGGTCAAGTTCCACTCACGGACGGCCGCTTCCGTGGGCGCTGCTCTCGAGTCGATCGAAACCCCCGACGAGCTGACCGTGGAGTTCCGCTTCACCGAGCCGTACGCCCCACTGCTCCAACAGCTCAACGTGACCGAGGCTCCCATCATCCCCGCGCACATCTACGAGGGCACCGACCCGCTGGAGAATCCGGAGAACCTCGAGCCCGTCGGCACCGGCCCATTCACGTTCGTCTCCTACACGCCCGACAGCGAGATCCAGCTGGCTCGCAACGAGACCTAATTCAAGGACGGCCTGCCGCTCCTGGACGAGGTCGTGCTCCGCGTCATCCCGGACGCTGCCAGTCAGGTGGCGGCGCTCGAGGCGGGCGAGGTCGACTTCCTCTTCGGGGCGCCTGGTCCGGATCTGGAGCGCCTCCAGAACGACGACGCCTACTCGACACTCACCACGAGCGTGAATCCGGGTGGGTCGAACTGCATCATGACGGTGACCTTCAACCTCGACCGTCCGATCTTCTCGGACGTCAGGACCAGGCGGGCCATTGGCAACGCGCTGGATCGCGACGCGTTCCTCGAGCGGGTGCTCTTCGGGCAGGGCCGGGTGGCGCAAGCCCCGATCAACAGTCTCATCGAGGTCGCACAGGGCGGAGACATCGCACTCCCGGAGTACGACGTGGAGGCCGCCGAGGGACTTCTCGACGAGGCCGGTTGGGTCCGCGAAGGAGACGGCACGCGCACCGCGGATAGCGTCCAAGGCGTGCAGGACGGCTCTCCACTGGCCTTCGACTTCACGGCCTTCCCCGATTTCGCACAGTACGCCGAGCTCTTCCGGGCGCAGCTGGCCGAGATCGGTGCCGACGTGACCCTGCGACCGCTCGAGCCGCCGGTCTTCGCCGAGACGGTCTTTACCGACCGTGACTTCGATACGAACATCATCTCGTACTGCAACGGCGCCGACCCCGAGATCGGGGTGCGACGCATGTACACCTCGGCGAACATCGGCGCGGTGCCGTTCTCGAACGCGGCGGGCTACTCCGATGCCGAGGTCGATCGACTCTTCGACGAGGCCCTCGCCACCGTCGACACCGACGCCCGTGCCGAGGCCTACCGACAGCTCCAGGAGATCCTGGCCGAGGACCTGCCGTACCTGTGGATCGTCGAGACCGAGTCGACCCGGGTCTTCACCTCCGACTGCGCCGACTTCAGCGAGTCGGGGCATTTCGCGGAGACGGCCACCTGCAGTTGAGCCGCGACTCGTGATGCTACGTCGTTACATCGGGTGGCGGCTGCTCCAAGTGCTGCCGACGTGCGCCGGCATCCTGCTCGTCGGATTCCTATTGATCCAGCTCGCGCCAGGTGACCCGGTGTTGGCACTGGCGGGCGCCAGTGGCGACGCGGAGTACTACGCGTTCATGCGCGACAAGTTCGGGTTGGACGAATCGCTGCCCAGCCAGCTCGCGTCGTACACCGGCAACATGTTGCGGGGCGACTTCGGCACTTCATACGTGCAGGGCCAGCCGGCGATGGACGCGATCTGGCAACGAGTGCCCGCCACCCTCCTGTTGACCTCGTCGGCGCTGGTCCTGTCCACCGCAGGCGGCCTCGCGGTCGGGGTGCTGGGCGCCGCACGACGCGGGTCTGTCTCCGACTACGCGCTGAATGGACTCACGCTCGGGTTGTACGCCGCGCCCGTGTTCTGGCTCGGTCAGCTCGCCATCCTCACTCTGTCCCTGCGACTGGGCTGGTTCCCGGTCCAGGGCATGACCACGGCCCGGGAGAGCAACACCGGCCTGGCCGCCGTCATGGACGTGGCCCACCACCTCGCCCTGCCCGTCGTCGTGCTCGCCGGCCAGCAGTTAGCCGCCGTGAGCCGGCTCACCCGGTCCGGGGTGGCCGAGGAGCTGCGATCGGACCATGTGCGCACGGCCTGGTCGAAGGGCGTCGGCGAGCGGGCGGTCCTGTTCCGCCACGCGCTGCGTCGTCCGCTGCTCCCGGTCGTCACCATCATCGGCGGCCGGGTCGGCCACCTCGTGGCCGGCACCGTCGTGATCGAGACCGTCTTCGGCTGGCCCGGCATCGGTCGGCTGCTCGTCACCTCCAGTCAGTCGAGGGACATGCCGATCATCCTCGGCATCTTCCTTCTCGTCGCCCTCGCCGTCGTCCTGGCCAACCTCCTCACCGACCTCGCCTATGCCTGGCTTGATCCCCGCATCCGCTTCCGCTGAGCTCCCCGTCGGCCACCTCGGGTCGGTGGTCGGAGTGCCGCGGCGACGCATCCTGCGCCGCATCGTCGGATCGCCGAGCGGCTTCTTGGGGCTAATGCTCACCGGCCTGGTCGTCGTGGCCGGAGTGTGCGCACCGTGGCTGGCGCCCTACGACCCGTTCGCGGTCGACGGGCCGTCACTCGCCGGACCTTCGCGCACCTACCTGATGGGGACCGACGCCCTGGGCCGCGACCTCTTCAGCGGTGTCATCTTCGGAGCTCGGACCGCCTTGATCGTCGCCGGGACCACCGCGGTGATCGTCCTGGCGATCGGACTCTTGGTCGGGACGGTGTCGGGCTACGTCGGCGGACGCGTCGACGACCTGATGATGCGGTTCACCGAGTTCTTCCAGGTGATCCCCCGGTTCTTCACCGCCATCATCGTCGTCGCCCTGTTCGGTCCCGGCCTCGACCGCCTCGTCCTCGTACTCGGCCTGACCTCGTGGTCGATGCTCGCCCGGGTGGTCCGTGCCGAGGTGCTCTCGCTGCGGCGACGGGACTTCGTCGAGGCCGCCCGCGCCGACGGTGCCTCCCACGGGCGAATCATGCTGCGCGAGCTCCTGCCGAATGCACTCCCCGCTGCCTTGGTGTACTTGGGCCTGATCGTCGCCCAAGTGCTGCTGATCGAGGCCAGTCTCGGGTTCCTCGGCCTCGGCGACCCCAACGCGATGAGCTGGGGCTTCCTGGCCAGCGAGGCGCAACGATTCCTGCGGGTCGCTTGGTGGCTGTCGGTCTTTCCCGGGCTCTCGATCGTGGTAGCCGTCCTGGGCCTGAACCTGCTCGGTGACGCCGTGACAGACCAGGCGGGCGGCCGGCCGTGACGGCCTCCGGGGAGGCCGTGTTCGAGGTCGCGAACCTGAGCATCGAAGTGGCCGCACGGGCGAGCCGACGGACCGTGGTCGACGACGTCAGCTTGAGAGTGCGGTCCGGCGAGACGGTGGGCATCGTCGGCGAGTCCGGCGCCGGCAAGAGCCTGACCGCGCTGGGCGCCGTCGCCCTGCTGCCCGAGGGGGTCCGACGGACAGCAGGCTCTGCCCGGCTGCTCGGACGCGACCTGCTCGGGTCGACCCGCCGCGAGCTGCGAGCGATCCGCGGCCGCGAGATCGGGATGATCTTCCAGGATCCCCTCACCTCGTTGCACCCGTCGATACGGATCGGCGACCAGCTGGTCGAGGGTCTGCGCGTGCATAGCCCGCGTGTCGGGCGCGCCGCGGCCCGGGATCGGGTGATCGAGCTGCTCGAGCGCGTGCACGTGGCCCACGCGGGCGAGCGCGTGGACGACTTCCCGCACCAGTGGTCGGGCGGCATGCAGCAGCGCGCGATGATCGCGATGGCGCTGATGCACGACCCCGCTCTGATCATCGCCGACGAGCCGACGACGGCACTCGACGTGACGATCCAGGCTCAGATCCTCGAGCTGCTCTCAGAGGCACGGCGCACCACGAACGCTGCCGCGATCCTGATCAGCCACGACCTCGGGGTCATCGCCGAGGTGGCTGATCGCGTGATCGTGATGTACGACGGCCGGATCGTCGAGGAGGCGCCTGTCCGCGCATTCTTCGCAGCACCTCGACACCCGTACTCACATGGGTTGTTGGCGAGTGTGCCTACCTTGCGTGACCGGCCCGGCGAGCTCTCGGTCATCCCCGGTCAGCCACCCGACCATACGAGGCCCGCGCCCGGGTGCTCATTTGAGCCCCGATGCGGCGTTGGGCACGGGGACCCGACGTGCCTGCGTGCGGAGCCGCCCCTCCTCGGACCGCGAGGTCATCGCGTGGCCTGTCACTACCCCGTCGACGGGAAAAGCCCGTGAGTCCGCTCCTCCAGGTCGAGAACCTTGCCGTGCACTTCCGCATCGGAGCGGGCCGTGTCGTCCGCGCCGTCGACGGCGTGGACCTCCGGATCGAGACGGGCGAGACCCTGGGGCTGGTGGGTGAGTCGGGATGCGGAAAGTCAACCCTGGCCAGGGCGGTGATCCGGCTCGTGCCGATCACAGCGGGCATCCTGCGCTACGAGAACGTCGACGTGACGCTGGTGGGGGGTCGAGAGCTCCGGGCGCTCCGGCGACGGGTGCGGATCGTCTTCCAGGACCCGTATAGCTCCCTCAACCCGCGGATGAGGGTCGGCCAGATCGTCGCCCAGCCCCTCCAGATCCACCGGACCCACCGCGGCGCCGAGCAGACCGGTCGGGTGCGCGAGCTGCTCGAGCTCGTCGGGCTGAACGCGTCGTCGGCCTCGCGCTACCCGCACGAGTTCTCAGGAGGCCAACGCCAGCGGATCGGCCTCGCCCGTGCTCTCGCGCTGGAGCCCGCGCTGCTCGTCCTGGACGAACCGGTCTCTGCCCTCGACGTCTCGATCCAAGCTCAGATCCTGACCCTGCTCCGACGGCTCCAGGCCGAGCTCGGGGTTGCGTTGCTCTTCATCAGCCACGACCTGGCCGTGGTCCGTCACCTCGCCGACCGGGTCGCGGTCATGTACCTGGGACGCATCGTAGAGACGGGTCCCCGGGACCAGGTCTTCGAGCATCCCCGGCACCCCTACACGCGAGCCCTCTTGTCCGCCGTCCCCGAGCCGGACCCCGGCGCCCGCGAGTCACGGCCCCGGATTCGGCTGACCGGGGAGCCACCCGACCCGGCGCAACCGCCGTCGGGATGCAGTTTCCGCACCCGCTGTTGGAAGGCAGACCAGCGATGCACCGACGAGGAGCCGGTGCTGGGAGTGCAGGAGCACGCGTTCGCCTGCCATCATCCCGAGTAGCGCCGCCCCGTCATCGCCGCGGCACGTAAGGTCGCCGGCATGAGAGTCGCATTCGTGGGCAAGGGTGGCGTCGGCAAGTCCTCACTGGCGGGCACGTTCGCACGGCTGCTCGCCCGCACCGGCGAACGGGTCCTGGCGTTGGACTCCGATCCGATGCCTGGCCTGGCGTTCTCCCTCGGCTTGGACCGCGACGATGCCGGGCTGCCGGACGATGTCGTGGAGGAGTACGACAGCGACGCCCGGGTGCGCTACCGGCTCCGGGACGGCCTCACCGGGACTCAGGCCGTCGAGACCTACGCCCGCCGTTCACCCGACGGCGTGCGCTTCCTGCAACTGGGCAAGGCCCGTGGCCCACACTGGACCAACACGCGCGCACACTTCGGCTTCCAGAACGTGCTCGATGACCTGCCCGACGAGGGCTGGAGCATCGTCGGGGACCTGCCGGGTGGCACCCGACAGCCGTTCATGACCTGGGGACGCTATGCCGAGACCTTCCTGGTCGTCGTCGAACCCACCGCAGCCTCGGTGCTGACCGGGCAACGACTCGCCCGGCTAACCGGCATGGAGGGGGCACCGCGGGTAGGGGTGGTCGTCAACCGGGTGCGGGATGCTGATGATGCCGAGCGCGTCGCGCACCGCACCGGCCTCCCACTGCTGGGTTCGGTGCCGTTCGACCAGGCTCTGGCGACGGCCGACCGGCTGGGGGTCGCGATCCTCGATCACGATCCTGACGGTCCCACGGCCGTGGCGATAGAGTCGCTGGTGGATTGTCTCCGAGCAGATGTGGAGTCGAGATGAAGATCGCTATCGTCGGCAAGGGCGGATCCGGCAAGACCACCACGGCTGCGGTCCTCGCGCGCATCTTGGCGCGCCAGGGCCGACGCACGCTGGCCCTCGACTGTGACTCCAACCCCAACCTCGGCATCTCGCTGGGCCTGGGCGAGGAGATCACCGAGCGGCTGCTTGCCGTGCGCGAGGCCGTGGATGCCGGCAAGGAGGAGCACGCGACCAGCGCCGACGAGCTGGTCCGGCGCTTCGGTGTCGATGCCCCCGACGGTGTCCGCTTGGCAGTGGTCAGCGCGATCGAGCACCCGCACCCCGGCTGCCCCTGCTGCGGCATCTCCCCTGAGCAGCTGCTCGGGGAGCTCGTCATGGAGGACGGCGTGGTCGTCGCCGACTTCGAGGCCGGGCTCGGCACCATGATGCGCCTCGACGGGCGTCCGGTGGACGTGGTCGTGGTGGTCGTCGAGCCGACGGCGAAGTCCTTGGAGGTGGGTCGTCGCGCGGCCGACCTCGTGATCGAGACCAGCCTCGGCCGACTGGCCCTGGTCGCCAACCGGGTCCGCGACGTGGACGACGTCGCCCGGATCGCGGCGGTCTTCCCTGACCTGGAGCCGGTGCTGGTGCCCGACGACGAGGCGATCGTCGAGGCGGAGCGAAACGGGCTGGCGCCCCTCGACGCCGCACCCGACTCGGCCGCCATGCGCGCCCTGGTCGGGCTGGCCGAAGGACTCTCGGTCACGGTGCCCAGCTGACGAACTACACCGCTCGACGACCATGTTCGGCCGCAACCCCTAGCTGCTCCTCAGAAAGTGGCGGTGCCAGCGGGGAGTTGTCAACGGAAGCGGCAAGACCGACATCCTCATCCAGGAGGGTGACCGGAATGTCTTCATCGCTGAGTGCGATATCTGGCGCGGCCCGAAGAGTGCTGCGCATGCGCTTGACCAGCTTGACGTGATCCCTGGTGGAGTGATTCAAGTGGCCATTGAACCCGTCCTGTCGAAGGCGGGCTAGGCGCCGCTCGAACGCCGCGAGGTGACCGGACGGGCGATCGCACCGAGGTAGGCGGGCCGGCTCGTGGTGAAGGAGGCAGGCGGGTGTATGCCCGGACGGGGTTCCTGCCGGGTGCCGGACACCGGACCAGGACCCTTGCCCAAAGCGACACCCTCCCGGCCGACGGCTTCGCCCGTGCGGTGTCGGAGCTGGTCCGGTACTTCATGATGGACACCAGGCAGGCGGACCAGGTGCCAGCCGGACCCTCCAGCCAGCTCGCCGACCTCACCGCCTCGGTCGCGACACTTCCGCTGGCGGTCTCGCAGCTCTCGGACACGCTGGTGCGGGTCCCTCGCGAAGCAGACGCTGACTCTGCATTCGATGACCGAGGAGACCGACGCCGCCGTCCGTATGGCTCGGCACCACCTGGAGGAGGCCGGCGTCCTCGTCCAGGACGTGTGGGAGAAACTGGACGCCGCCCGCAACGCCACCGCGCACCTGGGCAGCGGCGGCATGCGCCGCGACCGGGATCCGCGCGGTGAGGTGCTCATCCATAGGACTCGTCCCGCCGCGCCGCATTACCCCACACGCCTACCACGTCACGGACAGGCCATTCATTGTTGCGAGCATTGTCCGGATTCACCGAACGTCTCACCGGACCTCGATGATCGACCGGCGTAGCACCTCGACGTTTCGCGAGGCCTCATCCTGGTCGTGAGCAAGTCACCCCACAGGTCACCCTAAGCATCTCGTTCGAGGAAGTCCGCCAGCATCCAAATTCGTCGGAAACCGCGAAAATATATGAGGATTCTGGATGCAAGTGGACCTGGGCTGACAGACTGCCGAAGCCTGGGGAATATTGGCCGGGGTGCGGTGCACGCTCGCCGATGGCGGGCGACTCCTGAGCCGGGTGAAGTCGCACGGTGGGTTTGAGACAGGGTCCTTGTGAAGCGCAGCTGGGAGCCACCGCTGAAGCGCGGGGTCGCCGACGGTGACGATGGCGGAGGCCGTAACCAGGCATGCGGCCACGGGCTGGGTGGCGCGCAGATTCCCGGCTGAGCCGCCACGGATTCCGGCGATACTCCGGTGATTGACCAGGAGACCGCGAGTCACGCTGGGCGTCAGTCAGATGCTCTGGGAGGCTATCTGTGCAGGTCAGCTCACCGATTTGTCTTGGCCGCAGCCGCGGTCATCCCCGCCCCGCGAAGAGAGAAGGTCGTCGGTTCGATTCCGACAGGCGGCCCCAGGCATGGCCCCCGACCTGCCGTAGTGGCAGATCGGGGGCCTTCTGCCTGTGCAGGCTGGGGGTTGGCGGGCGCGAGGGTTCGTGGTCCCGCGAGTCTGGAAGGATCTCCGCCTGTCTCTGGCGACGGACGCCCACGGCAGCGAGCTGATCGGTCTCACCCTCGAGGAGACCCAGGTCAGGATGCTGTCGGCGACGCCGCGCACCGGCGCGCCGGTCGTCGTCACCGGTCCTGTCGGGGTGCTCCTGGTGCACGACGTGTGGCGGGACCGGTGGGAGCTGACGGGCGGCGCGATCGACGCGGGTGGGTCACCGGAGCAAGCCGCGGTCAGCGAGGTCGCCGAGGAGTCGGGCCAAGCGCCTGACGGGGTTACGGCGCGTGGGGCGGGCCGCCTTCCCGGCTCGAGGCGGACGATCGCGGGGAGCAGGCTGAGCTCTTCCGGGGCGAGGTGCACGAGGTTGTGCCGTTCCGTGGCAATGAGGAGAGCGATGCGATCTGCTGGTGGGACGGCCAATCACCACTGCCGGGGCTGGGCGTTATCGACGCGGAGCTGCTCCGGCGGGTGCTTGGCGCCGAGCGGTCCGAAGGGCACTCGGCACGCTGTCGGTGGGTGACCCTCGGTTATTGTGCGCGCGTGCAGGATCTGGGACCCGTCTCCTGGCCGCCTGCTTCGATCAGGAGCGAGCGCCGCGAGCTCCGGGAACCGGAGGCCCGTGACCGCGGCGGTCCTCGACCTGTTCGCCTCGCCGGAGGTGGGCACCTACGTCGGTGCCCTCGATTCGGGTGACGAGTTCGAGCGAGCGGTGCCTGGAGGTCCGGGCGGCTCCTTAGCCCGTTCGTGGTCGATCGCGACGGAGTGATGATCGAACCGATCAGCGTCGACAGTCGCGACGCGGTGCGCCGAGGACGCCTCAGTCCGGAGGCAGGCGAGGTCGAGCTCGGGTCAAGGTTCCTGCAGCAGACGTGCGGGTCCGGGTACGCCGGCAAGGCGTGCCGAGCTCAGGATCAGGGCCAGGCACGTGGCGGCGAGTCCACTAGTCAGCAGGGCGAACGACCCAGGCTGGTCCTGCACGCGTGGTCGGCGAGCCGCGGCGAACTCTCGAGGCCTCCGTCCTGAGGATCAGGCCCATGGATGGCGCTCACCTCTGGATGATGCAGGAGGTCGACAGAGACCCGGCTGTGGCCGTGTAGGTCGTCGCCACCGGCGCGCCGTTCGGAAGTGCGAAAACGCTCGAGCCGCTGGTGACGGCCGGGTTGGCGTTCGCGGGCACGCTCAGCGTTGCCGGACTCGGTGCGTTGCCCCCACCACTGGTCGGCGTGCTGGTGATGGTGACGGTGGTCGGCGTCGCCGGCGCGACGGTCTGGTTCCCGAAGGAATCCACGATGGCGACGTACGTCGTGAGTGACCCTTGCTTGCCGACGGCCAGGCTGCCTCCCGCGCAGGACGGGGTGGTGCCGGTGCCGTTCGTGACGAAGATCAGCCGACTGGGGGCACCCGCGGTGATCGTGAAGCTGGTGCTGGTCGCCGATGTCAGCGTCCCATCGGTGGCCGCGAGCGTGTAGGTGCCGGACTTGTCGACCTTGCACCCTGCGAACGTCGAGACACCGGTAACTGCGGCCCTCGGATTGTTCACGCAGGCCAGCGTCGCGCCCCCAGGCGTGGTCAGGGCCAAAGTCACCGAGCTGGTGTTGCCCGTCACGGTGTTGCCGAACGCGTCCTGGATCGCGACGCCCGGCTGCGTCGCCAGCGCGACCTGGCTGGTGCCGCCGCTCGGTTGGGTGGTGAAACCGAGTTTGGCGGCGGCGCCGGCGGTGATGGTGAGGCTGCTGCTGGTCGCCGAGGTCAACGAGGTGGCGGTGGCTGTCAGCGTGTAGGTGGCGGCCTTGTCGACCTTGCAACCTGCGAAGGTCGCGACACCGGCCACGGCAGCTTTCGGGTTGGTGGTGCAGGTCAGGGTCGCGCCACCGGGTGTGGTCAGGGTCAGGGTCACCGAGCTGGTGTTGCCGGTCACGGTGTTGCCGCCCGCGTCCTGGATCGCCACGACCGGCTGGGTCACCATCAAGACCTGGCTCGTTCCACCGCTCGGTTGGGTGGTGAAACCGAGCTTGGCGGCGATGCCGACGGTGATGGTGAGGCTGGTGCTGGTCACCGATGTCAGCGTCCCGTCGGTGGCGGTGAGCGTGTAGGTGGCGGCCTTGTCGATCTTGCAGCCCGCGAACGTCGCCACCCCGGCTGCGGCCGCGGTGGGGTTGGCCGTGCAGGACAGTGTCGCGCCAGCGGGTGTGGTCAGGGCCAGGGTAACCGAGCTGGAGTCGGTGGTGACCGTGTTGCCGAAGGCGTCCTGCACCGTCACCACCGGCTGTGTTGCCAGGCTTGTCCCACCGGTTCCGCTGCTGGGCTGGGTGCTGAAGGCGAGCTTGCTCGCCGGCCCGGCGGTGATCGTGAAGCTGCTGCTGCTTGCGGTCGTCAGCACCCCGTCGGTGGCGGTGAGCGTGTAGGTGGCGGTCTTGTCGACCTTGCAGCCCGCGAACGTCGCGACGCCGGCGGCCGCTGCGGTGGGGTTGGCCGTACAGGTCAGGGCCGCCCCGTTGGGTGTGGTGAGAGTCAGCGTCACCGAGCTGGAGTCGGTGACGACCGTGTTGCCGAAGGCATCCTGGACGGCGACGACCGGCTGGGCCGCGAGCGCGGTCTGACTGGTTCCGTTGCCCGGCTGGGCGGTGAACGCCACCTTGGCTGCAGCGCCGGCGGTGATGGTGAAGCTGCTGCTGGTGGCCGTCGTCAGCGCCCCGTCCGTGGCGGTCAGGGTGTAGGTGCCGGTCTTGTCGACCCTGCAGCCCGCGAACGTCGCGACGCCGGCCACGGCGGCCTTCGGGTTCGTCGTGCAGGTCAGGCTCGCACCCCCCGGCGTGGTCAGGGCCAGGGTCACGGTGCTGGTATCGCTCGTGACGGTGTTGCCGCCCGCATCCTGCACCGCGACGACCGGCTGGGTCGGCATCGTCGTCTGGCTGGTGCCGCCGCCCGGTTGCATGGTGAAGGCCAGCTTGGCGGCGGCGCCGGCGGCGATGGTGAAGCTGCTGCTGGTCGAGGACGTCAGGCCGCTGTCGGTGGCGGTGAGCGTGTAGGTGCCGGCCTTGTCGACCTTGCAGCCCGCGAACGTCGCGACCCCGGCAGCCGCCGCGATGGGGTTGGCCGTGCAGGACAGTGTCGCGCCACCGGCGGTGGTCAGGGCCAGGGTCACCGAGCTGGTGTTAGTCGTGACGGTGTTGCCGAACCCGTCCTGCACCGCGACGGCCGGCTGCGCGGCCATTGCGGTCCCGCCGGGGCCGCCGCCGGGTTGCGTGGTGAACCCCAGCTTGGCGGCGGCGCCGGCGGTGATGATGAAGCTGCTGCTGATCGAGGACGTCAGGCCGCCGTCGGTGGCGCTCAGCGTGTAGGTGCCGGCCTTGTCGACCTTGCAACCCGCGAACGTCGCCACCCCGGCCACCCCGGGTAGGGGGTTCGTCGTACAGGCCAGCGTGGCGCCACCGGGTGTCGTCAGGGCCAGGGTCACCGAGCTGGTATTGGTCGTGACGGTGTTGCCGAACGCGTCCTGCACCGCGACGGCCGGTTGCGCGGCCATCGCGGCCTGACTGGTGCCGCCACCCGGTTGCGAGGCGAACCCCACCTTGGTAGCGGTCCCGGCGGTGATCGTGAAGCTGCTGCTGGCCCCCGAGGTCAGCGAGGCACCGTTGGCGGTGAGCGTGTAGGTGCCGGCCTTGTCGACCTTGCAACCCGCGAACGTCGCCACCCCGGCGACGGCGGCCTTCGGGTTGGCCGTGCAGGTCAGCGTCCCGCCATTGGGCGTGGTCAGCGTCAGGGTCACCGGGCTGACGTTGGTCGTCTCGACGCTGCCGCCCGCATCCCTGATGGTCACCGCAGGTTGCGTCGTCAGCGACGTCCCACTGGTACCAGTGCCTGGCTGTGTGCTGAAGGACAGCGTGCCGGTGGAGGCCAACGTCAGGCTGGCGCTGCTGGTGCTCGTCGCCGTCCAGCTCCGGAAAGCGGCGATCACGGCGAACGTGAAGGTGCCGGCGGGGACGGTGGAGTCGGTGCACGAGGTGGCCGAGCTCGTCGTTAGCGTGGTGGGTGAGGTCCCGCAGGCTGGTGCGGTCACACCGTCGCTGGT
>JBDSLK010000020.1:0-2605 GCA_039916425.1 Nocardioides sp.
CTCGTGGAGTTCTCGCGGAGACCTGGACTGCTAGAGCGCTCCGAGGCCCACGTCCTGGAGACATCCAAGGCACACCACCGACGTCTCCGGACGGCCAGGAACGAATGGCTCTCGCCCACCGAACCGCTCGTCAGCGCTTCGCTCGAGGGAGCCGTGGCCCTTGCCCGGCCGAGCGGTCGCTCTGGTGGCTGCCGCGCGGGAGCGATGTCGGCGTGACGCGCTCGCCTCCCGGCCAACAACGAGCGGATCGCCGCCACATCTCTGCTTTCGCGTGTCTGTGAGATCGCAGAGAGCAACTGGCATTGTCCTGTGGCAGTCATTCGGTCCTGGGACCCCGCGCGCCGCCCTCGCGGACGCCTCAGCCGTAGAGCGAGGAGGTTTTCCCCGGTATCCCTGACGGCCTCGTTGAACCGGGTGAGCCGCAAGCTGTCGTTGATGATCTTGGTGCGGGCCAGCCGCGCCCCGCGCATCGCCAGATACTCTGCGAGAGCCTGACAGTTTGTGGACGTAAGGGTTCCTCCACACCTCGAACCTTCAACCGCACCTTGGACCAGTACTTCGAACGGAGAAGCATGGGAGTCAGCTTCGACCCGGTCGACCCCGCGGGGATCGACGACCTGCTGAGCGACGACGAGAAGGCCGTGCGGGCGTCGGTGCGCACGCTGTGCGAGTCGCTGGCCCCCGACGTGCCGCGCTGGTTCGAGACCGCGACGATCGACGACCCGCGCGGGCTGGTCAAGCAGTTCGGCGAGCACGGGCTGCTGGGCATGCACCTGGAGGGCTACGGCTGCGCGGGCATGAGTGCCGTCGACTACGGGCTGGCCTGCCTGGAGCTGGAGGCGTGCGACTCGGGTGTTCGCAGCCTGGTCTCGGTGCAGGGGTCGCTGGCGATGTTCGCGATCTGGAAGTTCGGCTCCGAGGAGCAGAAGCAGGAGTGGCTGCCCCGGATGGCGGCCGGCGACGTGGTCGGCTGCTTCGGGCTGACCGAACCCGACCACGGCTCCGACCCGGCCGGGATGACCACCCGGGCGGTGCGCGACGGCGACGACTGGGTGCTCGACGGCCGCAAGATGTGGATCACCAACGGCTCGATTGCCGACGTGGCGGTCGTCTGGGCCCGGGTTCGCGACGGGGAGGACACCAGTGTCCGCGGCTTCGTCGTCCCGACCGGCCTACCCGGCTTCAGCGCACCCGAGATCAAGCACAAGATGTCGCTGCGGGCCTCGGTCACCAGCGAGCTCGTGCTGGACGGCGTCCGGCTGCCCGGGAGTGCGGTGCTGCCGGAGGCCCGCGGGCTCAAGGGCCCGCTGTCGTGCCTGGACGAGGCGCGGTTCGGCATCGTGTGGGGCTCGCTCGGCGCCGCCCGGTCCTCGCTGGAGTGCGCACTGTCGTACGCCGGCGAGCGGACCCAGTTCGGACGGCCTATCTCGGCGTTCCAGCTGACCCAGCAGAAGCTCGTCGAGATGAGCCTGGAGCTGACCAAGGGTCAGCTGCTCGCGCTGCACCTCGGTCGCCGCAAGGACGCCGGCATGCTGCTGCCGCAGCAGGTGAGCCTCGGCAAGCTCAACAACGTTCGTGCCGCGCTGGAGATCTGCCGGACCGCGAGGACGATCCTCGGCGCCAACGGCATCTCCTCGGAGTACCCCGTCATGCGCCACGCCAACAACCTCGAGTCGGTGCTGACCTACGAGGGCACCGTGGAGATGCACACGCTCGTGCTCGGCCAGGCGCTCACCGGCCACGCTGCCTTCCGGTAGTCGGGGCGGCGACCTCGGCCGCCAGTAAGGTGAGCGACATGCCGCGCGCGCTGCACCACTTCGATCTGTGGGTCCGGGACGCCGCCGCCGGGATCGGTGAATGGGGGTGGCTGCTCGGTGAGGTCGGCTGGGCGGTCGAGTTCGAGGAGGCGGCGACCGCCTCGTGGCAGCACGACGACGGCACCTACGCCTTCCTCCAGGCCGTCGTCGACGAGCCCGGCCACGACCACGACCGGATGTTGCCCGGCATCAACCACCTGGCGCTCACCATCGACACCCGGGCGGCCCTCGGCCGACTTCGCGCCGAGTCCTCCGAGCACGGCTGGCACGAGCTCTTCGCCGACCGCTACCCACACGCCGGCGGCGAGGACCACACGGCGCTCTACCTGGAGAACGCCGAGGGGTTCGAGGTCGAGATCGTCGTGGGAGACTGACGCGTGCTTCACTCCCGGACCGGCGTCGACCTCGCGGCCCTGACCACGGCACTGACCGAAGCTCTCGACCAGCGGCTCGCCGCGGCCGACGCCGCGCTGGCCCGCGACTACCCCGGTGAGCCCCCCGGACGGCAGCCGGTTCACACCGTCTACGTCCCCGCCGACCGGTACGACGCCCGCACCGTCCCCGACCACGGCCACCAGGCGGAGATGCTGCTGGTCCAGCACGGCGAGACGTTCCTCGACCTGCTCGACGGCGACGACGAGCTGATGTCGCGGGTGCTCGCCAAGCTGGGGAGCGAGCCGGTCGAGGACCTGCGTATCGACTTCGAGGACGGCTACGGCACCCGGACCGATGCCGAGGAGGACGCCCACGTCGACGCCGCGGTGGACGCGCTCCGCACGTCGGTCGAC
>JBDSLK010000021.1:0-18784 GCA_039916425.1 Nocardioides sp.
TCCAGGCGCCCCACGGGTCGGGCTTGCCGACGGCGTACCAGTCCTTGGCCGGACCGAACCTCGGCGGCTCCTTGCCGACCGAGGCGCCCACGCTGAAGGTGTTGCGCGACCCGTCGTAGTTCACGCCCGGGATGGAGCAGCCCGCCTGCACCGTGTCGCAGCCCGGCACCGGCGTGCCGTTGCGCAGCACCCGGTAGTTGACGGGTCCTGGGCCGTTGGGCGGGACCGCTGGCCAGGTGATCGTCAACGTGGCCGTCGAGGCGCTGCTCGGGGTGTCCTCGACGGTCGGGGCGGCCGGGATGCCGACCGGGCCTTGGGACTGCATCGCCCGGGAGGTGCGCACGGGGCCACGTCCCACGTCGTTGACCGCATAGACCTTGAAGGCGTACTTCAGGTTGTTGTCGAGCCCGGTGATGGTGGCCTCCGGGTCGAACGTCTTCCTGCTGGTGCCGCCGTAGGTCACCACGTAGTAGCTGATCTTGGACGTGTCGTTGCCGGGCGGGCTCCACGCGATCACCAGAGTGCGGTCAGCGACGCGCGTGTTACGGATCGTGCCCACCAGTCCGGGCTTCTCGTCGGGTGTGGCACCACGGGACGAACCGCTCCACTCCGAGAAGCCGACGGAGTTGTGGGCGCGTACCTGGAACGTGTAGGTCCGGCCGTTGGTCAGCCCGGAGATCTCGCAGGCGGTCGCGGCGCAGCTCCTCGTCGCGCCGCCCGACGCCCGGACCTGGTAGGAGTCGATGGGTGCGCCGTTGCTCGCCGGCTCCCCCCACGTCAGCGACACCTGCTGGCTCACCACGGCGCTGCCAGGCACGGGAGGGTTGGGGGCGTCGGGCACGTCGAGCACATCGAGGGTGATCCGGCCCTCGACCCGCCGCTGGGGGCCGGCATCCGCCCGGGGCACGTCACTCATCACGATCCGGAACTCCGGCTGGCCGGAGACCCGCGGACCGGTGGTGATCTGGACCTCGGTGTCGGACACGATCGAGATGTCGACGTCGAGTCCGGTGATCTGGCTGGCCTCGAGCACGGTCGGCGTGGCGTCGCCGACACCCGGGCGGAGGTACGGCGCGAGGTCGAAGACGCGGGTCTGGCCGGACCTCATGTCCGAGAAGCGGATCGGTGACAGCGAGGGCGGCGGGCCGCCAGTCACCACGAAGCGGATCAGGCCCGGGGCACTGCCACCGGCCGTGACCGCCAGCACGCCACGCCTGTCGCGCTCTGCACCCACGGCAGCACTGACCTCGATCACCCCGCCCGCGGAATCGGCGGTCAGGCCGTCGACCGGCTCGTCCCACTCGGCCTCGAACGACAGGCCCGCGGTCGCGTCAGGGTCCGCGGTCCACACGTGGCAGTAGGCGGAGACGCTCACCTCCACCGAGTCGCCCTGGGGCACCTCGATCGCCTCGTTGGGGCAGCGCAGGATCGGCCGGGTGTCCCCCACCTGGACGGGGATGGTCACCAGGGAGACCAGACCGGCCGGGTCGTTGACCGACGTGCCGGTGGTGACCTCGACCACCAGGGCGCCGGGTCCGGCGTACTGCTTGGCAGCCCGGAGCGTCACCGCGCCCTTGCCGGCCGCGGCCACCGCGACGCCGCCGACGGGTGAGGAGGAGACCCGGTCGGGCAGCGTGATCCCGACCGGGCCACCGGCGGGGTTGACGACGTAGTCGGCGAGGCGGGCCCGCACGGACTCGCCGGGCTCCAGCGTGATCAGGGCGTCCTGGCGGACGTAGGGCAGGTTGCTGCCGCGGGCCGGGACGTAGAGGGAGGCCGTGGCCACGCCCCCGTCGGCGTCCTCGACGCGGAAGGGCACCACGCTCGGCTGGTCGCCTCGGGAGACGGTGATCCGACCGTCGCGGACCTCGGCGGCCGGGGTGCCCGGCGGGACGAAGACCTCGGTGACCGCCAGGTCCTCGGCATCACCGTCGGGGTCGTAGGCGGTCTCCAGGGCGTCGACCGTGACGGTGTCGGCGTCCGCTGCCGTGCCGAACGCGTCGTAGACCAGGGGCGGGTTGTTGAAGTCCTTGACCGTGCGCAGCGTGATCGTCGCCTGCGAGGTGTCGATTCCGTTGGTGAGCCGGTAGACCACGTCGATGTTGCGGTTGTCGGCCTTGGCGGAGGGGTCGATGACCACCGGCCCCGTCTCCGACGCGAGCCGGACACCCCGTGGGGCGTCCGGCAGCTCGACGGTGACCCGGTCGCCGCCCGCGATCAGGTCGTTGGCCATCAGGTCGACGGTGGCGCTGCGACCGGGTGCCACGCTGACGGCGTCGCTGACGGCCAGCGGGGGCTGCGGCAGCCCGCCGGGAACGACGGCGACCCGGGCGGTGCCGATCGCCTCCTCGCCGAGGCTGTCGACCACGCGGTACTCGAACTCGTCGGTGCCGGCGCTGCCCGGGTAGGCCTGGTACTCGATCGAGTTGGCGCCGTACTTCGTGACCCGGCCGAACCTCGGCGCGGTGGAGATGCCGAGCAGCGTCACCGCGTCACCGTCGGGGTCGACGCCGGACCCCGGGAGGCGCAGCTTGACGGTGTCGCCCGCCACCGTCCGGCCCTCGAGCTGCGGCGGCTCCGGGGCCTGGTTGCGCCGCTGGGCGGGCACGACCGTGATCTCGACACGGCCGGGCGCGGTCTGCCCGAGCTCGTTGGTGGCCAGGTAGCGGACCTGGAGGTTCAGCTCGTCCCCGACGGTCGCCGGCGCGACGTAGCGCACCAGCCGACCGGCGACGAAAGCCTCCCCCGCGTCCCCCCCGGTGCCGGCCCCGTCGACGCCGGTCACCCTGAGGCGTCCCGACGCCTCGCCGGCGAGGTGGCTGACCAACCGGAGCTGGTCGCCGGACGGACTGAAGTCGTTGTCGAGCGCGGGCACGGTCACCCCGGTGCCGGCGCGCACCGTCACCTGGTCGACCTGGGTCACCGGGGTGTTGTCTTCGAGGGGCGGTCGCTGGCTGAGGGTGATCTCACCCTCGATGCCGGACGCGTCCCCGTTGCTGATCGTGTAGCGGATCACCTGCGGGTTGGGCGTCACCGCGCCCTGCCGGGCCGAGACCCGGACCCACCGCCCCTGGACGACGGCGACGTCGAGCTGGTTCTCCACGGCGGGGTCGGCGCGCTGGACGACAAGCATCCCGCCCGCCGGGTCCACGTCGTTGGCGAGCACGTCGACCAGGGTCGCGGCCTGACCGAAGAGAGTGACCTGGTCGGGCATCGCGACGGGGTCGAGCGCCGGGCGCTGCGGCTCGCGCACGTCCACCCGGATCCTGCCGGGTGCGATCGGCGCGCTGCCGTACGACGCGTCGTAGTCCAGCAGGTAGGTACGCGGGGTCTGGGAGCGGAAGGTGATGGTGCCCTCGACCAGGTCGGTCCGGATGTCGGCGCCGCCGACCGCCGCGACCTTGCCGGCGAGCGCGATGGTCGCCTCAGGGGTCAGCGGGTCCGAGCCCGGCAGGTCGTTGCCGAGCGGGCGGATGGTGATCTGCTTGCCGGTCTCACCGGAGACGATGTCGGGCTCGGCGACCGCGGCGAAGGACTGGGTGTCCTCACGTCCCTGGACCCGGACCTCGAGCTGTTCGGTGACGGGGTCGCCGAGCCCGTCGCTGACGGAGTACTCCACCTGCACGACGCCAGCCTCGACCGGCGCCGTGAGCCGGACCCGGCCGGCGCCCGTCGGTCGGGCCACGGCCCCGCTCTGGTCGCCCCCCACGGCCCGGGCTCCCACCAGCGCCAGCGGGTCTCCGTCGCGCGGGTCGCGCCAGTCGGAGAGCACGGGCACGTCGAGGACGCCGCTCGACGCGACGATCCACTCGCGCTGACGGTAGCCCGGCCGCAGCGACGGCTCGCCGTTGAGCGGAACCTCCCGGCTGCGCACGCTGACGGTCGCGTGGTCGGAGACGTCCTCGCGGCCGTCGTCGATGACGTACTCGAACGTCGTGGTGCCCGAGGCGTCGGCGGGGAGCACGATCTGGATCGTCTGACCGTCGGGACCGATCGAGACCGTGCCCGCGCCCGAGACCTCCCCGACCGACCGGATGGCCAGGATCCGGCCCGAGGGCGCAGTGTCGTTGTCGAGCGGGTGCAGCACGGTCGTGCGACCAGGCCGGGCGCCCACGTCGTCGGGCTTGGCCTTCGGCGGCTGGCGGTCGCCGTCGTCCTGGTTCTCCTCGTCCTTCTCCTTGTCCGACTTCTCGACCTTGCTGCGGAAGGCGTCCCAGTCGTCGATCCGGGCCGGCTCGTCGGAGTCGAGGTCCCACACCGCGCCACTGGACCTGTCGTTGAGGACGATCTGGCCGCGGTTGACGCGGAAGACCAAGTCGGTGGCGTCGGCCACCAGGAAGGCGGTCACCGGCTCGTCGCCGCCGCAGGCGGTCACCAAACCTCCGCGGCCGCCGGACCAGGCGGCGTAGCGGCAGTCGCCGAGGCGGACTGGTGCAGTGGGGCGACCGCTGAGGCCGTCCTGGACCGAGGTCGCCAGGCCGGTGACGAGGTCGACCTCGAGCAGCTCGCGGCGGGTGGCTACCAGCACGGTGCCCGCCGCGGGACCGGGCTGCTGGAGGACCGAGCCACGCGGGAGCGCGGCGGTCGCGCCGCCCAACACCTCGAGCTCGCCCGTCTCCTCGTCGAGCACCACGCCGCGCTCACCGACCGAGGTGAGCGCCACCTCGGCGCCTACGTCGGCTCCGAGGCCGACCGGGGCGGGCTTCGTGAACCCGTCGCTCCCGGTAGCGAGCGTGACGACCCGGTCGGACTCCGACGACACGGCTAGCACGTCGCCGGTCGCGGTCACGGTCAGCGCCGCGGCCTTGCCGACGGTGACGAGCGGGTCGGAGGCATCGGCCAGCGCGTTGACGGAGGGCAGCCCGGTCACCGCGTCCACCCGCGTCGCCCACAACCGGCCGGTCCCGGGGTCGAGCACGGCCAGGCTCCCGCCGGCCATGACCACCTGGGCGCCGGGGGGGATCGCCGCCTCCTCGCCCTCGTTGGGCTGCACGGTGGCGGGATCGATCGAGGTCAGCAGGTTGTCGGTCAGGTTGACCCCGACCACGGCGGCACCCTGCTGGACGATGTCGAGGTTGTCGTCGGGCGCGGCGAACATCGCGCCGTCGGCCTGGTTGATCGGCTTGTTGATGCGCCCGAAGATGCCGTCGGCGTTGCTGGTCACCCAGATGCCGCCGTCGTTGAGGTCGGCGCGGTGCGACTCGTACCCGTCGGCCGAGACGGCGTACGCCACGACCGTGCCGACCATCACCACGAGCGCGAGGTTGGCGGCAATGGCGGCGCGGTGCCGCCTGATCAGTCCGCCTGGCCTGCGCATCCTCACCCCGAGTGTTCCTGTGCCCCCGCGAGGGTAGGCACACCGTCGCGACCCGACCAAATCCGTAGCCGAGCCGAGCGCGCCGGTCTCGCGATTCCCGATCCCGCTGTGCTCCACGGGGGAACCAGCAACAGTTACCCCGTGTCCCTACGTGTGAAACCATGCCACGGTCACCACGCTCGGGAGGGGGGAATGTGGTTCTCGAGACGAGGTACGCCGTCGGCGACGGCCTCCTGATCGGCACCGGGCAGCACTGGCTGCTCCTCGGCGCCGATCCCGGCGCCGCTGTGGTCGACGACCTCTGGATCCTGCTCAGCGTGCCCGGGCCGGTCGTCGACCTGGTGCTGGAGACGCTGGAGAAGCATTTCCCCGAGGGGTTGCCGTCCCTCGCCCTGCTGGACCTGACCCCGGGGGCCACGGGCTCGGCCACCCGTGGGGACGGCCGGGTCGTGCACGACGGCGACGAACGCCTGCTCTCGGTCTCGGAGGCCGACGGACCGCCGCTGCGCCGCCTCGTGGGCGGTGTGGTGGACGCGGGGACCGCCCGGGTCCGGGAGGTGGCGCCGCCCCGTCCCCGTGGCCGGCGTCCCGACACCTCGCTCGCCGACGCGGCCGGCCGGCCGGCCGTGATCGTCGGCATCCCGTCGCACATCATGGCCGCCCGCGCACCTGACCGTGCTCCGGACCCCCAGCGCCTGGCCCTCGCCCTGGACTCCGCCCCGCGCTCGGCAGTGACCCAGGACCCGGCCGGCTCCGGGGTGCCCGAGCCCTACGTCCCGCCCCCCGACGCGCCGGCCGCCTTCGAGCCGGCGCGGCCCCCTGAGGACGCACCCGCCCCAGTGGCCGCACCGGTGCCGGCGGAGTCGCAGTCCGACCCCGACCACGACGGCCACACCACGTTCCGACCGGCGCTCGACATCGCCGAGCCGGAAGGGCGCACGGTCGTCAAGGGCCCGATCCCGCCGCACCTGGGGCACCGCACCAGCGAGACGGTGCTGGCCGCCCTCTGCCCGGCGGGCCACGTCACCGCGGCCTACTCCCCTGAGTGCCGGGTCTGCCACCTCCCGGTCCCCCCGCAGGAACCCCAGCGGCTGCCGCGTCCGAGGCTGGGGGTGATCGCCCTGCCGTCGAGGGAGGTGGTGCCGCTCGACCGCGGTGTCGTCCTCGGACGCAAGCCTGCGGCGGTGCCGGGAGGAGAGCCCTACCCGCACCTGGTGCACCTGCCCGCGGACTCGACGTACCTCTCGCGCGTGCACCTCCAGATCGAGCTGGACGGTTGGCTGGTGATGGCCCGTGACCTGGGCTCCCAGGGCGGCACTCGGCTGCACGTGCCCGGCCGTGCGCCCGAGCAGATCAGGGCGCACGAGGCCTACGCCCTGGAGCCCGGGCACGCCCTCGACCTCGCCGGCGTCTACCGGATCACCTTCGAGGTGAGCTCGTGAGCACCCCGTGAGCGCCACCTGGGCCAATGCTCCGGACATCCCGGGCTACACCTTCGTCGAGCACCTCGGCAGCGGCGGCTTCGCCGACGTCTACTGCTACGAGCAGGAGTGGCCCCGGCAGCGGGTGGCAGTGAAGGTGGTCAGGCAGGGCCTCGCCCTCAACGACCGGGAGCGGTCGCTGTTCACCTCCGAGGCGAACGCGATGGCGCGCCTGGGCGACCACCCCAACATCGTGCCGGTGCTCACCGCGGGGGTGACTCCGGACGACCGGCCCTTCCTGGTGATGCGCTACTGCCCGCCGCCGGACCTCGGGGTGCGCGTGCGGTCCAGCCCGCTGGCCGTCGCCGACGCGATCAGCACGGGGATCAAGCTGGCCAGCGCGATCGAGACCGCGCACCGCGCCGGCACCGTGCACCGCGACATCAAGCCCAGCAACGTGCTGGTCACCAGCTACCACGAGCCGGCGCTCACCGACTTCGGCATCGCCGGGCGGCTCCAGGAGGTCGCTGGCGACGACGAGGTGCGGATCTCCTACCCCTGGTCGCCGCCCGAGATGCTCGACGGCCGCTCCAACGGGTCGGTCGCCTCCGACGTGTACTCACTGGGTGCCACGATCTGGCACCTGCTGGTCGGCCGCTCTCCCTACTCCATCCCGGGCGGCGACAACTCGACCCGGGCACTGAGCGCGCGGATCCTGCACGCTGCACCGCCCGCGACCCAGCGCCCCGACGTACCGCCCGCCCTCGACCGGCTGCTCCAGCAGACGATGGCCAAGCAGCCCTCGCACCGGCCGCCGAGCGCGCTCGACCTGGCGCGGTCGCTGCAGCGCATCGAGGCGGCCGCCGGGTTCTCGCGGACGGCGATCGCTGTCGAGGGCGACCGCGCCCCCACGCCCGCTCCCCGCGTCGACCCGGGCGCCACCGATCCGGACGTCACCGCCGTCAAGCCGGTCAGTGTCGTGTCGGCCGCCGGGCCGCGCGCCGTGACCCCCGCCCGTGGTGGTGCCGACGGCCCGCGGGACCCCGAAGCGACCGGCCCGCGGGCCGCACCGGCGCGACCCTCGGTGCTGGTCTGGGCCGCGCTGGCGGTGGCCGCGGCAGTGGCGCTGGTGACCGTGCTGGTGACAACCGGCGGCGGGGAGCCCCCCGAGCGGTCGGTGACCTCCACCCCGACGGCCAGCACTCCCGCCAGCGTGCTGCCCGAGGTCCCGACCGGCGTGCCCACGCTCACCGGCCGGCGGGCCGCCCGCGACGTGGTGTTCGCGTGGGCCGCGGCCGACGAGCCCCGACCGGGCGACTCCTGGGAGTGGCTTCGACCCGAGACGGGCGAGACCGCCCGGACCGACGAGACCCGGCTGGTCGTCCGCGGCGACGGCGCGGACGGCGAGGTGTGCCTCCAGGTGCGCCTGATCCGGGGCACCGTCGCCTCCGACTGGTCGCAGACCTGTGTCGACCCTCCCGGGGGAGGTTGACGTGGCACCGCGACGCTGGTCCGCTGCGGCGGGCCTGGCCACGCTCGTCCTGGCGTGGTCGCTGCTCGGCGCCACCTCATCGTCCGCCGCACCCGACCGGGCCGACCTGCTCCGCGCCCTGCTCGCGCGGGTCGCTGTCGTCGAGGCACCCGGCTACCACCCGGGCTACGAGCGCGACTGCCGCCCCGGCGTCTGCGTCTTCGGCCCGGAGTGGACCGACCGCAACGCCACCCGCTTCGGCCACAACGGCTGCGACACGCGCCAGGACGTGCTGCTGGAGCAGATGACCCACGTCGAGCTCCGGTGGGGATCGCGCTGCCGCATCTACCAGGCCCGCCTCCGCGACCCCTTCACCGGCGAGCCGATGACCTGGCGCGACAACGGCTACGGCATCCAGGTCGACCACGTCTATCCGCTGGCGCGCGCCTGGCACGAGGGCGCGTGGTCGTGGACCCGGCGCCGCCGCATCGCGTTCGCCAACGACGTCGACCGTGAGCTGCTCGCGGTCAGCGGCCGGGCCAACCAGGCCAAGGAGGACAGCACCCCGGCCGAGTGGATGCCGCCGCGCCGGGCCTACTGGTGCGAGTACCTCGAGCGATACCTCCGGGTGGCGGTGGCCTACGACCTTCCGATCACCCGCGCGGACGCCGACCGGGTGGTCGCCGTGCTGCCCACCTGCTGACCCGGCGCCTCAGGCTTCGACGTTCCTGCGGTCGGCGCGATCCTTGGCCAGGCTCGCGACGGCGGTGACCGCGAGGGTGCCGACGATGACGACCAGCGAGAGCCAGATCGGGATCTCCGGGGCCCACTCGATGTGCTCGCCGCCGTTGACGAAGGGCAGCTCGTTCTCGTGCATCGCATGCAGGACGAGCTTGACGCCGATGAAGAGGAGCAGGAACGACAGACCGTAGGACAGGTAGACCAGGCGCTGGAGCAGGTCACCGATGAGGAAGTACAGCTGCCGAAGCCCCATCAGGGCAAAGACGTTGGCCGCGAAGACCAGGTAGGGCTCCTTGGTGAGCCCGTAGATCGCCGGGATGGAGTCGAGGGCGAACAGCAGGTCGGTCATGCCGAGCGACAGCACCACGATGAACATGGGGGTGAGCAGCCGCTTGCCGTTCTCCTTGACCGTCAGTGACACGCCCTGCCACTCGTCGGCGACCGGGAAGTGCCGCTTGACGTAGCGGACCAGTCGCGGCTCGTCGTAGCCGCCGTCCTCGTCGTCGTCACCTGCCTCGCGGGCGAGGTTGACGGCAGTGAGGATCAGGAACGCACCGAACAGGTAGAACACCCAACTGAAGTTGTTGATGGCCGCGGCACCGACTGCGATGAACGCCCCCCGCAGCACCAGGGCGATCACGATGCCGATGAGCAGGGCCGTCTGCTGGTACTTCCGCGGCACCGACAGCTTGGTCATGATGATGATGAAGATGAACAGGTTGTCGATGGACAGGGAGTACTCCGTCAGCCACCCGGCGAAGAACTCACCGCCGTAGCGCGCGCCGTACTGCCACCACACCCCGAGGCCGAAGACCACCGCGATGCCGATGTAGAAGGCCAGGTGACGCCCGGACTCCCTCATCGTCGGGGTGTGCGGCCGCCGCCCGATGATGAACACGTCGAACAGGAGGAGGGCGGTGGTCACCAGCACGGTGGTCCACCAGAGCCAGGCTTCTACGTGCACGCAGCGGTTCCTTCGTCAGTCAAGGGCCGGATGAGAGGGGACGGGGGACGTGGGACGGGCGGAGGGACAAACCTACCGGCCGCCAAAGGGCACGCCGAGCGCGGCCAACCTGGCCTCCCCGCCGTCGAGGGCGGTCAGCACCCACGCGCCGTTGGGCGTGAGGGTGAACGTGTGCTCGTAGTGCGCGGCCCAGCGACCGTCCGCGGTGACCACCGTCCAGTCGTCCTCCAGGACCTCGGTGGCCTGGTCGCCCAGCGTGATCATCGGCTCCACCGCGAGGACCAGACCCTGGACGAGCTTGGGGCCGCGGCCGGGGCGGCCGTAGTTGGGCACGTTCGGCGGCTGGTGCATGGCCGACCCGATGCCGTGGCCGACGTAGTCCTCGAGGATGCCGTAGTCGCCGGCCGCGCGGACGCTCGACTCGACGGCGTGCGAGATGTCGCTGACCCGACCGCCGAGGTGGGCCGCGGCGATGCCCCGCCACAGCGACTCCTCGGTGATCTCCATCAGCCGGGTCACCTCGTCGGTGACGGCGCCGACCGCGACCGTGACGGCCGCGTCTCCGTGCCAGCCGTCGACGATCGCGCCGCAGTCGATCGAGATCACGTCGCCGTCGGCCAGCATCCGCTCACCCGGGATGCCGTGCACGACCTCGTCGTTGACCGACGCGCAGATCGACGCCGGGAAGCCGTGGTAGCCCAGGAACGACGGGGTGGCTCCCCCGCTCCGGATGCTGTCGTCGGCCACCGCGTCGAGCTCGGCGGTCGAGATCCCCGCCCTCACGGTGGCGCGCAGCAACTCCAGGGTACGGCCCACCACGAGGCCGGCCCGGCGCATGCCGTCGATCTGGTCGGGCGACTTGTACTCGATCCCGCGGTCCAGCAGTCCCATCGCTCGTGGCGCCGGGTCAGCTCTGGGGCCAGACGTCGAGAGACGAGAAGATGCGGGCGGTGACGTCGTCGACCTCGCCCATCCCGTCGATCTCGAGCAGCAGGCCACGCTCGCGGTAGACCTCGATGAGTGGCGCCGTCTGCTCGGTGTAGAGCTCCTGACGCCGGCGGATCACGTCCTCAGTGTCGTCGGCGCGACCCTCGACCTCGGAGCGCTGCAGCAGCCGCTGCACGATCTCCTCGGAGTCGACCGTCAGCACCAGGACTGCGTCCAGACGGTGGCCCGTGAAGGCGATCATCCCGTCGAGCTCCTGCACCTGGGCGAGGGTGCGCGGGTAGCCGTCTAGCAGGAAGCCGGGTGCTGCGTCGGGCTCGTCGATCCGGCGACGCACCATCAGGTTGGTGACCGCGTCGGGGACGTACTCCCCTTCGTCCATGTAGCGCTGCGCCTCGACGCCGAGGTCGGTGCCCTGTGACACGTTGGCCCGGAAGATGTCACCGGTCGACACGGCGGGGATGCCGAAGTGGTCTGCGATGAACTTGGCCTGGGTGCCCTTGCCGGCCCCAGGGGGCCCCATGATGATGAGTCGCATTTAGCGCAGGAATCCTTCGTAGTTGCGCTGCTGGAGCTGGCTCTCGATCTGCTTCACCGTGTCCAGCGCGACGCCCACCATGATCAGGATCGAGGTGCCGCCGAAGGGGAAGTTCTGATTGGCGTTGATGACCGCGAAGGCGATGAGTGGGATCAACGAGATCAGACCGAGGTACAGAGCGCCGGGCAGCGTGATGCGGGCCAGGACGTAGGCCAGGTAGTCCTCGGTCGGCTTGCCCGCCCGGATCCCGGGGATGAAGCCGCCGTACTTCTTCATGTTGTCCGCGACCTCTTGCGGGTTGAAGGTGATCGAGACGTAGAAGTACGTGAAGAAGATGATCAGGGCGAAGTAGACCGCCATGTAGAGCGGGTGGCTGCCGCCGACCATGTAGTCGTTGAGGAAGCGGATCACCGGCGAGTCGCTGGTCTGGTTGAACTGCACCGCCATCGCCGGCAGGTAGAGCAGCGAGGAGGCGAAGATGACCGGGATGATGCCGGCCTGGTTGACCTTGAGCGGGATGTAGGTCGAGGAGCCACCGAACATCTTGCGGCCGACCATCCGGCGGGCGTACTGCACCGGGATGCGGCGCTGAGCCTGCTCGATGAAGATGACGCCCGCGATGATCACCAGGCCGATCACCAGGACCATGCCGAACACCCACGGGCCCTGCGCCTTCTGGACCTGCCACAGGGAGGACGGGAACGTCGCGACGACCTGGGTGAAGATCAGGATCGACATGCCGTTGCCGATGCCGCGGTCGGTGACGAGCTCGCCGAGCCACATGATGACGGCGGTGCCGGCCGTCATGGTCACCACCATGACCAGGAAGGTGCCGGTGCCGTTGTCGTGCAGGAGGTCCTGGGTGCAGCCCTGGAGCAGTTGGCCGGAGCGCGCCAGCGCCACGATGCCGGTGGCCTGCAGGACGGCGAGGCCGAGGGTGAGGTAGCGGGTGTACTGGGTGATCTTCGTCTGACCGGACTGGCCCTCCTTCTTGAGGGCCTCGAGCCGCGGGATGACCACGACCAGCAGCTGCAGGATGATGCTCGCGGTGATGTAGGGCATGATCCCCAGCGCGAAGATCGTCAGCTGGAGCAGCGCACCACCCGAGAAGAGGTTGATGAGGCTGTAGAGGCCGGAGGCCTGGACCTGACTCAGGCAGCTCTGGACGTTGGCCACATTGACGCCCGGCGCGGGGACCTGGGAGCCGAGCCGGAAGACCGCGATGATGAACAGCACGAACAGCAACTTGCGTCGCAGGTCCGGTGTCCGGAAAGCGTTGGCGAACGCGCCTAGCACGAGATCCTCTTTCTGACGATGGCGGACGGCCCGGTGGTCGCAGGTGCCCGCAGAAGCCTAACAGCCGTCCCACCGGGCACCCTGGGGTGTGCGAAGAGGCGCGCGCCGCTCGAGGAGCCCTCGAGGAGCACGCGCCCCAGCACTGTTGTCTTCAGCGGGTCAGACCCTGTTCGAGACCGGTCACAGCACCGTGACGGCGCCGCCGGCGGCCTCGATCTTCTGCCTGGCCGAGCCGGAGAACGCCTGCGCGCTCACCTGCACGGCACTGGTGATCTCGCCCTGACCGAGGACCTTGACCGGCTCGTTCTTGCGAACGGCGCCCTTGGCCACCAGGTCATCGACGGAGACGACGCCACCCTCGGGGAACAGCTCGCTGAGCTTGTCGAGGTTGACGACCTGGAACTCCACCTTGAACGGGTTCTTGAAGCCCTTGAGCTTCGGGAGCCGCATGTGGATCGGCATCTGGCCACCCTCGAAGGCGGCCGGGATCTGGTTGCGGGCCTTGCTGCCCTTGGTGCCGCGACCCGCGGTCTTGCCCTTGGAGCCCTCGCCGCGACCCACGCGGGTCTTGGCGGTCTTGGCACCCGGGGCGGGGCGTAGGTGGTGCAGTTTGAGCGTCATCTCAGTCGACCTCCTCGACCGTCACCAGGTGACGGACGGTGTGGACCATGCCGCGGATCTCCGGGCGGTCCTCCTTGACGACCACGTCACCGATGCGCTTGAGACCGAGCGACCGCAGGGTCTCGCGCTGGTTGGCCTTGCAGCCGATCGTGGACTTCTTCTGCTGGACCTTCAGCTGTGCCATCAGGACGCACCTCCGGCGGCCGCGGCCGCGATGCCCTCGGCCTGCGCCCTCAGCAGCGCGCGCGGGGCGACGTCCTCGACGCGCAGCCCACGACGGGCCGCGACGTGCTCGGGCTCCTCCAGCATCCGCAGCGCCTCGACGGTCGCGTGCACGATGTTGATCTGGTTGGACGATCCCAGCGACTTGCTCAGCACGTCGTGGATGCCGGCGCACTCGAGGACCGCGCGCACCGGGCCACCGGCGATGACGCCGGTACCCGGAGCGGCCGGGCGCAGCATGACCACGCCGGCGGCCTTCTCACCCTGGACGGGGTGCGGGATCGTGCCCTGGATCCTGGGGACCTTGAAGAAGGCCTTCTTGGCCTCCTCGACACCCTTGGCGATCGCCGCGGGCACCTCCTTGGCCTTGCCGTAGCCGACACCGACCAGGCCGTCGCCGTCGCCGACGATGACCAGGGCGGTGAAGCTGAAGCGACGACCGCCCTTCACGACCTTGGCGACGCGGTTGATCGCCACGACTCGCTCGATGTAGGCGGTCTTGTCGGCGCCGCCCCGGCGGTCGTCGCGTCCTCCGCGACGATCCCCTCCGGCGCGCTCGCCGCCGCGCTGTCCGCGCTGGGCTCCGCTCATGAGTCTTGTCTCCTCTGTGTTCTGGGAAAAACTAGGTGTGGTGCTCAGAAGGTCAGTCCACCCTCGCGGGCTGCGTCCGCGAGGGCCGCGATGCGACCGTGGTACTTGTTGCCGGCACGGTCGAAGACGACGGCGTCGACGCCCTTGTCCTTCGCCCGCTCAGCGACGAGCGTGCCGACCTTGGCCGCCTTGGCCGTCTTGTCACCGCTCAGCGTGCGCACGTCGGACTCCATGGTGGAGGCCGAGGCCAGCGTCTTGCCGACCAGGTCGTCCACGACCTGCACCGAGATGTGCTTGGACGACCGGGTGACCACGAGGCGCGGCCGCTCGGAAGTGCCAGCGACCTTCTTGCGGCCACGAACCTGTCGCCGTAGGCGGGACTTGATCCGCCCAGCGGTGTGCTTGTTGTGCTTGAGGGAGATACCCATGAGTTACTTACCAGCCTTTCCGACCTTGCGCCGGATGTGCTCGCCGGAGTACCGGACGCCCTTGCCCTTGTAAGGCTCGGGCTTGCGAAGCTTGCGGATCTTGGCAGCCGTCTCGCCGACGAGCTGCTTGTCGATGCCCAGGACGGCCAGGCGGGTGGGCCCGTCCGTCGTGAAGGTGATGCCCTCGGGGGCGTTGAAGGTGATCGAGTGGGAGTACCCGAGCTGGAACTCCAGCTGGGTCGGTCCCTTCGGCAGGACGCGGTAGCCCACGCCGACGATCTCGAGCTTCTTCTCGTAGCCGTCGGTGACCCCGACGACCATGTTGTTGATCAGGGTGCGGGTCAGCCCGTGTAGGGACCGGCTCACCCGCTCGTCGTCGGGACGCTTGACCTCCAGGAGGCCCTCGCCCCTCTCGACCGTGATCGGGACTGCCACGGTGTGCGACAGCGTGCCCTTGGGTCCCTTGACCGTGATGGTCTGCAGGGGGTTGGCCTCGATCGCCACGTCCACGCCGGACGGGACCGCGATCGGGAGCTTGCCAATGCGCGACATGCTTGTTTCTCCTTCTCGGTCTCTGTTTGTCCGGGTTACCAGACGTAGGCGAGAACTTCCCCACCCACGCCCTTCTGGTTGGCCTGACGATCGGTCAGCAGGCCCTGGCTGGTCGAGATGATCGCGACACCCAGACCGCCAAGCACGCGAGGCAGGCCCGTGTGCTTGGCGTAGACGCGCAGACCGGGCTTGCTGATGCGGCGGATGCCGGCGATCGAGCGCTCGCGGGTACGGCCGTACTTGAGCGTGATGGTCAGCGTCTTGCCGACCTCGCCCTCGGCGGGCTCGGCGACGTCGAAGGAGGTGATGTACCCCTCCTGCTTGAGGATCTCCGCGACGCCCTGCTTCAGCTTGCTGAAGGGCATCGAGACCTCGTCGTGGTACGCCTGGTTGGCGTTGCGCAGACGCGTCAGCATGTCTGCGATCGGGTCAGTCATCGTCATAGTCGGTGGGTTCTCTCTCTTCTGTGGTTTCCCGCGTGTGCGGGACCTTCAGCGGTTGTCGTCAAAAACATCAGGTGTCGCGCCCGGGCAGATCACCACGAGGACTTGGTGACGCCCGGCAGCTCGCCACGGTGGGCCATCTCGCGCAGGCAGATGCGGCACAGGCCGAACTTGCGGTAGACCGACTTCGGGCGACCGCAGCGCTGGCAGCGCGTGTAGCCGCGGACGGCGAACTTGGGCTTACGAGCGGCCTTGACCCTCAGAGCAGTCTTCGCCATGTCAGTTCTCCTTGAAGGGGAAGCCCAGCTGCTTGAGCAGCGCGCGGCCCTGGTCGTCGGTGGTCGCAGTCGTCACGACCGTGATGTCCATACCGCGCTGGCGGTCCACCCGGTCCTGGTTGATCTCGTGGAACATCACCTGCTCGGTCAGACCGAAGGTGTAGTTGCCGCGACCGTCGAACTGCTTGGGCGAGAGCCCACGGAAGTCGCGGATGCGAGGCAGCGCCAGGGACAGCAGGCGGTCCAGGAACTCCCACATCCGGTCGCCGCGCAGCGTGACGTGCGCACCGATCGGCATGCCCTCACGCAGCTTGAACTGGGCGATGGACTTGCGGGCCTTGGTGACCGACGGCTTCTGGCCGGTGATCGCGGTGAGGTCCTTGATGGCGCCCTCGATCAGCTTGGAGTCGCGAGCAGCCTCACCCACCCCCATGTTGACCACGATCTTCACCAGGCCGGGGACCTGCATCACGTTGGGGATCTCGAACTCGCTCTGGAGCGCGGGGAGGATCTCCTCGCGGTAGCGGGTCTTGAGCCTCGGGACGACCCGCTCGGGGGATTCGGTCGCGGTGTTCTCGACAGTGGTGTCGGTCATGTCAGATCTCCTTCCCGGTCTTGCGGGAGATGCGCACACTGCGGTGCGCGGCGTACGTCGAGCCGTCCGGTCGACGCTTGAGGACCTCGTCGCGCTTGTAGCCGACACGGGTCACGCCGTCACCCTCGACCAGCATCACGTTGGAGATGTGGATCGGAGCCTCGACCGTGATGATCCCGCCGGTGTTGCCAGCGCGACCGCCCTGGTTGACGACCTTGGTGTGGCGCTTGACGCGGTTGACGCCCTCGACGATCACCCGCTGCTCCTCGCGGTGCACCGAGATGACCTTGCCCTCGGCGCCCTTGTCCTTGCCGGCGATGACCTTGACGGTGTCGCCCTTCTTGATGCTCACGCTCTTACCCATGGTTCACAACACCTCCGGTGCGAGCGAGATGATCTTCATGAAGCGCTTCTCGCGCAGCTCGCGACCCACGGGGCCGAAGATGCGCGTACCGCGCGGCTCGCCATCACCCTTGAGGATCACGGCGGCGTTCTCGTCGAAGCGGATGTACGAGCCGTCGGCGCGGCGGCGCTCCTTGACGGTGCGCACGACGACGGCCTTGACGACGTCGCCCTTCTTCACATTGCCACCGGGGATCGCGTCCTTGACGGTGGCGACGATGACGTCGCCGATGCCGGCGTAGCGACGACCCGAGCCACCGAGCACACGGATGCAGAGGATCTCCTTCGCACCGGTGTTGTCGGCGACCTTGAGTCGCGACTCCTGCTGAATCATTACCTTCTCCTTGTCGAGCCGGTTCTCGCCGGGGCGAGCCTGGCCGAACTCATCTGGATCCTGTTGGGCAGCGCCCGGGGACTACTTCGCGCGCTCGAGCACCTGGACGACGCGCCAGCGCTTGGTGGCCGACAGCGGGCGGGTCTCCATGACCAGCACGCGGTCGCCCACGCCGCAGTCGTTCTGCTCGTCGTGGGCCTTGAGCCGCGAGGTCTTGCGCAGGACCTTGCCGTAGAGGGGGTGCTTGACACGGTCCTCGACGGACACGACGACGGTCTTGTCCATCTTGTCGCTCACGACGATGCCCTCACGGGTCTTGCGGGTGTTGCGCTCCCCGCTCGTGTTGGTCTCGCTCATGCGTCGGCGCCCTTCTTGGTCTTGGCCTCGGTCTCGCTGCTGTCACCCGGGGTGGACCGGATGCCGAGCTCGCGCTCGCGCACCACGGTGTAGATCCGGGCGATGTCCTTCTTCACGGTCCGCAGCCGGCCGTGGCTCTCGAGCTGGCCGGTCGCTGCCTGGAAGCGCAGGTTGAACAGCTCTTCCTTGTGCTCGCGCAACTTGGACTCGAGGTCGACGGCGTTGAGGTCGTCGAGCTCGTGTGCGGTCATCTTGTCGGCCATCAGAATTCACCTGCTTCGCGGGTGATGAAGCGGCACTTCATCGGGAGCTTGTGCATCGCGCGGCGCATGGCCTCGCGGGCGGTGATCTCGTCGACGCCGGAGAGCTCGAACATCACGCGTCCGGGCTTGACGTTGGCGATCCACCACTCGGGCGAGCCCTTGCCGGAACCCATGCGGGTCTCGGCGGGCTTCTTGGTCAGCGGGCGGTCCGGGTAGATGTTGATCCAGACCTTGCCGCCACGCTTGATGTGACGGGTCATGGCGATACGAGCCGACTCGATCTGCCGGTTGGTCACGTAGTGACCCTCGATCGCCTGGATGCCGAACTCGCCGAAGGCGAGCTTGGTGCCACCCTTGGCCGCGCCACTCCGGTTGGGGTGGTGCTGCTTGCGGTGCTTGACACGACGGGGCATCAACATCGGATTCAGCCCTCCTGACCGGTGCTTGAAGCGGCCTGGGCCGGAGCCGGTGCCGCGGCGGCAGTCGCGTCGGCGGTCGGGGTCTCGTCGGCGCGCGGCGCGCGGGTGCCCCGGCTGGGACGCTCGGCACTGCGGGCCGGACGACCTGCGCCACCACGGCCGGGAGCCCCGGCACGAGCCGCGGCCTGGGCCTGACGCTCGGCGCGGGTGCCCGCGACCTCGCCCTTGTAGATCCAGACCTTCACACCGATGCGGCCGAAGGTCGTCTTGGCCTCGTAGAAGCCGTAGTCGATGTCGGCACGCAGGGTGTGCAGGGGCACGCGGCCCTCGCGGTAGAACTCGGTGCGCGACATCTCGGCGCCGTTGAGACGGCCCGAGCACTGGATCCGGATGCCCTTGGCACCCGACCGCATCGAGGTCTGCATGGCCTTGCGCATGGCACGCCGGAACTGCACGCGACCCGAGAGCTGCTCGGCCACGCCCTGCGCGACGAGTTGCGCGTCCACCTCGGGGTTCTTGACCTCGAGGATGTTGAGCTGCACCTGCTTGCCGGTGAGCTTCTCGAGCTCACCGCGGATCCGGTCGG